>JAWVEV010000202.1:0-8255 GCA_033856535.1 Miltoncostaeaceae bacterium | reverse complement strand
TGATCGGGCTGCTCATAGGGACCGCGTCGGTCTGGATCGCCGGCCTCTACATGGACTGGATCTCCCACCTCCAGTCGCTGCTCCTGGGCCTGATCATCTGCCTGGCGGCCTACCTGGGCGACCTCTTCGAGTCGATGCTGAAGCGCGACGCCGGCGCCAAGGACTCCGGCAGGATCCTGGGCGGCCACGGCGGGATCCTGGACCGCTTCGACGCCCTCTTCTTCGCGGCGGTGGCCTCCTACTTCGCGACGGTTCTGCTGGTCCTCTGACCGCCGGGCCCGGCGCGCCGGCGCGGAGGCTTCAGCCGAGCCGCTCGGCCAGCCCGATGATGAAGCCCTCGGGACCGCGCATGAAGCAGAGGCGATAGGCGTCGTCGTAGCGCGCGATCTCGCCGACCAGCTCGGCGCCGTGGCCGCGCAGGCGGGCGACGACGTCGTCGAGGTCCTCGACGGCGAACATGATGCGGCGGATGCCCAGCGCGTTCGCCGGCGCGGGCTCCGGCTCGGTCCTGACCGCCGGCGGCGAGTGGAACCTCGTCAGCTCGACCCGGCCGTGGCCGTCCGGGGTCCGCATCATCGCGATGTCGGCACGGACGCCCTCGAGGCCGACGACGCTGTCCACCGACGGCCCCTCGACCAGGGTCTGGCCCTCCAGCTCCATCCCGAGCTCGGCGAAGAGCGCCTTGGCGGCCTCGAGGTCCTCGACGACGATGAGGACGTTGTCCATCCGCTGAAGCGTCATGCGCCCGAGCATACGAGCGCGGACGTCCCCCGGGCCGCGCGGCCCCCTCGGGCGCCGGCGGGCTATCGCAGGTTGATCACCGGGGTCCCCACCGGAACCCGGGGGTAGAGCCAGCGGATGTTGGCGTTGTAGTTCCGCGTGCAGCCGTGGGAGTAGTACCGCCACGAGCGCGAGAGCAGGAACTCCTCGTCCGTCCCGTGGATCCCGTAGCCGCCGTGGTACCAGAGCGCGTACGGGCCGAACGCCGGCCCCGGGCCCGGCGTCTTCGAGTAGACCTCGAACCGGCCGACCGGGGACGGGGTGGACGGCTTGCCGAAGACCACCGGGAAGACCCGCACCAGGCGCCCGGACTCGTAGTAGTAGAGCTGGAACCGCGAGAGCTCCTGGACGATGTAGTGCGATGCCGAGGCCGGCACGCCGTGCGGGTTCTCGTCGAAGACGCTCATCGTGGTCACGGCGGACAGCCCCCCGGCGTCCACCCCCGGACGCGGCGCCACGGAGAGCCGGAAGCGCCAGCTCCCGCCCCTCGGCGGGCGCACCGTGGCCGCCACCCGACCCGCCGTCACGACCGGCCGCGCGAGCTGCTGCCAGGCGCCGCCGTCGACCGAGCCCTCCAGGACGGCGCGCTCGCCGTCGGCGGCCGGCACCACGGCTCCGCTGACCTGGAACGGCCGCCCGGCGATCGCCGCGTACTGCTGCGCCGTCATGTTCAGGGCAACGCGCCGGGTGACGCCCACGAACCGCCGCGGGCCCACCGCCGGGGTGCCGTCGGCAGCGCGCGCCACGGCCCGCAGGCTCGCCGAGCCCCCCAGGCGCACGGACGCGCGAAAGGCGCCGTCGGCGCCGGTCCGCACCGTCGCCACCGACCGCCATCCGGCGCCGGCGAGCCGCTGGACCGTCACCGCCACGGCCTCCGCGGGGGCGACGACGCCGCGCACCTCGACCGTGGCGCGGGGGGCGACGCGCGACGGCGCCGATAACCCGGTCACCTGATGGCCGCCGGGCTCGGGCGCGGCCGCGGCGCTGCCGGCGCCGGCGAGCGCGAGCAGGGCGCCGGCCGCCAGGGTGGACGCCAGGACGCGGGGACGGGTCATCGGTTCCTCCCAGGCCGTGACGGTTCGGACGCCGTCCGGATCGGCACGGCCGAGCCGCGCCTGAGCGCTGCGGCCGACGAGTTCGCCGAGGCGGTGCGCGCGAGGGCTCGCGTAGGCTGCGCCCCATGAACCTGGACCTGCTCACCGAGCTCTGCGAGACCCCCGGCGCGCCCGGTCGCGAGGAGCGCATCCGCGAGGTCGTCGTGCGCGAGCTCCGGCCCCTCGCCGACGAGCTGACCGTCGACCCGCTCGGCAGCGTCGTCGCCCGGCGCGGGAGCGGCGGCCCCCGCCTGATGCTCTCGGCCCACATGGACGAGATCGGGTTCATGGTGAGCCACGTCGAGGAGGCCGGGTTCCTCCGGCTCCTCCCGCTCGGCGGCTTCGACCCCAAGACGCTCACCGCGCAGCGCGTGATCGTCCACGGCCGCGAGGACCTGCTCGGCGTGCTCGGCAGCAAGCCGGTCCACATCATGAGCGACGAGGAGAAGCGCAAGCCGCCGAAGCTCGAGGACTACTACGTGGACCTGGGGCTGGCCGGCGAGCGCGTCCGCGAGCTGGTCCGGCCGGGCGACACGGTCACGCGGGAGCGCCGGATGGCGCGCCTCGGCGACCTGGTCACCTGCAAGAGCCTCGACAACCGCGCCGGCCTCTACGTGATGATCGAGGCCTTCCGCGCCCTGGCCGAGCACGAGTGCGAGGTCTACGCCGTGGCGACGGTCCAGGAGGAGGTCGGCCTGCGCGGCGCGCGGGTCGCGGCCGCCCGCATCCGGCCCCAGATCGGGCTGGCCATCGACATCACGCTGGCCAACGACGGACCCGGCGCGAAGGGGCACGAGCGCATCACCGCCCTCGGCGGCGGGGCGGCGGTCAAGGTCTACGACTCCAGCGCGATCGTCCCGCAGAGCATCGTCGACCACCTGGTCGGGCTCGCCGCCGACCGCGGCATACCGCACCAGCTCGAGATCATGACCCGCGGCGGCACCGACACCCGCGAGCTTCAGCTCTCGGGCGACGGGGCGCCCGCCGGCTGCGTCTCGATCCCGACGCGCTACGTCCATCAGGTGGTGGAGGCCTGCCACCCGGACGACCTCGACGCCTGCGTGGCCCTCGTGGCCGCCTTCTGCGAGACGGCGCAGGCGCTCGTCGGAGCCTGAGCCGCCGGCAGGACCCCTCGCACGGACCGCCGGCCGGGGAGGCGGCGTCTCCCCGGAGCCTCGCTACACTCGACCGGTGAAGCGTGTGCTCGTGCTCGGCTCGACCGGCTCCATCGGCGTCCAGGCCCTCGAGGTCGTCGGGGCCGCCGACGACATGGTGGTCTGCGGCCTGGCCTGCGGATCCCGCCGCGACCTGATGGAGCGCCAGGCCGCCGAGCACGGCGTGGCCCACACGGCCTGCGCCGCCGGCGGGGGGAGCGTGGCCCACGACCCGGACCTCGCCGCGCTGATCGAGGCCTGCGAGCCCGACCTGGTGCTGAACGCCCTGGTGGGCGCCGCCGGGCTGCGCCCGACCCTGGCGTCGCTGGAGCGGGGCGTGCCGGTCGCGCTCGCCAACAAGGAGAGCCTGGTGGCCGGCGGGGATCTGGTCGCCGCGGCCCGCGCGCGCACCGGCGCCGGGCTCGTGCCGGTCGACTCCGAGCACTCGGCGCTCTTCCAGCTCCTCAACGGCGTCCCCGCCGACCGCGTGCAGGCGGCGGTCATCACCGCCTCCGGCGGCCCCTTCCGCGGCCGCGCCGCCGCGGACCTGGCCGAGGTCACGCCGTCCGCGGCCCTGCGCCATCCGACCTGGGCGATGGGCGCGAAGATCACGATCGACTCGGCCACCCTGATGAACAAGGGACTGGAGCTGATCGAGGCGCACCACCTGTTCGGGCTCGGCTACGAGCGCATCGAGGTCGTCGTGCATCCGCAGTCCCTGGTGCACGCGCTGGTGCGCCTGGACGACGGCAGCGTGATCGCCCACTGCGGTCCGCCGGACATGCGGGTGCCGATCGGCCACGCGCTGCGCTGGCCCGAGCCGCCCCCGCCCGCGCCGCCGATGAACCTGATCGGCGCGCGCCTGGAGTTCGAGGCCCCCGACGAGGAGACCTTCCGCTGCCTGGCGCTCGCCCGTGAGGCCGGCGCCGCCGGCGGCACCGCGCCGGCCGTGCTGAACGCCGCCAACGAGGTGGCCGTGGCCGGCTTCCTCGAGGAGCGGATCGGCTTCCTGGACATCGCCGGCGTGGTCGAGGCCGCGCTCGAGGCGATCCCGCCGGCGCCGGCCGACACGCTCGAGGCGGTCATGGACGCCGACGCCCGCGCTCGCGCCGCTGCGCGCGACACCATCGAAGGAGCGCTCACCTGCTCGGCGTGAACATCGTCTACTTCGTGCTGGTCCTGATCGCGCTCGTGCTCGTGCACGAGGCCGGTCACATGGTGGTCGCGAAGCTCTGCGGGATGCGGGTCGAGCGGTTCTCGGTCTTCTTCGGCCGCCCGATCTGGTCGTTCACCCGCGGCGAGACCGAGTACGCGGTCGGCTGGGTGCCGCTCGGCGGCTACGTGAAGATCACCGGCATGACCCGGGAGGAGCAGATCCCGCCCGAGGTCGAGCCCCGCGCGTATTACGCGGCGTCGCTCTGGAAGAAGATCGCGACGATCGCCGCCGGCCCGCTGGTCAACATCGCCCTGGCCTTCCTCGTCTTCTCGGGGATCTACTGGTACGGCGTCCCGAGCGGGCCCGTGACCACCTCCGTCGGCCTGGTCCAGACCGAGACGCCGGCCGCGACGATCGGCCTGCTGCCCGGCGACCGCATCCTCGCCGTCGACGACGTGGTCGCGAACGGCGACCCGCTCCGCGTCCAGGACGCGCTGCGCGCGCACCCGAACCAGGTCGTCACCCTCCGCTACGACCGCGCGGGCCGGACGTTCGAGCGCGACGTCAAGCTGACCAGCCAGGAGATCGACGGCAAGACCGTGGGCCGGCTCGGTTTCGCCTTCACCCGCGAGACCGAGCAGTTCGGCCTGCTCGCCGGCCTCGGCAAGGGCGGCGAGTTCACCTGGCAGGTGCTGCGGCTGAACGTCGAGGCGGTGGGCCAGCTCGCGGTGAGCGAGGAGGCCCGCGAGCAGATCAACACCGTGGTCGGCATCGGCGCCGTCTTCGACGAGGTGGCCGACGACGGCGTGCAGGTGATGCAGCTGATCGGCCTGATCAGCCTCGCGCTCGGCATCTTCAACCTGCTCCCGCTGCTGCCGCTGGACGGCGGCCACATCCTGTTCGCGGTCATCGAGAAGGTGAAGCGCCGGCACATCAGCCTGGCGGTCTACAACCGCTTCGCGATGGTCGGGATGGCCGTCCTTCTGATCATCTTCTTCATCGCGATCCAGAACGACATCGACCTGATCCGTGGCGGCGTCGGGCTCGTGGGGCGATGAGGTGAGCGCCTCCCCCCGCCGCGCGAGCCATGCCTGCCTCGTCGGCGCCGTCCAGGTGGGCGGCGGCGCGCCGGTGGTCGTCCAGTCGATGACGAACACCGACACGGCCGACGCGCCGGGCACCGCCACCCAGGTCGCCCAGCTCGTCGAGGCCGGCTCGGAGATCGTCCGGATCACGGTCAACAACCGGGCCGCGGCCGCCCGGGTGGCCGAGATCAGGGAGCGCCTGCGCGACGAGCACGGCGTCGAGGTGCCGTTGGTGGGCGACTTCCACTACAACGGCCACACGCTGCTGCGCGAATTCCCGGACTGCGCCGAGGCGCTCGACAAGTACCGGATCAACCCGGGCAACGTCGGCCGCGGCGCCCGCCACGACCGCAACTTCGCGACCATGGTCGAGGTCGCGATGGAGTACGACAAGCCGGTGCGCATCGGCGTGAACGCCGGCTCGCTCGACCCCGAGCTGATGGATCGGCTGATGGACGAGAACGCCGAGAGCGCCGAGCCGCGCTCGGCCGAGGAGGTCCTGCGCGAGGCGATGGTGCAGAGTGCGCTGGGATCCGCCGAGGCGGCCGAGGCGATCGGCCTGCGCGCCGACCGGATCGTGCTCTCGTGCAAGACGAGCCGGCTCCAGGAGATGATCGCGGTCTACCGCGACCTGGCCGCGCGCTGCGAGTACCCGCTGCACCTCGGGCTCACCGAGGCCGGCATGGGGGCGAAGGGGATCGTCTCGACCACGGCGGCCCTCGCGGTGCTGCTGCAGGACGGAATCGGCGACACGATCCGCGCCAGCCTCACGCCGGAGCCGGGCGGCGACCGAGCCCTCGAGGTGCGCGTCTGCGCCGAGCTGCTCCAGAGCCTCGGCCTGCGCGCCTTCCGGCCGCAGGTCACCGCCTGCCCGGGCTGCGGCCGCACCACCAGCACGGTGTTCCAGGAGCTCGCCCAGACCATCGAGCGCCACCTCGACGCCCGGATGGCGGTGTGGCGCGAGGAGCGCCCCGGCGTCGCGGAGCTGACCGTCGCCGTGATGGGCTGCATCGTGAACGGCCCGGGGGAGAGCCGCGCCGCCGACATCGGGATCAGCCTGCCCGGCACCGGCGAGCAGCCGCGCGCCCCGGTCTACGTGGACGGCGAGAAGGTGCGCACGCTGGAGGGCGAGACCCTGGCGGACGACTTCATCGCCATGGTCGAGGCCTACGTGGAGGCGCGCTACCCGCGCACGGGGGAGCCGGCCACCGCCGACGCTCGCTGACGGGTGGAGCTAGGCCCCGCGCCGGTAGCGGGTGACCGCCAGGGGGACGAAGACCAGCAGGATGCCCAGGCTCCACGCCAGGGACTCCAGCACCGGGCCCGTGGCGGAGCCGCCCAGGACCAGGGTCCGCATCGCGTCGACGGCGGCGGTCAGGGGCTGGTGCTCGGCGAACGCCTGGAGCCAGCCGGGCATCGTGGCCGTGCTGACGAACGCGCTCGACGCGAAGACCATCGGCATCATGAACGGGAACGAGGCGGCCTGGGCGCTCTCGGCGTTCGCCACGGAGAGGCCGATCAGGGCGAAGACCCACGAGAGCGCGAAGCCGAAGAGCAGCAGGAGGAGCACGCCGAGCACGAGCCGGGCGGCGCTCGTCTCGATCCGGAATCCGACCGCGAAGCCGACCGCGACCATCAGGGTGACCACGAAGACGTTCCGGGTCAGGTCGGCCAGGGTCCGGCCGGCGAGGACGGCGGAGCGGGCCATCGGCAGCGAGTGCAGGCGCTCGATCAGCCCCGTGTCCTTGTCCACGGCCAGCCCGATCCCGGTGCTGATCGCGCCGAAGGCCACGGTCTGGGCGAAGATCCCGGGCATCAGGTAGTTGACGTAGTCGACGCCCGGCACGTGGATGGCGCCGCCGAACACGTACCGGAACATCAGCACGAAGAGCAGCGGCTGGATCGTCGCGAAGATCAGCAGCTGCGGCACCCGCCGGATCGTGAGCAGGTTGCGCCAGGCCAGCGCCAGCGCGTCGGACACCGCGTAGCCGGCGGTCTGGGCCGCGCCGCGCGGCAGGGTGATGGTGGGGACGCGGACGGTCATGCGGCGCTCCTCTCACGCTCGGCGCCGGCGGCGGCCGGTGCCTCCTCGATCCCTTCCGCCTCGGCCCGCCGGCCCGTGAGCGAGAGGAAGACGTCGTCCAGCGTCGGCTCGCGGATGCCGGCGGTGACGGGGGAGAGCCCCGCGCCGTCGAGCGCGCGCAGGGCCACCAGCATCGCGCCGGCGCCGTCGCCGACGGTCGCGCTCACCCGGCGGTCCTCCACGACCACGTCGTCCAGGTCCATGCCGCGCAGGACGACCTCGGCCGCCCACGCCGACGAGGCGTCCTCCATCCCGAACTCCATGATCGTGGCGCCGAGCCGGCCCTTCAGCTCGGCGGCGGTGCCCTCGGCGATCGCCTGGCCGTGGTCGATGACCACGATCCGGTCGGCGAGCCGGTCGGCCTCCTCGAGGTACTGGGTGGTGAGCAGGACCGTGGTCCCCTCGGCCACCAGCCCCTCCACGACCCGCCAGAGGTCGCTGCGGCTCGCCGGGTCCAGGCCGGTGGTCGGCTCGTCCAGGAACACGACCGGAGGCCGGTGCACCAACGCGGCGGCCAGGTCGAGCCGCCGCCGCATGCCGCCGGAGTAGGTCTTGGCCGGCCGGTCCGCGGCGTCGGTCAGGCCGAAGGACTCGAGCAGCTCGGCCGCCCGCCGGCGCACCTCCGCGCGCGGCAGGTGGGTGAGGCGCCCGATCAGGCGCAGGTTCTCGCGGCCGGTCAGGTTTCCGTCGACCGCGGCGTACTGTCCGGCGAGCCCGATCCGCGCGCGCACCTGCGCCGTCTCGCGGGCGACGTCGAAGCCGAGCACCTCGGGACGGGCCACCAGCGTGGCCGCCAGGTCGAGCCGGCGCCGCATGCCCCCGGAGTAGCCCGAGGTGACCCGGTCGGCGGCGTCGGTCAGCGAGAACTCCTCGAGCAGGGCCAGGGAGCGGGAGGCGGCCTCG
>JAWVEV010000201.1:0-3174 GCA_033856535.1 Miltoncostaeaceae bacterium | reverse complement strand
GGGCCGTGGGCGCGCGACGCGTGGGGCTACGACCCGCAGGCGCAGTTCCTGGCCAACCGCGGGTACGCCGTCCTGCAGGTCAACTACCGCGGCTCGACCGGCTTCGGCAAGGGCTTCACCCACGCCGCCGAGCGCGAGTTCGCCGGGAAGATGCACGACGACCTGGTCGACGCGGTGGCCTGGGCGGTCGAGGAGGGCGTGGCCGACCCGGCGCGGGTGGCGATCTACGGCGGCTCGTACGGGGGGTACGCGGCGCTGGTCGGCGCCACCTTCACGCCGAGCCTCTTCGCCGCGGTCATCTCCTACGTGGGGCCGTCCAGCCTGGTCACGCTGATCCGCTCGTTCCCGCCCTACTGGCGCCCGTTCCTCGAGAGCACCTGGTACCGCTACGTCGGCGACCCGGACGACCCCGAGGAGCTGCCCGATCTCGAGGCGCGCTCGCCGCTGAACCGGGTCGACGAGATCGTCGCCCCGCTGCTGGTGATCCAGGGCGCCAACGACCCGCGCGTCACCAAGGTGGAGAGCGACCAGATCGTCGCCGCGCTGCGCGAGCGCGGGGTCGAGGTGGAGTACATCGTCAAGGACGACGAGGGCCACGGGTTCGTGCGCCCTGAGAACCGCCTGGACGCCTACGGGGCGATCGAGCGGTTCCTGGCCCGCCACCTGGGCGGTCGCGCCGGCGACGCGCCGGACGGGGGCTGACGCCCGCCTCCGGGGCCTTCGCGCCGCGGTACCGCTGGGTCGTGCTGGCGGTGGGGATGGCCGCGCAGGCGTCGATCTCGGCGGTGCAGCTCGGGCTGCCGGCCATCGCGCCGCAGCTCCGCGACGAGCACCACCTCTCGCTCCCCGGCATCGGGGCGCTGCTGGCCGCCTCGACGGTCGGGATCATCGCCACGCTGATCGCCTGGGGCGCGCTGGCGGACCGGATCGGCGAGCGGCGCGTGATCGCCGCCGGCCTGGCCGGGGCGGCCGGGGCGCTCGTCCTGGCGTCGCGGGCCGGATCGGCCGGGGCGCTGGCGCTGTCGCTGGTCGCGGTGGGAATGCTCGGCGCCAGCGCGAACGCCGCCAGCGGGCGGGCGGTGGTGGGCTGGTTCGGGCCGGGCGAGCGCGGCCTGGCGCTGGGGATGCGCCACATGGCGACGCCGGCCGGCGGGGCGGTGGCCGCGGCGCTGCTGCCGCTGGCGGTCTCCGCCGGGGGCGTCGACGCCGCCCTGCTCGGCCTGGCCGGCGGGTGCCTGGCCGGGTCGCTGGCGGCCGCCATCGGGCTGCGCGAGGCGCCGATCGGCGCCGAGGAGCCGGCGGCGGCGGTCGCGGCCCGCGGGCCGCTGCGCGACCCGGCCATCTGGCGGCTCTCGACCGGCACCGCGCTGGTGGTGCTGGCGCAGCTCGCGATCCTGAGCTTCCTCGCCCTCTACCTCCACGAGGAGCGTGGCTGGTCCGAGGTGGAGGCCGCGCTCGCGCTCGCCGGGGTGCAGGCCGGCGGCGCGGTCGCCCGCGTGGCCGCCGGCGCGTGGAGCGACCGCGTCGGGCGCCGGGTGCGGCCGCTCGGGCGGCTGGCGCTGGGCGCGGCGGTGGCCCTCGGGGCCGCGGCGGCGCTGCTGCCGGCGCCGGACGGAGTGGCCGTGCCGGTCCTGATCGGGGCCGGCGTGCTCGCGATGTCCGGCAACGGCGTCTCGTTCGCCGCCGCGGCCGAGCTCGCCGCCGCCGGCCGCACCGGCACCGCGCTCGGGCTCCAGAACACGGTGCTGTTCGTGGCGGTCGCGATCTCGCCGCCGGCCTTCGGCGCGGCCGTGGGCTGGCTCTCCTGGCCGGCGGCCTTCGCGCTGGCGGCCGCGTGCCCGCTCGCGGGCTGGTGGGTGCTTCAGCCGCTCCGGGCGGCGGAGGAGGCCAGGAGCTCGGGCTGAGCCTCGGCGGGCGCCTCGGCGTCGTCGGCGGGCGCGTCGGCGGCGGCGCCGGAGATCCGGCTGACCCCGCCGGCGCCCTTGGTCACGCGGATCTCGGCGCCCAGCCGCTCGGCCACGCCGGGCAGGTGGGTGATCACGCCGATCAGGCGCCCGTCGCCGGCCAGCCGCTCCACCCCGGCCAGGGCCTGCTCGAGCGACTCGGCGTCGAGCGTCGAGAAGCCCTCGTCCAGGAAGAGGCACTCCATCCGTCCGCCGGCGGCCGCGGCGACGTCGGCGAGGCCCAGCGCCAGGGCCAGGCTCGCCAGGAAGCGCTCACCGCCCGAGAGCGTGCCCGCGCCGCGCACCCGCTCGCCGCGGTCGCGGTCGACGATCGCCAGCGGGTCGGGCTCCTTGCCCGAGAAGCGGTAGGCGCCGCGGGTGAGCTGGGCCAACCGGGCCGACGCGCCGGTCGCCAGCCGCTCCCGGTAGCGCTCGAGCAGGAAGCGCGGGAAGCGGTTGGCCTGGAGGTCGATCGCGACCTTGGCATGGCGGTCGGCCGCCGCCCGCGCGGCCCGCTCCTCGCCGGCCAGCCGCCGGCCCCGGGCCGCGGCGGCCTCGAGGTCCGCGAGGGCGCGCCGGGCGTCGCCCAGGGCGCGCTCCGCGGCGGCGACCGCGCCCGCGACCTGATCCGGCGCCGCCACGCCCAGGGGCCCGCCGCGGTCGGCGATCCCGGCGCGGGCGGCCGCGGCGCGGGCCGCGGCGCCCTCGGCCTCGGCGCGCGCGGCCGAAAGGGCCTCCGCGCCCTGCCCCGCCAGGATCTCGACCGCCGGCAGCAGGTCGCGGGAGGCGGCGCTGACGCCCAGGCGGTCGGCCAGCCGGCCTGCGGCCGCGCGCACCTCGGCCAGCTCGCCGGCCTCGAGGTCGGCGCGCGCCCGGCGGGCGCCGTCGGCGGCGCGGGCGGCCGCGGCCAGCGCCTCGCCGGCGGCGGCGCAGGCGCGCTCGAGGCCGTCCAGCTCGGCGACCGCGGCCCGCAGGGCGGACGGCGGGTCCTCGCCCTCACCCCAGGCGCCGAGCCGGCCCGCCAGCCGCGCCGCCTCGGCGGCCTCCTCATCGAGCCGGCGGCGGCGGCCGCCGAGCTCGCCCTCGCGCGCGGCCAGGTCCCGCGCCTCGACCTCCGCGCCGGCCTCGGGGCCCGCGGCCTCGCGCGCCAGCCGGTCGGCCTCGGCCCGCAGGGCGGCGGCCTCCTGCTCGGCGAGCCGGAGCACCTCGACGACCCGCTCGCCCATCGCCG
>JAWVEV010000200.1:0-6608 GCA_033856535.1 Miltoncostaeaceae bacterium | reverse complement strand
ACGACCAGCGCGAGCAGGAGCGGCACCGAGCGCCGCCTCCCCTTCCTGGCCGCCTTCGCCCGGCGCTCGGCCCGCTTGGCCGCCCGCTCGGCCGCGCTGGGGCCCTTGGCCTTGGCCGCCGGCTTGCGATCTCCGCCCGGGCTCATCGCTCGGCGTCGCTCGCGCGGCGCATGTGAAGGCCGAAGGCCCCGTCGAGGGCGACCGCCGGGTCCCAGGCCTCGGGCTGGCGCGGGGCGATCCTGGCCGCCAGATCGAAGTACCAGGACGACGCGTCGTCGTAGACCCGGGCGAGCTGGGCCAGGGTGAAGGCGACGCCGACCCGCCGGCGCACCTCCTCCTGCACCGCGTCGGCGATCCGGAGGCGGACGGCGCGCAGGCGACCCGGCTCCGCCAGCCGGTCGCGGCCCTCCTCCCAGGAGAACGCCGCCGCGGCCACGGCCGGGTCGTCCACCGTCACAGCTCGTCGGCGCAGCAGCGCGCCGGCCAGGCGAGGTCGGTCCGAGCGGCGATCCAGTCGGCCACCGGGCTCCCGCCCTCGGCCAGCGCGAAGGCCAGGTGCGCGTGGAGGCACTTCACGTGCGCCGGGTCGCCGGCGCCCGCCACCCGGTGCCCCTCGTGACGGGCCGCGTGGCGCCGGTGCGCGTCGGCCAGCGGCTCGGCCATCTCCGGGTCGGCCTCCAACGCGCGGACGCCTCCGGCCGCCTCCAGCCGGCTCACCGCCTCGACCAGGCGCCGGCAGACCAGCCAGTCGCGGGTCGGGAAGGGCCGGCCCGAGCCGTCGCGCGGCGCGTTCTCGATCACGGCCGGCGCGCCGTGCGGGCAGCGCGCGGCCACGCCGTAGTCGGCCGCCGGCCGGCGGCCCAGCAGCGCGGCGACCGCACGTCGGTCAGAAGGGGTTGGGGATGAAGCCCAGGATCCCACCGCCGCCCCCGTCACCCTTCGGGGCGTCGGTCGGCTCCTCGCCCGGCTCGGGCAGGCCGCGGATCAGGAAGGTCCGCTCGCCCGGGCGCACCAGCCCGAGCTCCCGCGCCCGCGCCTCGAGCACCTCCGGCCGGCGCAGCGCCACGATCTGCCGGCCGAGCGCGTCCCGCCGCGCCTCCAGCGTCGCCAGCGCGGCGCGCTGCTCCGCGAGCTCCGAGCGCTGATGGAGGTACCCCCGCACCGGCCCGATGTAGGAGAGCAGGATCGCCGTGAGGATCCCGGCGAGGAAGATGCGCTTCAGGCGAGGTGGCGCGGGAGCCCTCCGGAGGTCGCGCGGCGCCCTCCGTCCACGGGGCGCGCACCCAGGGGTACGCCTCCCGCGGCCCGGATCCTCCCGTCATCGCTCCCGAGCGGCGCCGAAGCTCACGCGCCGCGGAACACCGAGCGCCCGGCGTACGAGCCCGCCGGGCCGAGCCGCTCCTCGATGCGGATCAGCTGGTTGTACTTGGCCACCCGCTCGCTGCGCGAGGGCGCGCCGGTCTTGATCTGGCCGGCGCCGGTCGCGACCGCGAGGTCGGCGATGAAGGTGTCCTCGGTCTCACCGGAGCGGTGGGACACGATCGTCGCGTAGCCCGAGCGGCTCGCCAGGTCCATCGCGGCCAGCGTCTCCGACAGCGTGCCGATCTGGTTGAGCTTCACCAGCAGCGCGTTGCCGGCCCCCTTCTCGATGCCCTCGGCGAGGCGGACCGAGTTGGTCACGAAGAGGTCGTCGCCCACCAGCTGCACGCGGTCGCCGAGCGCCTGGGTGAGCGCCACCCAGCCGTCCCAGTCCTCCTCGGCCATCCCGTCCTCGATCGAGACGATCGGGTAGCGGTCGCAGAGGTCGACCCAGTAGGCAACCATCCCGTCCCGGTCGAGCGTGCGGCCCTCGCCGGCGAGGACGTAGTTGCCGTCCCGGTAGAGCTCGCTGGTGGCCGGATCGAGCGCCAGCGCGATCTCGTCGCCGGCCGAGAAGCCGGCCGCGTCGATCGCCTCCATGATCACCTCGAGGGCGTCCTGGTTGCTGGCGAGGTCCGGCGCGAAGCCGCCCTCGTCGCCGACCCCGGTCGCCAGGCCGCGCCCGCGGAGCACCTTCTTGAGCGACGCGTAGACCTCGGCCCCCATCCGCAACGCCTCGGCGAAGGTGCGGGCGCCGATCGGCGCGACCATGAACTCCTGCAGGTCGACCGAGTTGTCCGCGTGCGCGCCGCCATTGAGGATGTTCATCAGCGGCACCGGGAGCAGGTGGGCGCGGGCGCCCCCGAGGTAGCGGTAGAGCGGCTGTCCGGCCTCGGCGGCCGCCGCCTGGGCCACGGCGAGCGAGCAGCTGAGGATCGCGTTGGCGCCCAGCCGCCCCTTGTTGGGGCTCCCATCCAGGTCGATCATCGTGCGGTCGATGACCGCCTGGTCGGCCGCGTACCGGCCGAGCAGCGCCGTGGCCAGCTCGTCCTCGACGTTGGCCACCGCCTTGCCCACGCTCTTGCCGCCGTAGGACCCCGGGTCGCCGTCGCGCAGCTCCAGGGCCTCGTGGATCCCGGTGCTGGCGCCCGAGGGCACCGCCGCGCGGCCGACGATGCCCGAGGCGAGCTCCACCTCGGCCTCGACGGTCGGCTGGCCCCGCGAGTCGAGGATCTGGCGGGCGGAGACGCGGACGATCTCTGACATGGACGCTCCGGGGTGAGGGTGCCGGCGGGCGCCGAGTCTACCCGCCCCCTGGCGCCCCCAACCCGGCTTCCGGCGGGCCATCCGGCTCCGCGCGGTGGGCCCGCTCGTACCAGGCGAGCTGCGCCTCGGGGCCGAGCGCGGCGAAGTCCTCGCCGGCCGCCCCGGCCAGGGACGCCGCGGACTCCACCCGGGCCCGGAAGCGCAGGGCCGCCCCGCGCAGCGCCAGCTCGGGGTCGGCGCGAAGCTGGCCGGCGACCGCCACGAGGGCGAACAGCACGTCGCCGAGCTCCGACGCGCTCGGGTCGGCGCCGAGCTCCTCGACCTCCTCGCGCAGCGCCTCCATCGCGCCGGCGACGTCGGCGAACGCGAAGCCGACCGCGGCGGCGCGCCGCTGGGCCTTGGTCGCGTAGGCCAGCGACGGCAGGCCGGCGGGCAGGTCGTGGAAGATCCCCTGGTCGGCCCGCTCCTCGCGCTTGCGCCGCTCCCACAGGTCGACGACGCCCTGGGCGTCGCGGGCCGCGGCGTCGCCGTAGACGTGCGGGTGGCGCGCCACCAGCTTGTCGGCCTGGTCGCGCGCGATGCGCCCCAGGTCGGGGCCGTCCTGCTCCTCGAGCAGCCTGGCCAGGAAGACCGACTGGAAGAGCAGGTCGCCGAGCTCGTCGGCAAGGTGCGCCGGGTCGCCGGCGGCCACCGCCTCGGCGACCTCGAAGACCTCCTCCACCGTGTGCGGCACGATCGTGGCGGCGGTCTGCTCGCGGTCCCAGGGACAGTCGCGGCGCAGGCGCTCCCCCACCCCGGCGAGCGCGGCCACGCCGGCGCCGATCGCCCGCGCCCGCAGGCGGTCCCGGGCCGGGACGGTCGCCGCGCCGGGCAGCGCGACGGCCAGCCGGTGAGCCTCGGGGTCGGGCGCGGCCAGCACCGCGCCGTCGGGCAGCTCGTCGAGCGGCGGCAGCGGCTCGGCGGCGCGCCCGAGCGCGCCGGCCAGCGCGGCGCCGAGCGGCGGCGCGAGCAGGCGGTCGGCGCGGGCCACCGCCGCGAGCGCCGCGGCCGGAACCGACTCCGGGTCGCCCGGGCCCAACCCCACGACGGTGATCACCGGCCCGGACCTACTCCGCGGAGTCGGACTCCGGGCTGGACGCGGGCTCCGGGGGCTCGAGCTTCGACTCCGAGTACTCGGTCTTGGCGCGCCACTCCTCGAGGACCTTGTCGCGCCAGGTGGCGAAGGCCTCCTGCCGGGCCTTCTGGAGCTGAAGCCGGATGATGCCCTCGCGCGCGTCGTCGAACGACGTGGTGCTCGCCGGGCGCAGGTGCACGAGGATCAGGTGCCAGCCGAACTGCGTCTTGACCGGCTGGGAGATCTCGTTGTCCTTCAGCTTGAAGGCGGCGTCCTCGAACTCCGGCACGAAGCCCGAGCCGCGCGTGAGCTCGCCGAGGTCGCCCCCGTTCGTGGCGGCGGACGGATCGGTGGAGTGCTCCTTGGCCAGCTCGTTGAAGTTCTCCGGCGTGGCCTGCGCGCGCAGCGCGTCGGCCTCGGCCTTGGTCTTCACCAGGATGTGGCTGACCGTGCGGCCGGCGGCCTGGCGGAACTCGGCCGGATGGTCGTCGTAGTACTTCTTCGCGTCGTCGGCGGTGAAGCGGACGCCGCGGGTGACGTGATCGAAGAGCAGGTCCTGCTGCATCCCCGCGCGGATGAGGCCCCGGGCGTCGGCCGGGGTGATCGCGGCCTCCTCGAGGAACTTCGCGAACTGCGCGTCGGTCTCGCCACGGGCTTCCTTGACCTGCTCGAGCCGCTCGTCGATGTCGTCCTTGGTCACCTTGCACGGCTCGCCGCACTTGCGCGCCTCGAAGTCGACGATGTGCTGCTGGACCAGCGTGTCGAGCGCCTGCTGGCGCAGCTGGTCGTAGCCCTCGCTGCCCGCCGCGGGGATCGTGGCCCCCTGCTTCTTCGCGTCCGCCTCGCGCTGGGCGAGCGCGCGGTCGAGCTCGGCCGACTTGATCGGGGCGTCGCCCACCTGGGCGACCACGCCGGCGGGGAGGTTGGCGCCGTCGTCGCCGCAGGCCGCGAGGCCGGTCCCGAGTGCGATCGCGACGAGCAGGGCGGGGGCGGCCTTGCGGATTCTCCGGGGCACGGCGGGCGATGGTAGCACGGGGTTCGTCTTCCTCCGTTAGCGCGAGCTTAAGGTGGGATGCGGCTCGTGAAGCGGTTTCAGGCGGCCAGCGCGGCCACGTCCACCAGTGCCTCCAGAACCCGCTCGGCGGCGGCGAGGGCCTCGCGCCCGGGCCCCTCCACCGGTGCCGACACCACGCCCTCCCGGGCGGCGTAGATCGCCTTGGGGTGCGCCGCGCGCAGCGCGCGCAGGCCCTCGCTGGTGAGCTGCACGGGCGTCAGCGTGAGCCGGCCGCCCCGCACGGCGATCCGGTCGGCGCCCACCGCGCGAAGGCCGACGCGCAGACGCTGCACCGCGAGCAGGGCGTCGACCGCCTCGGGCACCGGACCGAAACGGTCCTCGAGCTCGCTTCGAAGGGCGGCGACGGCCTCGCGGTCCTCGGCGCGCGCGATGCGCCGGTGGAGCTCGATCTTGGTGGCCTCGAGCGGCACGTAGTCCGACGGGATGTAGGCCGACACCGGGATCTCGACGCGCACCTCGCGCTCGGGCGGGGCGCCGCCGCCGCCGAGCGCGACGGCCTCCTGCAGCATCTCGACGTAGAGCTCGAAGCCGATCGCGGCGACGTGGCCGCTCTGCTCGTCGCCGAGCAGGTTGCCGGCGCCGCGGATCTCGAGGTCGCGCATCGCGATCCTCAGGCCGCTGCCGAGCTCGGTGTAGTCCGCCAGGGCCCGCAGGCGCGAGCTGGCCTCCCTGGTGAGCGAGGCGTCGTCGGGATAGAGCAGATAGGCGTGGGCGGTCACGTCCGACCGGCCGACCCGCCCGCGGATCTGGTACAGCTGGGACAGGCCCAGCAGGTCGGCCCGCTCCACCACCAGCGTGTTCGCGCGGGGGATGTCGAGCCCCGACTCGATGATGCTGGTGGCCACCAGCACGTCGGCCTCCCCGCGCACGAAGGCCATCATGACCTCCTCGAGCTGGTGCTCGTGCATCTGGCCGTGCGCGACCGCCACGCGCAGCTCGGGCACCAGCGCGCGGACCGACTCGGCCGCGTCCTCGATCGTCTCGACGCGGTTGTGGAGGTAGAAGCTCTGGCCGCCGCGGGCGTGCTCGCGCCGCAGGGCGTCCTGGACCAGCCGCTCGTCGTGCTCGCCGACGTGGGTGGCGATCGGGCGCCGGCCGGCCGGCGGGGTCTCGATGACGCTGATGTCGCGCAGTCCCGACAGCGAGATCTGGAGCGTCCGCGGGATCGGCGTGGCGCTCATCGCCAGCACGTCCACCCGGAGGCGGATCTGGCGCAGCGCCTCCTTCTGCGCCACGCCGAAGCGCTGCTCCTCGTCCACGATCACCAGGCCAAGATCCTTGGGCCGCACGTCCATCGACAGCAGCCGGTGGGTCCCGATGATGATGTCGAGCTGCCCCTCGCGGAAGCGCTTCAGGACCTCGCGCACCTCGGCCGCGGTGCGGAAGCGGTTGACCATGTCCAGCGAGACCGGCATCCCCTGGAAGCGCTCGCGGAAGGTGGCCAGGTGCTGCTGGGCCAGGATCGTGGTGGGCGCCAGCACCATCACCTGCTTGCTGCCGGCCGCCGCCTTCAGGGCGGCGCGCATCGCGATCTCGGTCTTGCCGAAGCCGACGTCGCCGCAGATCAGCCGGTCCATCGGCCGCGGCGCCTCCATGTCTCGCTTGACAGCGGTGATGGCCTCGACCTGGTCGGGCGTCTCGACATAAGGGAAGGACGCTTCGAGCTCTTGCTGCCAGGACGTGTCGGGCGGGAAGGCGTGTCCCTCGAGTACCTGACGCGCAGCGTAGAGGTCGAGCAGCTCGCGGGCCACGTCGGCGACGGCGCGGCGGACACGCTCGCGGGTGCGGGCCCAC
>JAWVEV010000199.1:0-6915 GCA_033856535.1 Miltoncostaeaceae bacterium | reverse complement strand
GCCCGATGGCGGCGTCGAAGGTGCCCTCGGGCGTGAAGGTCCCGACGTGCAGCTCGTACAGCACGAGCTCCCGCGGCGGGATCCGCGGGCCGTGGCGGATCGTCGTCCGCAGCCCCTCCAGGTCGAGGACGCGGGAGGGGCCGAGCACGCCGGCCGGCTGCCAGCGGGAGAACGGATCCGGCCAGGCGTCCCCGCCGTCCAGCACCAGCCGGTAGTCGTCGCCCGCGACCGCCTCCGGGCGGCCCTCGAACACGCCCTCGCCGACGGGTCCCAACGGGTGGTCGCCCGAGTCCAGCCGCACGGCGACGGTCTCCGCGCGGGGCGCCCAGACCCGGAAGACCGTCGTGCCGTCGGCCTGTGGGAGGGCTCCGAGGAACCCCTCCCAGGCCGGTCCGGTCACTCGGGCGTCAGCCAGAGGACCGCCAGCGGGGGCAGCGTGATCTCGGCCGAGTGGCCCTCGCCGCCCCAGGGGACCGGATCGGCCTCGACGGCGCCGAGGTTGCCCATGTTGGAGCCGCCGTAGAGCTCGGAGTCGGTGTTGAGCACCTCGCGCCAGCGGCCGCCGCGCGGCATCGGCAGGCGGTAGCGGTCGCGGGGGGCCGGCGAGAGGTTGGCCACGGTCACCAGCGGCCGCGCGCCGCCGGCGCCGAAGCGCGCGAACGCGACCACGTTGCTGTCGGCGTCGTCCACCACCAGCCAGCGGAAGCCGGTCGGGTCGGCGTCCAGCTCCCACATCGCCGGGTGGGCCTTGTAGAGCCCGTTCAGGTCGCGCACCAGGCGCTGCACGCCCGCGTGGGCCGGGCGCTCCAGCAGGTGCCAGTCCAGGCTGCGCTCGTGGCTCCACTCCTGCTCCTGGGCCAGCTCGCCGCCCATGAAGAGGAGCTTCTTCCCCGGGTGCGCCCACATGTAGCCGTAGAGCGAGCGCAGGTTCGCCATCCGCTGCCAGCGGTCGCCCGGCATCTTCGCCAGGAGCGAGCCCTTGCCGTGCACGACCTCGTCGTGGGAGAGCGGCAGAACGAACTGCTCGCTGAAGGCGTAGACCAGGCTGAAGGTCAGCTCGTGGTGGTGGTACCGGCGGTAGATCGGGTCGCGGGCGAAGTAGCCCAGCGTGTCGTGCATCCACCCCATGTTCCACTTGAAGTCGAAGCCCAGGCCGCCCTCGTCGGTCGGCCGCGAGACCGCCGGCCAGGCCGTCGACTCCTCGGCCGCCATCAGCGTGCCGGGCTCGTGCGCGTGGACCACCTCGTTCAGCTCGCGCAGGAACGAGATCGCCTCCAGGTCCTCGCGCCCGCCGTACTCGTTGGGCACCCACTCGCCGGCGGCGCGCGAGTAGTCGCGGTAGAGCATGGACGCCACCGCGTCCACCCGCAGGCCGTCGGCGTGGTACTCGCGCAGCCAGAAGTCGGCGCTGGCGAGCAGGAAGTTGCGGACCTCGTTGCGGCCGTAGTTGAAGATCAGCGTGCCCCAGTCGGGGTGCGCGCCGCGCCGCGGGTCCTCGTGCTCGTAGAGGGCGGTGCCGTCGAAGCGGGCCAGCGCGAAGTCGTCGCGCGGGAAGTGGGCCGGCACCCAGTCCATGATCACGCCGAGCCCGCGGTCGTGCATCGAGTCGATCATCTCGCGCAGGTCGTCCGGGCCGCCGTAGAGCGGGGTGGGCGCGAAGTACGAGGACACCTGGTAGCCCCAGGATCCCGTGAACGGGTGCGCCGTCACCGGCATCAGCTCGACGTGGGTGAAGCCCATGTCGCGGACGTAGTCGCCCAGCTCCTGCCCCAGCTCGCGGTAGCTCAGCGAGCGGTTGCCCTCCTCCGGGTTCCGCCGCCACGAGCCCAGGTGGACCTCGTAGATGGACACCGGCTCGGCGTGCGGGGCGCCGGCGCGCCGGCGCTCGAGCCACGCGGCGTCGCGCCACTCGTGCTCGGACCGGTGCACCACCGACGCGGTCTTCGGCGGCTCCTCGGCGGCCTGGGCCAGCGGATCCGCCTTCAGCCGCAGCTCGCCGTCCTGGCCGCGGATCTCGAACTTGTAGTGCGCCTCCGGCATCACGTCGGGCACGAAGAGCTCCCAGATGCCGCTGGCCCCCAGCGAGCGCATCGGGTGAAGGCGGCCGTCCCAGTAGTTGAAGTCCCCGACCACGCTCACCGAGCGCGCGGCGGGCGCCCAGACCGCGAACGTCACCCCGGCCACCCCCCCGAGCTCGCGCGGGTGGGCGCCGAGCCGGCGGTAGAGGTCGCGGTGGCGGCCCTCGCCGGCCAGGTGCAGGTCGAGCTCGCCGATGCTCGGCAGGAAGGCGTACGGGTCGCGCCCGCTCGAGGCGTTCCCGTCCGGCCACTCGGTGTCGATCCGGTAGCCCGGCACGTCCTTCACCTTCGCCAGCAGCGCCTCGAAGAGCCCGGCCGGATGGCGGGCCTCCATGGCGGTCTCGGTCCCGTCGTCGGTCACCAGGCGCACGGACGCCGCCCCGGGGCGCCACGCGCGGATCACGACGCCCTTGGGGGAGGGGTGCGCGCCGAGCAGCCGGTGCGGCTCGGAATGGTCGCGCGCGAGGAGCAGCGCGATGTCCTGCTCGAGGCCGGCGTCGGCCGGCGCGGGCGCGGCGGCCTTGGGCGTCCGCGGGCGGCGGGGGCGGGTCTCGCGGGCCATCAGGGCTCCGCCCGGAGGACGTGCATGGGCAACGCGGACGGGTCGAGGCGCACGAAGTTCCCTCCCTGGTGCCAGTCGTAGATCGCGCCGGTGACCAGGTCGCGCGCGCGGAAGCCGTCCGGCAGGCCGATGTCGCCGGGCACCTCCACCAGGCCCTCGTGGGCCGTGTGCGGGTCCAGGTTCACCACGGTCAGGATCGTTTCGGGGCCCTCGCCCTTGGCGTAGGCGATCAGCGCGTCGTTGTGGGTCGGAAGGAAGCGGACGTCGATGAACCGCAGCGCCCGGTTCTCGCGCCGGATCGCGTTCAGGCGCGAGACCAGCGGCAGCAGCGGGCCGTCCAGCCGGCGGTGCTTGGCCTCGTACTTCTCGGAGTCGAGGTACTCCTCGCTGCCCGGCCGGACCGGGGTGGCCTCCAGGTTCTCGAAGCCCGAGTAGATGCCGTAGCTCGGCCCCAGCGTCGCGGCCAGCGTGAGGCGCACCTCGAACGCCGCCCTCCCGCCGGTCTGCAGGTACTCGTGGAGGATGTCCGGCGTGTTCGCGAAGAAGTTCGGCCGGAAGTACTCGCGCACGCCGCCCGGCGCCGCCAGCTCCTCCACGTACTCGCTCAGCTCGTGGCGCCCGTTCTTCCAGGTGAAGTAGGTGTAGCTCTGGTTGAAGCCGACCTTGGCCAGCGCGTACATCGCCGCCGGCCGGGTGAAGGCCTCGGCCAGGAAGATCACCTCGGGGTGCTCGCCGCGGACGGTGCGGATCAGCCACTCCCAGAAGGCCAGCGGCTTGGTGTGCGGGTTGTCGACCCGGAAGACCGTCACCCCGCGCTCGACCCAGAAGACGACCACCTCGAGCAGCGCATCCCAGAGGCCGCGCCAGTCGGGGCTGTCGAAGTTGACGTTGTAGATGTCCTGGTAGCGCTTGGGCGGGTTCTCGGCGTACTTGAGCGTCCCGTCGGGCCGGCGGTGGAACCAGTCGGGGTGCTCGGCCAGCCAGGGGTGGTCCGGCGAGCACTGGATCGCGAAGTCGAGCGCGATCTCCAGGCCGTGCGCCTTCGCCGCGGTCGTGAGCCGCTCCAGGTCCTCGACCGTGCCGAGCTCGGGGTGGACGGCGGTGTGGCCGCCCTCCGGCCCGCCGATCGCCCACGGGCTGCCGGGGTCGCCGGGCTCGGCCTCCGCCGCGTTGTTGCGGCCCTTGCGGTGGGCGATCCCGATCGGGTGGATCGGCGGCAGGTAGACCACGTCGAAGCCGAGCTCGGCCAGCGCCGGCAGCTGCTCCTCGACGCCGGCCAGGCCGCCCCAGGAGCGCGGGAAGAGCTCGTACCAGGAGCCGAAGCGGGCCAGCTCGGGGTCGACGTCGATCTCGACGGGGGCGCTCCGGATCGACTCCGGGCGCTCCTTGGTGCGGCCCATGGCGGCCTCGAGGTCGAGCCCGAGCGCGGCCATCGCCGCGTCGGCGCCGTTTCGAGGGTCGCGCAGCTCCTCGAGGGCCCGCTGGGCCAGCGTCCTGTCCGCGCCCTTCAGCTTCGGGAGGCCGGCGGCGATCAGCGCCTCGCCCTCGGCGAGCTCGCTCGCCAGGTCGGTCTGGCCGGCCGAGAGCTTCCGGGAGACCTCGTGGCGCCACGACGAGAAGGGGTCGACCCAGGCCTCGACCACCAGCTGGTGGAGGCCGAGCTCGGTCCCGACGCTCGACCCGCGCCAGCGGTCCGGCGAGATCTGGCTCATCGGGCTCTCGGCCCAGCCGCGCTTGCCCGGGGCCTTGTGCCGCAGCACCGCGCGCAGCTGCTCGTGACCGTCGCGGACCAGGTCGGCCTCGACGACGATCGGCTCGCCGACCGTGCGCTTGGCGGGATACCGCCCTCCATCGACCGTCGGCGAGACGTTGTCGATGAGGATCCGCGGCGGTGTCTTGCGCGGGGTTGTGGCGACCATGCTCCGCGTACTCTTTCCCGATCGCATCAGCGGCGACACCCTCTCTCGGCTCGGCGGTCCTCGGGCGCCGCGCCTGCGGCGTCCTCCTCCATATCACCTCGCTGCCCGGGGGCCGGCTGGGCCCCGAGGCGCTGGGATTCGTCGATTGGCTGGCCGACGCCGGCCAGCGCTGGTGGCAGGTGCTGCCCCTCGGGCCGCCCGACGAGGACGGCTCGCCGTACGCGAGCCCGTCGGCCTTCGCGGGCTGGCCG
This sequence comes from Miltoncostaeaceae bacterium, assembly GCA_033856535.1. Lineage (GTDB taxonomy): Bacteria > Actinomycetota > Thermoleophilia > Miltoncostaeales > Miltoncostaeaceae > JAWVEV01. The sequence goes on along the minus strand of JAWVEV010000199.1, from coordinate 2,105 downwards.
GGCCTGCTCGCCCGCCCCCGGGCGCGCGTGTCCCGCGCCGAGGTGGACGACTTCCGCGAGCGCCACGCCGCCTGGATCGGCGACTGGGAGCGCTTCGCCGGCGAGGGCGCGGTCGAGGATCAGGTGCGCTTCGCGCGCGAGTGGGGCGAGCTGCGCGAGCACGCCACCGCACGCGGGGTGCTGCTCATGGGCGACGTCCCGTTCTACGTCGCCCCGCGCGGCGCCGACGCCCGGGCGCACCCGGAGCTCTTCCGCGACGACCTGGTGGCCGGCGTCCCGCCCGACGCCTTCAGCGACGACGGCCAGCTCTGGGGCAACCCGACCTACGACTGGGCCGCGGTGCGGGCGACCGGATACCGCTGGTGGGTCGACCGCTTCCGCCGCACGCTGGAGCTGGTCGACGCGGCGCGGATCGACCACTTCCGCGCCTTCACCGCCTGGTGGGGCGTGCCGACGGGCGCGCGCTCGGCCACGGCCGGGCGCTGGCGCCGGGGCCCCGGGCCCGCGGTGGTCGAGGCCGCCCGGGCCGAGCTCGGCGACGTCCCCCTGGTGGCCGAGGACCTCGGCGAGATCACGCCGGCCGTCCGGCGCCTCATGACCGGCCTCGACCTTCCCGGGATGCGGGTGCTCCACTTCGCCTTCAGCGGCCGGGCCGACAACCCGTATCTCCCGGCCAACCACCCGGAGCACGCGGTCGTCTACACGGGGACCCACGACAACGACACGACGGCCGGCTGGTGGGCCTCCCTCGACGAGCGGGAGCGGGCCCAGGCGGCCCGGGTGCTCGAGGAGGCCGGGATCCGGGACGACGCGCCGGCGCGGGCGCTGGTGCGTCTGGCGCTCGCCTCGGCGGCGCGCACGGCGCTCGTCCCGGCCCAGGACCTGCTCGGGCTGGGGAGCGAGGCGCGGATGAACACGCCGGGCCGACGGTCCGGCAACTGGGGCTGGCGGCTGCGGCGCGGGCAGCTCACCGCCGAGCTGGCGGCGTGGCTGCGCGAGCGGACCGCGGAGGCCGGGCGGCTGCCGCAGGACTGACTCCGGGCGTCGATCCATCATGGCGCGGGTCGCGGCGAGACCTCCCTCTCGGGCGCTTCCTCAGGGTACAGGGGGCCGGCGGCCCGGCCCTCCCGCGGGACGGCCAGACCTGAGGCCTCGTCCTTAGTGGTACCGCTCCAGCCGCCGCGGGCCGTCGATCTCGAACCAGACGCAGGTGCGCTCGCCGGCCGACACGCCCCAGCGGTCCGCGACCCGGCTGACGATGAAGAGGCCCCGGCCGGTCGGCTGCGTTGGGGGCGGCAGCCGCGGATCCCCCGCGGGGGCGAAGCCGATCCCGGGGTCGCACACCGTCACCCGCAGCGTCGGCGGCGGGCGCTGGACCGTGATCTCGACCCAGTCGCTCACGCCGAGCCCCGCGTGCCGGAGGCTGTTGGTGACCAGCTCGCTCGTCAGGAGCATGGCGTCTTCCAGCGGCCCGTCGGACCACTCCAGCAGCCCGCAGAGCCAGAGCCGTGCCTCCTCGGGCGCCGCGTCGGTGGGGGCCAGCCGGATCGTCTCCGGCCGCGCCGCCGTCCGGTTCCGGCCCACGCTCGCCGAGCCGCGGTCCAGGCCGGGCCAGCCGCCGCGACGGCCGTCCCTCGACCGTTCCGCTCCGCGCGCGCCCACGGCCTAGGCCGCCCTGCGGTCGAGGCGGCCCGCCGCGAACGTCTCGACGATCGCCGAGCAGAACGCGGGGAGGTCGTCCGGCTTGCGGCTCGTGACCAGGCCGCGGTCGACCACCACCTCGCGGTCGACCCACTCGCCGCCGGCATTCGTGATGTCGGTCCGGAGGCTTGGCCACGAGGTCAGCGTGCGCCCCGCGGCGATGCCGCTCTCCACGAGCAGCCACGGGGCGTGGCAGATCACGCCCATCGGCTTGCCGGCGTCCCAGAACGCCCGGACGAAGTCGACGGCCTCCGGCGTCATGCGCAGCTGGTCGGGGTTCGCGACCCCGCCCGGCAGCACCAGCGTGTCGAACGTCCCGGCGTCCGCCCCGTCGAGCGTCGCGTCCACCGGGAGCTCGTCGGCCGGCGTCAGGTGGTCGAAGCCCTGGATGGTCCCGTCGTGCG
>JAWVEV010000198.1:0-2618 GCA_033856535.1 Miltoncostaeaceae bacterium | reverse complement strand
GTCATAGGACGAGCTCCACTTCCGTGCCCTCCGGTGACGCATGGACCGCCGCATGCCCGCCGAAGCGCTCCATGCGGCCCAGGACGGACTCTCGCAGGCCGCGGCGGTCCTCCGGCACGTCGTCCGGGTCGAACCCGGCGCCGCGGTCGCGAACGAAGACCTGCGCCCGCCCGTCCGCGACCTCGGCGTAGACGTCGACGTCGCCGGCGAACTTCGCGGCGTTCGTGATCGCCTCGCGCGCGGCGGCGGCGAGCGCCTCGGTGCGCTCGTCGAGCGGCCGGTCGCCGACGGTGACGACCTCGACCGCGACGCCGTGCGCCTCCTCCACCTCGACGGCCGCGCGCTCGAGCGCGGCGACCAGGGTGTCCCCCGCGCCCGGCGCCCGCTGGCCGTTCAGCCACGCGCGCAGCTCGCGCTCCTGCCGCCGGGCGAGGCTGCTCACCGCCCGCGGGTCCTCGGCGCGCCGCTGGACGAGCGCCAGCGTCTGCAGGACCGAGTCGTGCAGGTGAGCGGCCACCTCCGCGCGCTCCTGCGACCGGATCCGCGCCTCGCGCTCGGATGCGAGCCCGCGCCAGAGCCGCAGCCACCAGGGGGCGAGGATGATCGCCGCGGCGACCAGCACGACCACGACGGCCAGGACGACGTCGCGCGCCGGCCGTAGGGCGTCGTTGAGGTAGAGGAAGACCAGCGCCCCGCCCACGACGAGCGCCGCCCCGAGCGCGGCGGACCCCGCCGCCGCCCGCGGCACCGGCCGCCCGGACTGGCGCCACATGAGCGCCCCGCCCGCCCCGGCGAGCACCATGGGCCACACGAGCTGGTCGCCCACCCACGCGCCGAGGTTGCGGGCCACCAGCAGCGCCGCCAGGACCAGCGCGCCCATGCCCGCCGCGACGTGCCAGGCACCCGGCTCGGTCGCGAGGCGAGGGAGCCGGCGCTCCTGCGAGCCCGCGGGCAGCGCCACCCACAGGACGGCGTAGACCAGCACCCCGAAGCCGCCCGCCACCGTGGCCACGACGAAGGCGAGCCGCAGGATCAGCGGGTCGATCCCCAGCCGGGCGGCGAGGCCGGCGCAGACGCCGGCGACGATGCCGTGCTCGCGATCGCGCCGCACCTCGGCGGTTGCCGTAGCGCTCATTCCGGCCATGTTCTCAGCGCCGGCCGCTCAGCCCGCTCACGACCAGGATCGCCCCGACCGCGGCGAGCGCCGCCGGCGCGGCCCATGCGAACCCGAGGTCGAGCTGCCCCGTCTGGTCGAGCAGGAGCAGGACGCCCAGGGCGCAGATGACCGCGCCGGCGACGAACGAGACCGGGTCGAAGCGGCTCACGCGCAGGCGACGCTCTCGTCCATGCCGAGATCGACCTCGTCGTCGCCGTCAAATCCGCCGCCGGGCAACGCGGAGGTGTGCGCCCTGATCTCGCCGACGCCGATGTCGGCGTCGAGGATCACGCGCGGGGTGCCGGACGGTGCCGCCGGGCTCTCGTGCCAGTCGACTCCGACCCCGGAGTGCAGGCGGTCGCCGATCCGGGCCTCACCCGCGCTCATGTGCACGTCGGGCGCCACGCACACGTCCCGCGGCAGGAGCACCTGCACCTCCGCCATGCCCGCGTCGATCCGGACGCGGGTGTCGCCGGGCGGGAAGTCGACCCCGCGCAGGTCGACCGTCAGCGAGCCGATCCCCACCTCGTAGACGGCGCGCAGATCCTCCACGGAGGCCGGCCGGTACTCGCGCTCCCCGACGCCGCCGTCGAGCTTCACGTCCGCGGCGGCGACGCCCGCCAGCGGCAGGGCGAGCAGCAGCGCGGGAGCGAGCAGCCAGCGCGCGCCGCCCGCGAAGGCCGCGGCCATCAGGGCGACGCCGCACACGATGACGATGGCGGCGACGAGCCAGCCGGCGCCGAGGACCGCGGCGGTCAGCGCGGCGAGAAAGCCGGTCAGGGCGAGCAGCACGATGCCGGCGGCGGCGGCGATCCGGCGGCCGGAGCCGCCGCCCTCGGCGCCGAGCACCCGGACGACCAGCCAGACGATGCCCGCCAGCAGCAGCAACGGCACCCCGACGCCGAGCACGGGCGGGCCGGCGAGCAGGCCGAACCCCATGACGACCGGGAAGACCAGCACGACGAGCAGGCCGACCAGCACGACGGCCACGATGCGGTTGCGGTTCTCGCCGTCGCTCTCGGGAGCACCGTCGGCCGGCACGAGCGCCCACGCCGCCAGGTAGCCGATCAGGGTCGGCGGGAACGCGATAGTGAGGACCACGAGCACGATCCGGGTCAGCAGGGGGTCGATCCCCAGGTGCCGGGCGAGCCCGCCGGCGACGCCGGAGACCACGCGGTCCGAGCTCGAGCGCAGCAGGCGCTTCGGCTGGGCCGGGGCAGGCGGCGGCTGGTCGGCCCGCGGCGGCTCCTCGGTCGCGGCGGTCGCGGGCTCGCCGGCACGCGGCGGCTCGAAGGCCCGCGGGGCCTCTTGGGTGGGGCCCGTCTCGGGCTCGTCCGGGGGAGTCTGGGGAGGAATCTCGGTCATGGTCGGCAGGCTGGCGCCACGGCGCCCGGATTCCCATCGGGAATGACCCTGAGAGGACCCTCGTCTGCCCCTACGCCGCATGCGAGGGGCTCGAGCC
>JAWVEV010000197.1:0-47532 GCA_033856535.1 Miltoncostaeaceae bacterium | reverse complement strand
TCCCGGGAACGGCGCGACACCGGCGGAGGTCCAGGGTGATCGGCGGGCACGTGCCCCGCATCCCGCGGGTTCGGGCCGCCTAATGCGTGGTGAGCCGGGGTGCCGCGGCCGAAACCCGGCGGCCCTGCGCCGGCCCGCCGAGCGGCAGCCGGACCCGGAAGGTGGCGCCCGCGCCCTCCTCGCTCTCCACCTCGATCGCGCCGCCGTGGGCCTCGACGATGGCCTTGGCGATGCTCAGGCCCAGCCCGACGCCGGCGATCTTGTCCCGGGTCGCCGTCGAGGCCCGGAAGAACCGCTGGAAGAGGCTCTCCAGCTCGCCGGCCGGGATCCCGACGCCGGTGTCGGCCACCTCGATCACCGCCGCGCCGCGCTCGCGGCGCAGGCGCACGTCCACCCGGCCCCCGCTCGGCGTGAACTTCAGCGCGTTCGAGACCAGGTTGTCGAGCACCTGGGCGATCCGGTCGGCGTCGCCCCAGCACGGCGCGTCGGGACGCCCGCCGGCCAGCGCGATCGTCACCCCGGCGCCCTCGGCGTGGGGCTGCGCCGCCTGCACGGACTGCTCGGCCAACGCCACCAGGTCGATCGGGCGCGCCGCGTCCAGCGCCAGCTGCCCCGCCTCCATGCGCGCGATGAAGAGCAGGTCGCCCACCAGCCGCAGGAGCCGGTGCGCGTTGCGCTCGACCACCTGCAGCCAGCGCCGCGCCGCCGGGTCGAGCTCCTCCTCGTCCAGCACCACCTCGAGGTACCCGATGATCGAGGTCAGCGGGGTGCGCAGCTCGTGGGAGACCAGCGCGACGAACTCGTCCTTGAGGCGCTCGGTCTCGCGCGCCATCCGCTTGCGCGCCAGGTACTGCCCGATCAGGGCGTCGACCGCCGCCAGCGTCGAGCGCAGCTCGCGCTCGTCCAGGCCGATGCCCGGGCCCCGGAACTGGAGCACCGCGAGCGTGGCGCCCTCGCCGGCGATCGGCACGGCCAGGGCGATCTCGCCCCCGCGCTCCGTCGTCACCACCGGCTCGCCGGCGCGCCACGCGCGCTCGGCCGTGGCCGGGTCGGTCGGCGCGCCGACCCCCCAGACCGCGCCGCGGACCAGCGCGTCGCGCGTCGCGTCGACGGTCCAGAAGGCGCCGGCCCGCCAGCCGAGGCTCTCGCCCAGCGCCTCGAGCAGCCGCGGCCGGGCCGCCTCCTCGGAGGGGGCCTCGGCCAGGACCCGGGCCACCGCGTGCTGCGCGGCCTCGCGCCGCTCCGCGCGCCGGCGATCGCCGATGTCGCGGACGAACGCGTGCAGCGCCACCGGCCCGCCGGACGGCACCGCCGAGACCGTCACCTCCACCGGCACCTCGCGCCCGTCGCGGCGCCGCGCGACCAGCTCCGCCCGCCGGCGCACGCCTTCCCGCCCGCCCTCGGCCAGCAGCCGGGCCAACACCCGCTCGAAGGCCGTCCGGCGCTCGGGCGGCGGGAGCACCCCGGCCAGCGGCCGCCCGATCGCCTCGTCGGCCGTCCAGCCGAAGATCTCCTCCGACCGTGGGTTCCAGCCGGTGATCAGGCCGTCGTCGTCGACCGCCACCCAGCCGTCGTGAGCGGTCTCGAGCACGGACTGGTTCACCTCGGCCTGGCGCTGCACGCGCTGCAGCGAGAGCGCGTGCGCGAGCGCCATCGCGGCGTGGTCGCACAGGTGCTCGATCGCCGCGGCCTCGCTGTCGCTGAAGGGCCGGTCGGCGGCGCGCGTGAGCGCCAGCGCCCCGAGCGTCCGCGCGCCCTGCCCCAGCGGCAGCCGCAGCTCGGCGCGCGGGGCCTCGCGGCGCGCCAGGGCGGCGCCCCAGGTCGCCGCCAGGGGCAGGGACCCGTCGGGCCCGGGCTCGCCGGCGTGCAGGGTGCCGCCGTCGGCGCCGGCGATCCGGCAGAGGTCCTCCAGGATCACCGCCGTGAGCGGGCCGAGCGCGATCTCGCCGGCGATCCGCTCGCCGAAGGCCGAGAACGACTCCAGGCGCTCCTTCTCGGCGCCGAGCTGGTCGAGCGCGGCCTCCAGGCGGGCGCGCTGCACCGCCAGCTCGCCGTTCTGAGCGCGCAGCTCGCGCTGGGTGCGGTCGATCTCGCCGCGGGCCTCCGCGTTGGCGATCGCCAGGGCCGCCAGCTCCGCGAACATCGCCAGCCGCGCCTCGGCGCCGACCGCGATCGGCTCCTCGAGCGTCGTCGCCGCCAGCACCGCGCCCCAGATGCGCCCGCCCACCGCGACCGGCGCGGCCACGCCGCTCCGGTACCGCCGGGCGAGCGCGATGCGCCCCACCGAATCGTCCGCGAGGAGCCCGTAGTCGGCGATCCGGACCGGCCGGCCGGTGCGCCGCACGCGGGCGAGCGCCCCCTCGCCGCCGAGCGGGAAGGCCAGCCGCATCTCCTCCTGGTGGGCGCCGCACCAGCCGACCGGCACCGCGCGGTCCGCCTCGTAGCGCACGACCAGCCCGCAGTCGACGTCGAGCAGGCCGGCCACCTCCTCGGCGATCAGCGCGAAGGCCCGGCCCGGCGTCGCCTCGCGCGCCACCGCGGTGGCCACCCGGCGCAGCGCCGCCTGCTCGGCGGCCAGGCGCCGGTTGCGCGCGCCGCTCGCGGCCAGGCGCACCTCGGCCCGCTTGCGCGCGGTCACGTCCTTGATCGTCGCCAGGTAGCCGACGATCCGCCCGCCCTCGCCGCGCAGCAGCGAGGCGGCGAGGATCACCGAGAGGTTGGTGCCGTCGCGCCGCCGGAACTGCAGGTCCCACTCGGCCGAGCCCTCCTCGCGCACGCGCGCCATGCCGCGCTCGATCACGGCGCGGTCGGACCCCGGCCAGTACGGGAAGGGCGTCGCCACGCCGATCAGCTCCTCCTGCGAGAAGCCGGTCATCGCGCAGAAGCTGGGGCTCACCTCGGTGAGCACGGCCTCCGGCGAGAGCACCGTGAGGCCGTCCTGCATCGAGCCCACCAGCGCCGCGGCGTAATCGCGCTCGCGAGCGAGCTCGGACTCGGAGGACGCCCGCAGCTGCTCGTACAGCTCGCGCATCTCGGTCGATGAGATCTCGAGCGAGCGCTCGACCAGGTAGCGCCCGCGGTCCGAGGCCTCGTAGGCCCGGGTGATCCGGCGCAGCATCTCGGCCCAGGCCTCCGCGTCGGGCGGCGCGCCCGCGTCGAGGCCCAACCCGCGGAGCTGGCGCTCCAGGAGCGGGTGGATCACTCCGCCCCGTCCTCCCGGATCGTGGTGATGGTCATGGTCTGGTTGTGGAGGTCGCAGAAGCCGGTCGCCCCGGGCGACAGCTCGCCGTAGGAGTAGAAGCCGACCTGGGCGGCGCCGCGCGGCAGCATCTCCAGGGTGGCGACGGTCTCCTCCTCGATCCGCTCGTCCATCAGCAGCCGCCGGCCCACGCAGCTCACCGCGATCGCCAGCGTCGGCCCGTCGCCGGGCTCGTCGCCCGCGCCGGCGGCCGCCTCGGCCGCGCCGGCCACCAGCCGGTCCACCGTGCCCATCATCAGCTGGGCCGGGACGCCCTCGGGCATGTCCCCGGCGAAGGTCATCGACTGGGTCGCCTCGTCGACCGCCAGGATCGTGCGCACCACCTGGCCACCGTCCTCGCCGCGCAGCGCCAGCGGGAAGAGCAGCCCGGTGGCCGGCAGGCCCGAGGCCAGCTCGCCCAGGTAGCTCTTGTAGAGCGCGAGCGCGGGGCGCCCGTCGAGCTCGTAGAGCACGTTGCCGGCCGAGCGCGTGATCCGGCGCTCGATCCCGAAGTGGTCCCAGCCGCCCCGCGAGCCGTGCCCCACCCGCACCGCGGGCCCGGACAGGCCGACCGCGCAGGCGTGGCCGGTCACCGGCTCGCCGTCCACCAGCACCCAGGTGCGGGCGAAGCGGTCGGCGTCGCCGGCGAGGCCGCCGGTCACGACCACCGACTCGGGCAGCACGCTCGCCAGGCCGCGCACCAGCTCGCTGCCGTTCACCTGGAGCCCCTCGGAGAGCACGAAGACCGTGCGGAGGTCGGGCCCCGCCAGCTCAGTGGCGAGCTCGCGGCCGGCGGCGCGGGAGCCCTCGGCGCCGGCGATGCGGGCGGTCGCGTGCGTGATCGTGGTGCGCTCGAAGCGCGCCGCGGCCACGGCCAGCCCGCCGTCGGAGACCTCGGAGCCGAGGATCTGGCCGGCGGTCGAGCAGCCGATCACGGTCGAGCGCGGGAACGCCGCCGCGAGCTCCCGGATCGGCGCCGGATCGTCGCCCAGGTCGGGATCGCCGAAGGCCACCACCAGCGTCCGCTCGGAATCGATGGCGCCAAGCGCCGGCGTCGACCAGCCCACGCCGGGTCGCCAGCTGAAGGTCTCGATCTGCACCCGCGTCCTCTCGCGTCCGCGCGCCTGGCGGACGGCACACGTCGGAAACCCGTCAAGGCTGCATCGTCGGCGGCCCCCGGTCCCTTGACCGGCGGGGCCGCCTCAGCCGGGCGGCAGCAGGTGCGTCACGGGCATCCCGGCCGCCGCCGCCAGCGCCTCCGCGGCCAGGGCCCGGTGGCACGCCTCGGGCACGCGCTCCACGCAGAGGAGCGCCGGCAGGGCGGCGTCGGCCAACGAGGCCGCCACCGCGTCCCAGTCGGTCGGCCGAAGCACGTCGCGTTCGTAGCCGGCCAGGAACGCCTCGCCGAGCCCCGCCCGCGCGCGGCGCGCGATGCCGGCCGCGTCGTCGGCGCGGCTCTGCAGGCGGATCAGCTCGACCGGCGGGGCGAGCTCGATCAGGTGGCGGTACCCGATGCCCGCGCCGGCGAGCTCCTCCTGGAGCCGGCCGGCGTTCGCCCAGGCGTACTCGTGCCCGCGCACCCCGCGCCGGCGGCGCACGTCGACCAGCAGGTCCACGCCGGCGCCGCGCAGCGCCGCGAGGAACCCCTCGAGGGCGAACCCGTAGACGCCGATCGTCGCGATCCCCCGCATGGCCGGACATCGTCCCAGGCCCGGGGAAAGAACCCCTTCAAAATGTTTTGAAGGGGTTCTTCAGACGAGCGGCCGGTCCATCAGGCTGAGGTGGCAGAAGAGCGCGATGAGCGCGGCCAGCGCGGCGGCGGCGACCGGCGGCGCGGCGAACCCCGCCACCGCGCCCGACGCGATGCCGCAGCCCAGCGCGGCGGCCGCCCGGCGGGCGCCGGACCGGCGCGCCGCGCGCACCGATGCCGGCTCGGGGTCCTCGGCGGCCGCCGGCTCGGGCTCGGCGGCGAAGGCCGGCCCGCCCGTCAGCACCTCCCCGATGCCCAGGCAGCCCGGGCAGGGCCGGGCGACCAGAACCGCCCGCCGGCTCCCCGCGAGCCGCTCGTTCTCCAGGATCCTCCGCTGCCCCCAGCAGGTGGGGCAGGAGACCCAGCCGGCCTCGGACCGGCGGCGCTCGTTCATGGCGTCCTCCTCGTGGCCGGCATCCGCGCCGGCCGTGTGACGGAGGAACGCGCGAGACGCCCGGAAGGTCACACCCTTCCGGCGAAATCGTTCTCCCGCACCCGCTACGGGGTCAGGTCGCCGGCCTCCCGCCGCACCGCCGCGAGCGCGTCGGCGATCCCCGCGAGCTCGCCGCCGCCCACCCCGGCGAGCCCGAACTCGGCCGCGGCGAGCGCCGCCGAGGCCTCCTTCACGACCCGCCGCCCCTCGGGCGTGATCTCGGCCAGCACCAGCCGCCGGTCCGCGTCGCCGGGAATCCGCCGCACCAGCCCGTCCCGCTCCAGCCGGGTCACCGTGTTGGTGACGCTCGCCGGGTGCACCTGGAGCCGGGCGCCGACCTTCCCCATCGGGAGGGCCCCGAGGCGCGAGAAGTGGAGCAGCGCCAGCGCCTCGAATCGCGAGAAGGTGAGGCCGAAGGGGGCCAGGGCGGCGTCGATCTGCGCCAGCACCACCTGGTGGGCACGGGCGATCGAGGTCGCCGCGACCATGGCGTCCGGCGCGCCCCAACCGTGGCGCGCCCAGTTGCGGCGGGCCTCGGCGATGGGATCGAACCCGAGCGGCACCGGGTGCATCCTATGCCCTCCTGCCGATATCATTTGATGTCCAATGAAATCTGGTCCCCGGGGAGGGGAGCGAGTTGACCGAGCCCACCGAGCACGAGGACGCACGGGCCGCGTGGCGGGCCGCCTTCGAGGCGGCGCCGGAGCGCGAGGCCTCCTTCGAGACGATGTCCGGGATCCCGGTCGACCCCGTCTACGGCGACCCGCCCTACCCCGGCCAGTATCCGTACACGCGGGGCGTCTACCCGTCGATGTACCGGTCGCGCCTCTGGACGATGCGGATGTTCGCCGGCTTCGGCACCGCCGAGGACACCAACGGCCGCTTCAAGGAACTGCTGCGGCACGGGGTCACCGGTCTCTCGACGGCCTTCGACATGCCCACGCTGATGGGCTGGGACTCCGACGACCCGATCTCGCGGGGCGAGGTGGGCCGGGCAGGCGTCGCGGTCGACACCCTGCTGGACGTCGAGGACCTCTTCGGCGGCATCGACCTCTCGGGCGTCTCGACCTCGATGACGATCAACGGGCCGGCCCCGATCCTGCTGGCGATGTACGTCGCGGCCGGCGAGAAGGCCGGCGTGGCGCGCCGCGACCTCGCGGGCACGATCCAGAGCGACATCCTCAAGGAGTACCAGGCGCAGAAGGAGTACATCTTCCCGCCGCGCCCGTCGGTCCGGCTGATCACCGACATGATCGCGTTCACGGCGGCGGAGATGCCACGCTGGCACCCGGTCTCGATCTCCGGGTACCACATCCGCGAGGCCGGCAGCACGGCGGCGCAGGAGCTGGCGTTCACGCTCGCCAACGGCTTCGCCTACGTCGAGGCGGCGATGGCCGCCGGCCTGGACGTCGACGCCTTCGCCCCCCGGCTCAGCTTCTTCTTCAACTGCCACATCGACTTCTTCGAGGAGATCGGGAAGCTGCGCGCGGCCCGGCGCATCTGGGCCCGCTGGATGCGCGAGCGCTACGGCGCGCGCGACGAGCGCAGCCTGCTCTGCCGCTTCCACACCCAGACCGCCGGCGTCTCGCTCACGGCCGGCCAGGCGGAGAACAACATCGCCCGGGTGGCGCTCCAGGCGCTGGCGGCGGCCCTCGGCGGCACGCAGAGCCTCCACACCGACGGCTACGACGAGGCGCTGGCGCTGCCGAGCGAGAAGGCCGCGCGCATCGCCCTGCGCACCCAGCAGATCGTGGCCCACGAGACCGGCATCGCCAACGTGGCGGACCCGCTGGGGGGCTCGGACTACGTCGAGTGGATGACCGACGAGATGGAGCGCCAGGCCGAGGAGATCTTCGCCCGGCTGCAGGACATGGGCGGCGGCTCGATCCTCGAGGGCGTCTACGAGGGCATCGAGAACGGCTGGTTCGTGGGCCGGATCGCCGACGCGGCCTACCGCCTCGAGACCGAGGTCAACGACGGCCGGCGGATCGTGGTCGGCGTCAATGCCTTCACCGAGGGCAACGACGAGCGGTCCGGCGGCACGCTGAGCATCGAGCCGGCCGTCGAGGAGCATCAGCTGGGCCGGCTCGCCCGTGCGAGGGAGATCCGCGACGACCCAGCCGTCGAGGCGGCCCTCGCCGAGCTGGCGGCCTGCGCGGCGGACCCGGCGCGCAACCTGATGCCGCCGCTGCTCGACGCCGTGCGGGCCTACGCCAGCGAGGGCGAGATCGTGGAGTCGCTGGCGGCCGTCTTCGGCCGGTACGTCGAGCCGGCGGTGGTCTGAGGTGGCCGCCGCGGCGCCCAGGGTCGTGCTCGCGAAGCTCGGCCTCGACGGCCACGACCGCGGGCTGAAGGTGGTCGCTCGCATCCTCCGCGACGCCGGCATGGAGATCGTCTACCTGGGCCTGCGCCAGTCGCCCGAGGCGGTCGCCGGCGCGGTCGTCCAAGAGGACGCCGACGTGGTCGGCCTCTCGATGCACAACGCGAGCCACCTGACGCTGGCGCCGGCGATGGTCGAGGCGCTCCGCGCGCAGGGCCTCGACACCCCGGTGGTGGTGGGCGGGATCGTGCCCGACGAGGACGTCCGGATCCTCTTGGACGCGGGGGTGGCGGCGATCCTCGGCCCCGGCGCGTCGGCCGCCGAGGTGGTCGCGACGGTGCGCCGCGTCGCGGACGATCGGGCGGAGGCGAGCCCGCCCGCATAGAACCCCGATGCCGTTTCAAGTTTCGGGGCTTTCGCGTCGATAGACGGTCCACGAGGCCCGTGGAGGGGCCGCACGTGTGAATCGCGACGGGCCTCTCCCCGCCCGGCGCGAGCAAGGACGCAGGAGCGCCGCTTGCGAGCGAGCCGTCGACCCAGGAACGCCGGATTCAGCCCCGTCGAGGTGCTGATCGCAATCGCCCTGTTCGGGTTGATGGCGGCCGGCCTGGCCGCGGGCCTGGCCCGCACCAGCTCCTCGCTCGGCCACGCCCGGGTCCAGAGCGTGGCCAGCAACGTGGCCACCAGCGCGCTCGAGGATGCCCAGCGCATGGCCTACGCGAGCGTCGGCACCGTCGGCGGGACGCCGGCCGGCACCATCTCCCCGGACCGGACCGCGACCGTCGACGGCGTGCCCTTCCGCGTCCAGACGACGGTGACCGGCGAGGCCGCCAGCGGCTCGGGCGCGACCGCGACCGGCGCCGCCAAGCGCATCACGGTGACCGTCACGCCCCCGGGCGGGGTCGCCATCACCTCCAGCACGGTCGTGGCGCCGCGCGCCGCGGGCACCGGCGGCGGCACCTCCGCCGTGCTCGCCACCGTCCGCGATCACGCCGAGCATCCGGTGGTCGGGGTGTCGGTCACGCTCACCCTCGACGGGGTGGCCTCGGGCACGGCCACGACGGGCACCGACGGCAAGGTCTCGTTCACCGGGCTCGCCGCGAACAAGGTCGCGCGGATCGTCGTCAACCCGGCGGTCTGGATCACCACCGACGCGGACACCCCGGCGAACCTCTACCGCGTCACGCGCGGCGGCCGCACCTGGGAGCCCGTGGTCGACGTCTACCGCGCCCACACGATCGTGGCGAGCCTGGTGGACTCGGTCTCCGGGGCGGCGATCGCGGAGACGGCGGCCGTCTCCCTGACGGCCCCCGACGGCGGCACCGCCGCGGCCACCACCACGACCGGGACGGTCACCTTCACCCAGGTGGCCGACGCCGGCGGCGCCAACGCGCGGGTGATCAAGCCCAACACGAGCCAGACCTACTCGCTGTCGGCCTCGGCCGATTGCTACACCTCCGCGCAGCGGACGACGCTCGTCCCGGCGGCGGGCAACGCGACCACAACCCAGCCGGTCTCGATCCCGATGGTCCGCTCCACCGGCGGCTCGATCACGGTGACCTTCCGCAAGGGCACCAACTCCGGCGGGGCGGTGATCGCCGGCTCGTCCGTGACGGTGCAGGGCGGCGGACCGAACCTGGCGGCGGTCACGCGTACGACCGACGCGGCCGGGCAGGTGCGCTTCTGCGTCCCGCCCTCGGGCGCCACCCCCTTCACGCTCTCGGCCGGCTCCGGGAGCTACATCGTCGCCGCGACGCAGGCCGTCGCGAACGGCAACAGCCTGAGCGTCACGATGCTCGAGCCCGGCTCCATCCGCATCAGCGGCGGCCTGCTCAACACGAACGTCCGCCTGCGCCTCATGGACGGCACGCTCTACCAGCAGAAGGCCACCCTGCTCGGCCTCACCTACGCCGACTTCACCGGGGTGCCGCCGGGGAGCTACCGGGCCGCCAAGCAGGGCATCCTCGGCTGGGGCGCCGACACCATCGTTGACGTCCGCAGCGGCGAGTTCCGCGGACCGTTCTCGGTGTGATGGCGGCTCGCGCCCGCCGCCGCTGCGGCGGCTTCACCCTGATCGAGCTCGTGATCGGCATCGCGCTGAGCGGCCTGGTGGCCGCCGCGATCTTCTCGTTCTTCTCCTCGAGCACCGAGGCGGGGCGGGTTCACGAGTCCCAGACGCGGGCCCAGGAGTCGGCGCGCACGGCGCTGGCGCGGCTCGGCGCCGACGTCCGTCAGGCGGCCGGCCCGAACGGGGGCGGGCCGGTGGCCGCGATCTCCTCGACCGAGCTGGTGATCTACGCCGACCTGCGCCGCTCGAACGACCCCACGCTCTCGTTCCTGCCCAGCAAGGTGCGCTACGCGCTCCAGTCCGGGTCGCTGGTCCGCGAGTCCGCCGCCCCGATCGTGGGCGCCGGCGGCACGATCACCTACCCGGCGACCTACGCCGGGCAGACCACCCTCGCGACCGGCCTCGTGAACGCGACGACCGGCGCGCCGCTCTTCGCCGGCATCAACTCCGACGGCAACGCCACCTCGGTCGCCGCGGACGTCGCGCAGATCGCGGTGCGCGTGCAGGTCGGCCACACGGACAGCCATCGCTCGGCCATGGACGAGGTGGACCTCGACATCACCCTCCGCAATGCCTGAGCCGCGCCGCGCTCGGAGCCAGGGCGGCTCGATCGTGCTCACCGCGGTGCTGCTCTGCGCGGTCCTGGCGATCCTGGTCACCGTGAGCCTGTCGCTCGCCAACAGCGCCTCCAGCGGCAGCGGGCACGACGCGCGCGCGGCCGTCGCGCTGCAGACCGCCGACGCCGGCGTGAACCGCTACCTGGCCCGCCTGGCCGCCGACAGCGCCTACGCGACGAAGTACGTCGACCCGGCCGAGGACCCGCGCATCCCGACCGCCGGCGGCGCGGCGGTGCAGCCCGGCCAGCCCTGGCCCGGCGGCACCTGGACCTACGCGGCCGGCGCGCCGGTGACGCACACGGCGCTCCAGAGCAGCACGGCGCGCTTCGGGTCGACGGACTACTCGCTGCGCGTCTATCCCGACGCCGGAAGCGTGAACAGCGTCGTGGTCCAGTCGGTGGGCCGGGTGGGCGCGAACACGCCGCACCCGCTGTCGCGGTCGGTGCAGGTGCGCCTGCAGCCGGGCTCGCTCGCGAGCTTCCAGATCGTCTCGGACGAGAGCGTCACGATCAGCGCGACGACCCGGACCGACGGCAAGGTCTACTCCAACGGCGACGTGAACCACCGCGGCACCGCCGACGGGCCGGTCTACGCGCAGGACAACGTCTGCAACCAGGGCCAGGACAGCGCGATCCTGCTCGGGATCATCACCAGCGACCCGGCCCAGTCCTGCGGCGGGGTCAGCGAGACGTCCCAGTTCCCGAACGGCGGCTACGACGGGCACAGCCTGCCCCCGGTCAGCGACGCGATCCCCGGGCGGATCGACTTCGACAAGTTCGAGACCGCCCGCCTGGCGGTCAAGACCGCGGCGCAGAACGGCGGCCTCTACATCAACGGCACCACCGCGAGCTCCGGCGGGCTGCTCGAGGGCCTGCTCGGCGCGCTCGGCCTGACCGGCTACATGGCGACGCTCCAGGAGAACCCGAGCGGCCCGGGCAAGATCACGGTCTACCCGATCATCAACCTCGACATCCCGCTGGTCTCGCCGCTGCTCAACCTGCTCGGCCTGGCGCTGCCGGTGAACCTGCCGCTGCTCGGCTGCCCGACCACCTACGACATCCCGGCCAACGGGGCGGTCTACTTCGAGCAGACCGTGGTGGTCTCGACAAAGCTCGATGCCTCGCTGCTCTGCGGCAGCAAGTCCGTGCTGGGCGGCCAGACCTCGGTGGTCGACGGCGAGGTGACCATCGCCAGCGGCAACGACATCCAGATCGGCGGCGACGTCCGCTACGCCGCGACCGGCGACAACGTGCTCGGCCTGCTCGCCAAGAACAACATCGGCATCTCGGCGCTGGCGGTCGGCCTGAGCTCGCTGCTGGCCAACAACCTCGACTTCCGCGGCGCGGCGGTCGCGGCGGGCGGGCAGTGGCGCGGCGGCCTGCCGATCGGGCTCGCGGTGCCGATCGTGGCGCCGTCCGGCCTGCTGCACGCCAACCTGACCGTGACCGGGATGATGGGCGCCCGCGACGGCTTCAACCTCTCCCAGTACCAGACGACCGACCTGGGCTACGACCCCGCGCTCGACGAGCTGCCGCCGCCCTACTTCCCCACCTTCGACACCGGGTGGACGAAGGGCTACTGGCGCGAGGTGACCCCGCCGGCCTGACGGCCGCCCCGGTCGCCGGGCCGCCCGCCCGACAGCAGCCGGCCGATCCGCTCGGCCATGGGCGCGCGCTCCAGTTCCTCGAGCGCGAGGGGGAAGGGGATGCTCCAGTTCGGCCGCTCGTCGACCGTGCCGGGCACGTTGGGCCGCTCCTCGACCAGGGCGGCGTCCTCGAGCGCGGCCACCCGCACGAGCGAGGGGCTGGCGCCCAGCAGGCGGTACGCAGCCTCGACCACCTCGTCCACCGGGGCGTCGGCGGCGAGCCGGCCGCGCGCCGCGAGGCGCTCCCGGATCGCCTCGGTCCCCTCCTCGTTGGGCTGCAGCCCCAGGCGCCGCTGCTCCTCGAGGTCCGCCCCGGTCCAGAGGCCGGCGACGGTGGGCAGGTCGTGGGTCGTCACGGCCGCGAGCGCCCGCTCGGGGAAGCGCGCCGGCGGCTCCTCCTCGAACCAGAGCAGGCGGTACGAGAGGACGTCGCGCGCCGCCAGCTCCTCGCGCATGAACGGCGCCACGGTGCCGAGGTCCTCGCCCACCGCGTACGCGCCGGCACGATGGCTCTCGAGGGCGAGGATGTCGAGCAGATCCGGCCACGGGTAGCCGACGTACCCGCCGTCCTCCGGGCCGGCGCCCTCGGGGATCCAGAACAGCCGGAACAGCCCGATGACGTGGTCCACGCGGATTCCGGCGCCGGCGCGCAGCGCGGCGCGCAGGATCCGGATCACCGGCTCGTATCCCGCGGCGCGCAGGCGCCAGGGGTCGAACGGCACGATGCCCCAATCCTGGCCGAGCGTGTTGAACTCGTCGGGCGGGGCGCCGACCCGGGCGCCCAGGGCGAAGAGGTCCTGCCAGAGCCAGGCGTCGGCGCCGCTGCGGTCGATCCCGATGGCCAGGTCGTGGAGCAGGCCGCAGCCCTCGCCGGCCGCGGCGAGCTGGCGCTCCAGGAGCCATTGGAGCCACTCGTGGTACGCGACGCGGTCCGCGTGGTCCGCGGCGAACGCCCGCACGCCGGGCGAGCCGGGTCGGCGGTGCTCCGGCGGCCATTCCCACCAGGGCCGCCGATGGCGCTCGGCGAGGGCGCAGAACGTGGCGAAGCTCCGCAGCAGCGCTCCCTCGCGCGCGCGGAAGGCGTCGAGGTCCTCGTCGCCGCGGAAGCCCGCCCAGAGCCCCTCGAGCGCCCGCGCCTTGAGCGCCATCACCGC
Source organism: Miltoncostaeaceae bacterium (assembly GCA_033856535.1). Lineage (GTDB taxonomy): Bacteria > Actinomycetota > Thermoleophilia > Miltoncostaeales > Miltoncostaeaceae > JAWVEV01. Next base: position 34,307 of record JAWVEV010000197.1, on the reverse strand, counting down.
GTCGCGGTCGATCCGGGGCTCGTCGTTGAGCGCCCGGCCGGCGCGCTCGAGCTCGGCCAGGTCCGCCGAGGCGCCGAGCGCCGCCGCGACGCCGACGACGTCCAGGTACACCGGGTTTCGGTAGAGGCGGCTCGACGGCGAGTACGGGCTCGGCTGGGCCGGCCGCCCGGGCATGTCGGCGTGGAGCGGGTTCACCAGGATCGCGCCGGCGCCGCGCGATCCTGCCCACGCCGCCAGGCGCCGCAGGTCGGCCAGGTCTCCCATCCCCCAGGAGTCCGCCGAGCGCAGCGCGTAGAGCTGGGCCGCCCAGCCCCAGGCGCGCTCGGGCAGGACGCAGCGGCCCGGCGAGACGATCAGCGCCCGCTCGGCGCCGCCCTCGCCGACCAACCGGTGATAGCCGAGCGGTGCGTCCTGCGGCAGCGTGCCGCGGACCGCGGCCTCGCCGCCGTCCTCGGCCAGCAGCCGCCAGCGGCCCTCGGGAAGCCGTCCGCCGGGGCGGAGCACCACCGGGCCGGCCTCGCTCGGCGGACCGTCCGGGGTCGCCCCCATCTGCTCGAGGATCCAGTCGACGGTCGCGCCGGGCACCTGCCGCAGCTCGCCGCCGGCGTCCTCGTACTCGGTCGCGACGCCCCACGCCGCCGGGTCGGCCCGCCGCGCGCTCATCCGCCCTCCCGGACGAGCAGGGCCACCGGCAGGTCCGCGAGCAGGTCGGCCAGCGGCACCAGGCCGCCCTCCACGACCCGCGCCCCCAGCTGGTCGCGCCAGCGCCCGTCCGGCAGCGCCAGCGTCGCCGCGCCCCACCCGCCGGCGCGCTCCAGGCCGATCGGCAGCCGCGTGGCCACCGCCGCCAGCCGGCCGGCGCGGAGCATCGCGACGGCGTGGCTGCTGCCGGTCGGCAGCGCCCCATAGGTCGCGTCCGGGCCGGCGAGCCACTCCGGGTGCTCGCGCCGCAGGCGCAGCGCCCGCGAGACGATCAGCAGCTTCTCGTCGTCCAGGTCGTCCGGCGTCCCGCCGCCGTCCAGCCGCGCCAGGCGGCTCATGCGCTCGAGGTAGTCGACCGGCCGGCGGTTGTCCGGGTCGACCAGCGACCGCGCGACGAGCTCGGTGCCCTGGTAGCAGTCGGCCACCCCCGGGAGCATCAGCTGGATCAGCTTCTGCGACAGCGTGTTGCTCCGCGTCGCCGGCGCCAGGCGCGCGACCAGCGCCTCGATCCGCCCGCGCGCCTCGGGGTCATCGAGCGCCGCGGCCGCAAGGCCGGCCAGCGCCGCCTCGTAGCCCTCGTCCGGGCTCAGCCACGACGACCGCAGCTTGGCCTCGCGAAGCGCCTTCTGGAGATACGGCTCCAGCCGCTCGATCCCGATCGGCCATGCGCCCACCAGGGTCTGCCACAGCAGGTGGACGTCCGCCGGGTGCGGCGCGTCGCCGGCCCGCAGGCCGGCCACGGCCTCCTGCCAGGCGAGCGCCTCCTCGCGCGCCGCGTCGCCCAGCTCCGACAGCGCCGCCAGCCGAGCGCGCACGTCCTCGGAGCGCTTGGTGTCGTGCGTGGTCAGCCCGGTCATCCCGAGCGGGTGCCGCTCCTGCTGATGCGCGGCCCAGGCGTGGAGGCGATCCGGCTCGGCCCCGAGCGTCCCCGGGTCGCCGCCCACCTCGTTCAGCGCGGCCAGGCGCAGGTAGCGGTAGAAGGCCGTGTCCTCGACGCCCTTGGCCATCACCGGGCCGCAGGTCTGCTGGAAGCGGACGCAGAACTCGTCGCGCCGGCGGCCGCGCCCCCGGCGGCCGAGCGCGAAGTCGACCAGCAGCTCGACCTCGTCGGCGCGGTCCGGGAGGGCCTCCCGCGCGCGGGCCGCGGCCCGCTCCACGTGCTCCCGCGCCTCGGGGGTCGGCGGCTCGCCGGGGACGACGTACGCGCGGTAGACGTCGAAGGCCACGAGCAGCTCGATCAGCGCCTCCTCGAGGCCGCGGCGGGTGTGATCGCGGAGATAGACGTCGTCGTGGCAGATGCCGGCCGCCAGATCGACCAGCCGGTTCACCTCGGCGCGCAACGGGCCGTCGAGCACCTGGCGCTTGGCCTCCTCGGCGCAGTCCTCGAAGGCGCGCGGGCCGCCGGCGAGCTCCAGCCAGACGGCGGTGAGCGGCTCGGCGCCGGCCGGGTCGACCAGGACGCCCATCACCCGGTTGAGCGCGTCGTAGCCGGTGGTGCCGGCGCAGGCCCAGTCCCCGGGGAGCCGCTCCTCGCCCTCCAGGATCTTCTCGACGACGACCCACGCCCGGCCGGTCGCCGCGGCCAGGTCGTCCAGGTAGCCGCGCGGATCGGCGAGCCCGTCGGGGTGGTCGATCCGGAAGCCGTCGAGGTCCCCCGCCGAATGGCGCCGCACGAGCAGCCGGTGCGTCGCCTCGAAGACCTCGGGCAGCTCCATCCGGATGCCGGCGAGCGTGTCCACGTCGAAGAAGCGCCGGTAGTTGAGCTCCTCGTCGGCCACCCGCCAGTGCGCCAGGCGGTACCACTGGCGGTCGAGCAGCTCGGGCAGCGGCAGGTCCTCGGTGCCCGGGCGCACCGGCAGCACGTGGTCGAAGTAGCGCACCAGCGGCTCGCCGCCGGAGCGGTCGAGATGGATCTCGCCGCGGGTCAGGCAGCGCCCGATCGGGTCGCCCAGGACCGGCATGAGCAGGGCGCGGTGCTCGGCCGACCAGTCGACGTCGAACCACCGCGCCTCGGGCGCCGCGGGCCCGTCGCGCAGCACGGACCAGAGCACCGGGTTGAGCAGGGCCGGCGTCGGGATGGCGACGTGGTTCGGCACCACGTCCACGACGATCCCGAGGCCGGCGGCATGGGCGGCCGCGACCAGCCGGTCGAGGCCCTCGTCGCCGCCCAGCTCCGCGTTGATCCGGGAGTGGTCGACCACGTCGTAGCCGTGGGCGCTCCCCGGCGCCGCCTGCAGGAGCGGCGACAGGTAGAGGTGGGTGACGCCGAGGTCCGCCAGGTAGGGCGCGATCGCGGCAGCGTCGTCGAAGGTGAACTCCGGCCGCAGCTGCAGCCGGTAGGTCGCCGCGATGCGCCGGGCCGGCACCCCGCTAGCGAGGATCGACGAGCACCATCGCGGCGCGGCCGGCCAGCGTGACGGTCGACCCCGGCGGGAGCGCCGGCTCGTCCTCGGCCGGCTGGGCCTGCCCCGTCTCCGTGTCGACGGCCACGCGCCAGGAGGGCGCCAGCGCCGCCTCGGGCAGCGTGAACTCCACCGGCTCGTAGTGGGCGTTGAAGATCAAGAGCAGCGAGTCGTCCACGATCCGCTCGCCGCGCGGGTCCGGCTCGGGAATGGCGCGCCCGTTGAGGAACACGGCCAGCGAGCGGGCGAAGCCCGCCTCCCAGTCCTCGGGTCGCATGGCCTGCCCGTCCGGGCGCAGCCAGACGACCCCGGGCGCCCCGTCCTCGGAGAGGGCGTCGGCGCGCGGGAAGCGCCGGCGCCGCAGCACGGGATGGGCGGCGCGGAGGGCGCTGACGCCCGCCGTGAAGGCGATCAGCTCCTCGTCGGCCGCCGCCCAGTCGATCCAGGAGATCGCGTTGTCCTGGCAGTAGGCGTTGTTGTTACCGCCCTGGGTCCTCCCGAGCTCGTCGCCGTGGAGGATCATCGGGATGCCCTGGCTGGTCAGCAGCGTCGTCAGCATGTTGCGCCGCTGGCGCGCCCGCAGGGCGGTGACCTCGGCGTCGTCGGTCTCCCCCTCGTCGCCGCAGTTCCACGAGCGGTTGTGGGATTCGCCGTCGCGGTTGTCCTCGCCGTTGGCCGCGTTGTGCTTCTCGTTGTAGGACACCAGGTCGCGCAGCGTGAAGCCGTCGTGCGCGGTGATGAAGTTGATCGACGCCGACGGGCGGCGGGCGTCGTACTGGTACAGGTCGCTCGATCCCGTCAGCCGCGCGGCGAAGTCGCCGAGCGTGGCCGGCTCGCCGCGCCAGTAGTCGCGCATCACGTCGCGGTAGAGCCCGTTCCACTCCGTCCAGAGCGGCGGGAAGTTGCCCACCTGATAGCCGCCGGGGCCGATGTCCCACGGCTCGGCGATCAGCTTCACGCGATTCACGACCGGGTCCTGCTGCACGAGGTCGAAGAAGGCCGACAGGCGGTCCACCTCGTGGAACTGGCGCGCCAGGCTCGCCGCCAGGTCGAAGCGGAAGCCGTCGACGTGCATCTCCTCGACCCAGTAGCGCAGCGAGTCCATCACCAGCTGGAGCACGTGCGGGTGGCGCATCAGCAGCGTGTTGCCGGTGCCGGTGGTGTCGTAGTAGAAGCGCGGGTCGTCATCGACCAGGCGGTAGTAGGCCTGGTTGTCGAGGCCGCGGAACGACAGCGTGGGGCCCATGTGGTTGCCCTCGGCGGTGTGGTTGTAGACCACGTCGAGGATGACCTCGATGCCGGCCGCGTGCAGGTCGCGCACCATCGCCTTGAACTCCTGCACCTGCTCGCCGCGCCGGCCGCCCGCGGCGTACTCGTCGTGCGGCGCGAAGAAGCCGATCGTGTTGTAGCCCCAGTAGTTGCGCAGGCCACGGTCGACAAGGTGCCCGTCGTGAAGGAACTGGTGCACCGGCATCAGCTCGACGGCCGTCACGCCGAGGCGCTGCAGGTGCTCGACGATCGCCGGATGGCCGAGCGCCGGGTAGGTGCCCCGGATCTCCTCGGGCACGCCCGGGTGGGTCATGGTGAGGCCCTTCACGTGGGCCTCGTAGATCGTGCTCTCGTGGTACGGCCGGCGCGGCGGGCGGTCCTCCTGCCAGTCGAAGAAGGGGTTCACGACCACCGAGCGCGGAACGTGGGGGGCCGAGTCGGCCTCGCTCATCCGGTCCGGGTCGTCGGGCTCGTAGGCGAGCACCGCGAGGTCCCAATCCACGCCGCCCTCGATCGCCCGGGCGTAGGGGTCGAGGAGCAGCTTGCTCGCGTTGCAGCGCAGGCCCCGCGCCGGGTCCCACGGCCCGTGCACGCGATAGCCGTACCGCTGGCCGGGCACCACCCGCGGGAGGTAGGTGTGCCAGACGCCGCCGTCGCGCTCGGTCAGCGCGACGCGGACCTCCTCGCCGTCGTCGTCGTTGAACAGGCAGAGCTCGACGGCCTCGGCGACGTCGGAGAAGACGGCGAAGTTGGTCCCGACGCCGTCGTAGGCGGCGCCGAGCGGGGCGGGTGATCCGGGCCAGGTCTCCACGGCGGCCGTATGTTCCCGGGTGCCCGCTCCGCTAATCCGCCGGGCCCGCCGGCCGGAGGTTTTGCCCCATTCCCGGCGGGCAGCATCCCGCGGTGCCCGCGACCGCGACCTTCGACGCCCCGGCCGGCCGCCTCGCCGGCGATCGGTCCGGGCGCGGCGAGCCCGTGCTGCTGCTCCACGGCATCGGGACCTCCCGGGGTGACTTCACCGCCCTCGTCGGACGGCTCGCCGACGACCACGACGTCCTCGCCGTCGACCTCCCCGGCCATGGCGGCTCGCCGCCGCTCGGGCGCGCGCACACCGCCGCCGCGATCGCGGACGCGGTCGAGTCGGAGCTCGACGCGCGGGGCCTCGGCCCGGTGCACGCCGTCGGCAACTCGCTGGGCGGGCGCGTCGCGCTCGAGCTCGGCCGGCGCGGGCGGGCCCGGTCGATCGTGGCGCTGGCGCCCTCCGGCTTGGCGCTGCCGCACGAGCGCGTGTACCAGGCCTCGCTCATGGCCCGGGCCCGGGTCGAGCTGAGCGCCCTGCGACCGGCGATCCCCGCGATGGCGCGGACGGCCGCCGGCCGGACGGCGCTGCTCGCCCCGCTGCGTGCGCGGCCGTGGGCGGCCACGGAGCACGAGGCGCTGGCGCTCCGCGGGGGCTTCGCCGGGGCGGAGCGCTTCTGGGACACGCTGTGGTGGAACGTGCTGATCGACGTGCCGGCGGGCCTCGCCGCCATCCGCTGCCCGGTCACCCTCGTGCAGGGCGGCCTCGATGCGGTCGCCCCGGGCCACGCCCCGCGCTACCTGGCGCTCATCCCGGGCGCGCGACTCGTGACCCTGCCCTTCGCCGGCCACGCGCCGCAGGCCGACTCGCCGGACGAGGTGGCGCGGATCGTCCGGGCGACGATCCTGCGGGCCCGCGAGGCGTCGGGCCGCTAGCGCGTGGGGGTCCGGACCTCCTGGACCACCCAGGTGTTGCCGTCCGGGTCGGCGAAGCCCAGGAACGAGCCGTAGTCGCGCCGCTCGGGGTCCAGGCCGGTCTCCCGACCGCCCGGGCCGAAGTGGAAGATCTCGCTCGGCTGGACGCCCCGCTTGACCAGGTCCGCGCGGGCCGCCTCGATGTCGCCCACGATCAGGTGCAAGCCCTCGACCGAGCCCGGCGGCTTGCCGGTGATGCCGATGCCGACGCCGATCGAGCAGGCCGAGCCGCGGGGCGTCATCTGGACGACGCGGAAGTGCTCACCGGCGGTGTGGTCGACGTCGAGGCGGAATCCGAGCTGGTCGACGTAGAACGCCTTTGCCCGGTCGACGTCCGCGACCGGCAGCAGAACCAACTCCAAGCGCCACTCCACTAAGCGGCCTCGATCTCGCCGTCGGCGGCGCGCACCACCCGCACCATGGCGTGCAGCAGGGCCCGGTTGTCCGACGGGCGGCCGACGCCCTCGATGCCGAGCTCGTCGGTGAGCCGCTCCGCCCAGGACAGCAGCGACTCGGCCGGCGTGGCGGCGGCGTCGACGAGCGCGTGCTCGTAGGCCAGGCTCGCGAGCGCGTGCAGCTCGGCGCGCACCTCGACGCGGGCGCGCGGCTCCTTCGGGCGGGCGCGGCTGCGCCGGACGCGCCGGATCGGCCCGCGCTCGACCCGCTTGGCGGGGCCGGTGAAGCGCAGCGCGACCCAGCCGCGCGCCTCCTCGATCCGCACCACGGCGGCGGGGATCTCGAACTCGCCATCTCCCACGCCGAGGCGCACGGAGACGTCCTCCTCGGGCGCGAGCGCCGGCAGCTCGGCGCAATCGATCAGCAGGCCGCGCTCGGAGGCGTTGACCGTGCGGCCGATGCTGCGCCGGCCGCGCGGGGCGACCAGCGTGAGCGGGGCGTCGAGCGGGATGCGCGGTGCGCGCCGGCGCTCATCGATGGGGACGACGTTCGAGGTCATGGGGATCCGCGGGAGTTCGAGGGGCGCCGGCTGCCTCCGGCCCGGCGCGAGGGGCGGCGGGCGCGCGCGAGGCGGGCGGCGATGACGGCGATGCGGCCATTCCACCACGTCCGCGCGATCCGCGCGCGGCCCGGCGGTCGCGCCCCGCTCTCAGGCTCGGAGAAGCTTCAGGAGCACGGCCGCGTCGTAGTCGCCGGGGTACATCTCGCCGTCGATGAAGATCGTGGGGGTCCCCCGCACGAGGCCGGACGCGGCGGCGGCGGCGGTGTCGCGCCGCACACGCTCGAGGGCCACGGCGCCGGTCCGATCCGCGTCGAACCGCGCCACGTCGAGGCCGAGCTCGCCGGCGTACCCGCGCAGGTCGTCGTCCTCCAGCGCCTTCTGGCGGTGGAAGAGCAGGTCGTGCATCTCCCAGAAGCGGCCCTGCGCCGCGGCGGCCTCGGCCGCCAGCGACGCGGCCAGCGCGTTCGGGTGGATCCTCGTCAGCGGGAAGTGGCGGAACGCGAAGCGGACGCCGTCGCCCAGCTCCCGCTCGACGCGCTCGATCTGGCGGAACGCGAGCCGCGAGTACGGGCACTCGTAGTCGCCGTACTCGAGGATCAGCCGGCCGGCCGCCCCGCCCCGGACACGGTCGACCGCGGGATCGAGCGGCGGGATCGTCGTCTCGTCGGCCATCGCCCCTCCGGCGTCGGACATCGGCGCCAGTGTGCCAGCCCCCGGGCGCCCATGAAACGTAGTGGTGTAACCACTGTTACAGTGAATGCGTGGCCTGGATCCTGCTCGCCTACCGCCTCCCGAGCGAGCCCTCGACCCCGCGCATCACCCTCTGGCGACGGCTCCGGCGGCTCGGCGCGCTTCAGATCGTCGACGGGCTCGTCGCCCTGCCCGAGTCGAGCAGGGCGCGCGAGCAGCTCGAGTGGCTCGCGGACGAGGTCCTGGAGGCGGGCGGCGAGGCCACGATCTGGCTCTCGCAGACGACCGCGCCCAGCCACGACCGGGCTCTGGCGGAACGGATGGCGCAGGCGGTCGCCGAGGAGTACCGCGGCGTGACCCGGGCGGCACGGGATGCGCTCGAGCAGGGCGAGGGGAGCGTCCGGCGGTTGCGTCGGCTTCGCCGGGAGCTCCAGCGCATCCGCGCGCGGGACCACTTCCCGCCGCCGGAGCGAGCGGAGGCCGAGGAGGCGGTCGCGCGGCTCGTCCAGTTGATGGCGGCCGCCCCGTGAAGTGGGCGACCCGGGCCGGGTGCCACGTCGACCGCACCGCCTGCGCCTGGCTCATCCGGCGCTTCATCGATCCGGAGCCGACCTTCGTCTTCGTCGCGAACCCGGACGAGGTGCCACCGGACGCCACGCCGTTCGACATGCGCGGCGTCGACCTGTCGCACCACGGGGGCGATTGCAGCTTCGAGACCTTCCTCGAGCGCTACGAGCTCGACGACCCGGTACTGGGCGAGATCGCGCGCATCGTCCACGAGGCCGACCTGGGCGACGAGCGCTACGAGGCGCCGGAGGCACCCGGCCTCGACGCCCTCATCCGGGGGCTCGGACTGCTGGCCGGCGATCCCGAGCTGCTGGAGCTGACGGACCGGCTGTTCGACGGGCTCTACGAGCTGCGCCGGCGCGCCCGGGCGGGCGACCGGCTGTGAGCACGGGCGCCGTCGCGGCGCCGTCGGCCGACGAGGTCGTCCTCCCCACCGAGCGCCAGGCGCTGCGGTTCTGGCTGAAGCTGGGGATGATCAGCTTCGGCGGCCCGGCCGGTCAGATCGCGATCATGCACGAGGAGCTGGTCGAGCGGCGGCGCTGGATCTCCGAGCGCCGCTACCTGCACGCGCTGAACTTCTGCATGGCCCTGCCGGGCCCCGAGGCGCAGCAGCTCGCCACCTACGTCGGCTACTCGATGCACGGCGTTCGCGGCGGCCTGGCCGCCGGCGGCCTGTTCGTGCTGCCGTCATTCGTCCTGCTCTGCGCGCTCAGCGCGGTCTACGCCGCCTACGGCGAGGTTGCCGTCGTCGACGGGGCCGTGCGCGGCCTGGGCGCCGCGGTCGTGGCGCTGATCCTCGCGGCGGTGGTGCGCATCGGCGGACGCGTGATCCGGACGCCGGCCGCGCTCGTCCTCGCGGGCGGCTCGTTCGCCGGCTTCGTCGCTGGCGTGCCCTTCCCCGCGCTCATCGCCCTCGCCGCCCTGATCGGGTGGTGCGCGACGCGCTGGTGGCCGGCGCTGCTCGGGCCCCCGCCGGCGCACGGGCCGGCCGAGCCCGATATCGCGGACCCGCTCGCCCCGGCCCGCGCCCCGCGGCGCCGGGGCGCCCTCGCGCGCCTGGGCCGAACCCTGGTGGTCTGGCTCGTCCCGGTGCTCGCGCTTCTCCTGGTCGGCGGCCTCGTCGCCGACCTCGCCGGCCTGTTCACGGTCGCGGCGCTGGTCACCTTCGGCGGTGCCTACGCGGTGCTCCCCTTCATCACCGACCAAGCCGTCTCGGGATTCGGCTGGCTCTCGACCCAGGACATGGTCGCGGGGCTCGCGCTCGGCGAGAGCACGCCCGGACCGCTGATCATGGTGAACACGTTCGTCGGCTTCATGGCCGGCTGGAACCTGCAGGGCGGCCTCCTGTGGGGCCTGATCGGGGCGAGCATCGCGACCTTCGCCACCTTCGCGCCCTCGTTCGTCTTCATCATCAACGGGGCGCCGCTGATCGACCGGATCCGGACGACCGGCGCCCTCGCGGGGGCGCTCGGCGGCATCACGATCGCGGTGGTCGGGGCGATCGCGGCGCTGGGGCTGTTCGTGGCCGAGCACGCGCTGGTGGTCGACGACCGGCCGGACTGGCTCGTGGTGGCGCTCACCCTCGCCGCCTTCGTCGCCCTGTGGCGGTTCAAGGTCAGCGTGGTCCTGGTGGTGCTGGCCTGCGCGGGCGCCGGGATCGTCGCCGCGACCCCCTGGTAGCGGCGCACCGGCGTGATCCACGGGCGCGGGCGGACCGGTCAGCCCCCGACGACCGCCGCGTAGCGCTCCAGGTAGAGCGGCCAGCCGCCGGGGCTCGCGACGCCGTCGCGGACACCCTGCCAGCCGTCGCCATGGCGCTCGAGGCCGCGGTGCTCGAGCTCGACGCGCGTCCGCCCAGGACCCTCGGCGGCGAAGCGCACCTCGACCTCGCTGGTCCGCTCGGGGTCGGTCTCGACCTGCCAGCGCGGGCTGATGTCCCAGCTGAAGACCACGCGATCCGGCGGCTCGTAGGCCAGCACGCGCGCCCAGCGGCACTCGCTGCCATCCACGGCCCGGTCGTAGATGTGGCCGCCGACGCGCGGCTCGAAGACGGTCTCGGCGATCTCGGCGCGCAGCAGGTTGTGCTCCTTCGGCTTGAAGCTGCCGAGCTCCGCCGTGAAGACGTGGAAGGCGCGCTCGATCGGCGCGTCGACGACGATCGACTGCCGCACGACCGCCTCGTGGGCTCGCGTGGTCATGAGTCCTCCTCGGGATCGCGCTCGGCGACGGCCTTGAAGCCGGCCAGCGCGCTGCTCCAGAACCGGTCGAGATCGGCGCGGAGCGCGGCGACGCCGTCCGGGTTCGGCTGATAGATGCGGCGGGTCCCCTGCGGACGGTCGACGACCAGCCCCGCGGCCTTCAACACCCGCAGGTGCTGGGACACGGCGGGGCGGCTGACCGGAAGCTCGCCGGCCAGCTCGCCGACCGCGCGCGGGCGGGCGACGAGGCGCTCGAAGATCGCGCGCCGGGTGGGGTCGCCGAGCGCCGTCCAGGGATCCGCTTGGTAAGTCGGCACGAACGGTAAGCTATTGCTAACCATTGACCGGGTCAACCCGGGATGCGGTTGCGCGAACGCGGTCGCCGGGCCGGCGGCCGGCGGCCGCCCGTCAAGACGAACGACGCGCCCACCGTCACCGCGAGCGAGACGAACGCGATCAGGAGGGCGATCACGGCCGGCCTCGGCCTGGTGCACCGTTACAGCGCCTGGGTGAGCGACGTGTCGGCCGAGCTCGAGCCCGATCCCGAGCCGCTCGGGCCGCCCGATCCGCCCATGCCGGGGCAGTCGCCCGAGCGGGGCGCCGGGGTCGTCGGGCTCGGTGCCGTCTGGCTCGGGGTCGTCGACTGAACCCGCGTCGTGGTCCCCGACGTCCCGCTCGAGGCGGGTGCGTCGGCGGCGAAGGCGCCGGCCGCCGTGGCGGCGCCGACCGCGCCGAGCGCCAGCGCGAGGCCGGCGGCGAGGGCCGCGAGCCCGCCGCGCCGGCGCGGTGTCCGGGGTACGTCCATCGGGTGCTCCTCTCCGGGGGTGGTCACACGGCCACCGTAGGAGCGCCCCTTAAGAGGCTCCGAAGAGCCGGCGAAGAGCGAGCGAAGAATCCGCGGGCGAGGCCCGCGATCGCGCGGCGTCCTAGGAGGAGGGCAGCGCCACGGGCTCGGGCGCCGCGTCGACCAGCCGCTCCAGCAGCGAACGGTCTCCGGTGATCGTCGCCCGGTCGAACCGCCCGTCGACGAACATCTCGTGGATCGCCACCGGGTCGCCCTCGATCAGGACGTCGGGCTCCTCGATCGAGCCCGCCTGCGCCTCGCCGTCCACCAGCGAGGCGATCTCGTCGCCCACCCGGAACTCGAAGCGGCCCCGCGGCGCGATGGGCCCCAGCACCGTGTCGAGCACGTTCACCAGCCAGCCGGGGAACAGCTCGACCTCCTCGCCGGGAGGCCCGAGCGAGCGCGCGCCCCAGAGGGCGAGCTCCCGGATGACCGGCTTCAGCCCGCGCCCGTACTCGGTCAGCTCGTAGACCTTCGCCGGTGCCGGCGGCGGCAGGATGCGCCGCTCCACGATCCCGGCGGCCTCCAGGTCGCGCAGCCGCGCGGCGAGGATGTTCGTGCCGATCCCGGGGAGCCCCTCGACCAGGTCCGTGTAGCGCTTCGGGCCGCGCATCAGCTCGAGCGAGATCAGCAGGCTCCAGCGCTCCCCGACCATCCCGAGGGCGTGGGCCAGGGGGCAGTAGCAGTCGTAGCGCTTGCTCATGGGGCCATCGTAGCGCCAGTCCATGCTGAATTGGAAGGGCGCGCTTGCAATCTGCAAGTTCTCACTGCTATACAGGCAGCGATAGCTGAGTCGTTGAAAGGAACACACATGCGCACCGACCGGCAGAAGTGGCTTGCTCTCGCGCTTCTTTGCGTCGTGCAGTTCATGGTCGTCCTGGACATCGCGGTCGTGAACGTGGCGCTGCCGGCGATCCAGGTCGACCTCGGGTTCTCCCAGGAAAACCTCCAGTGGGTGATCAGCGCCTACGCGCTGGTCTTCGGCGGGTTCCTGCTCCTCGGCGGCCGGGCGGCGGACCTGCTCGGGCGGCGGCGGATCTTCATCGCCGGCCTCGTCGTCTTCTCGATCTCGTCGCTCCTGGCGGGCCTCGCGTGGTCCGAGCCGTCGCTGATCGCGGCGCGCGCGTTCCAGGGCCTGGGCGCGGCGATCATCACGCCGGCCGCCCTCTCGATCCTCTCCGTCACCTTCGTCGAGGGCCGTGAGCGCAACATCGCGCTCGGCGCCTGGGGCGCGGTGGGCGGCTTCGGCGCCGCCGCCGGCGTCCTGCTCGGCGGGATCCTGACCGACGCCCTCAGCTGGGAGTGGATCTTCTTCGTGAACGTCCCCGTCGGCCTGACGGCGCTGCTCGTGACCCCGTTCCTGCTCCGCGAGAGCCGTGACGCCCAGGTCAAGAGCTACGACATCTTCGGCGGCGTCCTGGTCACCGCCGGGCTCTCCGGGCTGGTCTACGCGATCACCCAGGCCGGGCAGGAGGGCTGGCTCGCCGGCCGGACGATCGGCGTCGCGGCCGCGTCGGTCGCCCTGCTCGCGGGCTTCGTGGGCTGGGAGCTGCGCCACCCAAAGCCGCTCATGCGCTTCGGGGTCCTCCGGATCAAGACCGTCAGCGGCGCCAACATCGCCGGCTTCATCATGGGCACGGCGATGTTCTCGATGTTCCTGATCCTGACCCTCTACATGCAGCAGGTCCTGGGCTACTCGGCGATGAAGACCGGCGTCGCCTACCTGGCGGTGGCGGGCACGGCCATCCTCTGGTCGGCCGTCGCGGCCCAGCTGGTGACCCGGATCGGCGTGAAGCCGGTGATGGTCGCCGGCATGGTCGCCCTGACCGCCGGCCTGGTCCTCTTCACCCAGGTCTCGGTCGACGGCTCCTACGTCGCGGACCTGCTCCCCGGCTTCCTCCTGGTCGGCTTCGGCATCGGCTTCGCCTTCGTGCCGATCTCGATCGCGGCGCTCGCCGGGATCCGGAACTCCGAGGCGGGCCTCGCCTCGGGGCTCATCAACACCTCGCAGCAGATCGGCGGCGCGCTCGGCATCGCCGCCCTCTCGACGATCGCGACCACGCAGACCACCGACGCCCTCGCGGCCGGGACCGCCGGGCCGGCGGCGCTGGTCGACGGCTTCCAGGCGGCGTTCATCACCGGCGCCATCCTCGCCGCGGTCGGGATCCTCGCCTCCGCGGTGCTGATCCGGCGCGACGAGCTGGCGCGGGGCGCCGAGGCGGAGCTCGCCCCCGAGCCCCAGCCGGCGCTCGACCTGGTGGGCTGACTCCCCCCCCCCGGCGAGAGCCCCCGCCAAGGTGGGGCTCTCGCTCGGGTGGGCGCCGGCTCCCGGCCCGCTCAACCGGTGAGGAACACCCCGTTGCGGTGCCACCCCATCTGCGCGTAGCCCCCGCCGGCGGTGGTGACACCGCGGTGAGCACGGAAGCTGAAGCCGAGCTCGGAGCCCGCGAAGGTGGCGGTCGACACCGCCGGGGCGAACCTCCCCCTGAAGGCGGCGTCGCTCGTGGGCGCGACGTCCTTGCCCGACCCGCGCTCGACGAACGGGCCCGTCGCGGTCCACTCGACCCGCAGGCTCACGGTCGCCGGGGTGGCGATCGGGCTGCCGAAGCTGAAGCTGTCGACGACCGGGAAGTCCGTGAGGTGGCGGACCGCCCGGCGTCCGTCAGCAGAGACGCGGATCGCGCCGGGCGGCACCGGCAGGGTCCAGAACAGGCCCGAGGCGAGGAGGCCGCCGTTGAAGTCGTGGACCTGCGAGCCCGAACCGGGCTCGTAGAGGTCCACTCATATGAAGCCGAAGGAGCCGGAGTGGCGCTTCTTGTCGGCCCCCACGTAGGACCCGCGGAACAGCCGCATGTCCGTCTCCAGGTCGAAGACGGTGCCGTCGCCGCCGATGGCCCGGCCCACGTGGTACGCCGCGGCCGCGAAGCCGCGGAAGTCCCCGATGGTCGTCGGCTCGACGTCGAGCCCGCCGAGCGGCGCCTTCGAGAACGGGAGCGTCACGCCGGGATCGCCCGGAGCCCAGACGTGGATCTGGGTGTCCGGGCCGACCTTCAGGCCGCCCGGGATGGGCATCGGGGGGACGCGGCGCGCGGGACGACCGGCCCGTGCCGCCGCGGCGGGGCCGGCCCACGTCGAGGCCGTCGCGACCCCGGCGGCCATCGCCGCCCCCGCGGTGAGGAACCTGCCCCGGCTGAGGCCGGCGCCGACGGGCTCGTTCTCCATGGCCATCCCTCGTGGGACGCACGGGTGGTGTGTGCTTGCGGCATACCCCCGGCGGCCGGGGGACGTCAAGAGCCGGCGAGCCCATCGCGCGCCGGCGGGGCCTCAGGCCATGAAGCCGCCGTTCACGTTCAGCGTCGCGCCGGTGACGAAGCTGGCGTCGGGGCCGGCGAGGTCCTCCCCGGGCGACGCCGACGTAGCCGGCTGCCTCGGCGGCATCCTGGCCGTGGTCGAGGACGGCTTCCTGCACGGCCTGCGGGCCGCCGCGGAGGGGGGCGAGCTCCCGCCCGGGCTCGACCTCCCGGCCGCCGCGACCATGATCACAATGCTCCTCGGGGGCCTGCAGGTGATCTCGAAGGCCGGCCCCGACCCCCGCCGCCTGGTGGCGGCGGTGGACACGGCCCTCGGGTCGCTGGCGTCGGTCGGCGCCCAGGGCCTCCTCCGGAGGCCTGGCGGCGCCGGCTCACTTCGTGAGCTTCACCGTCCGCCTGACCTCGCGCGTGTGGCCGGCGGCGTCGACGAGCTTGATCGTGATCGTCGCCGTCACCCGTGTGCCCTTGACGGTGGCGGCCTTGATCTTCAGGAACGCCGACCGGGCCGCCCTCCTGGCGCCCTTCGGCCTGAGCGTCGGCGTCGCGCTCCGGCCGGCCGCGACCGTCCTGCTGGCGCGGGTCAGCTTGATCGCCCTCGCGAGGCCCCGGATCTTCACCGTGCCGGTCGCCGTGGCGACGACGAGGCCCTCGGCGTGGGCGGTCACCCTCGTGCCGATCCAGAGCGGGAACCCCCGGACCCGCTGTCTCGCGTTTCCGGCGACCGTGGCCATGGCAGCCGCGTCGACCGGCCCGACCGTGGGCGGGCCCGGCGTGGGCGGCCCCGGCGTCAGCGGAGCGATCGTCAGGGTCTGAGCCGCGCGTCCGAGGTTGCCGGCCGCGTCCTGGACCGAGGCGACGACCGGCCACGTGCCCAGGCCGACGACGCTCGGCGTCGCGTTCCACGTGCCCTCGGCCTGCACCAGCGCGGTCACGGTCTGGCCCGCGATCGACACCGTGACGGTCGCGCCGGAGCCGGCGTCCGTGGTCCCCGCGATGGTCGGCGTGAGGTTGCTCGTCCTGGCGGCGGCACCACCCGTGATCGCGACGGCCGGCGCCACCGTGTCGACGCTCAACGTCTGCATGGAGCTCGCGGGGTTCCCGGCCGCGTCGGCGACGGACGTGACGACGCGATGCGGACCGTCGGACAACGCCGCCGCGGTCACGGACCAGGCCCCGCCGACCTGGACCGGCCCGGTCAGCGTCTGGTCGGCCAGCGCCACGGTCACGATCATCCCCGGGGAGACGTCCGCCATTCCGCTGATCTCCGGCGTCGCGTCGCCCGTCAGCGCATTCGCGCCGCCGGCGATGCTCAGGGCGGGTGCCGCGGTGTCGACGCTCACGACCTGATCGTCGCTCCCCTCGTTGCCGGCGGCATCGGTGACCGAGGCGACGACGGTGCGCGTCCCGTCGCTCAGCGCGGTCGGTGTGACGTTCCAGGTGCCGCCCGGCTGCACCAGCGCGGTCATGGGCAGCGGGCCGAAGCTCACGCGCACGACCGTGCCCGGCGCCTGGTCGCTGCTCCCGGTGATCGTCGGCGTCGGGTCGTTGGTCGTCACGGACGGCCCGCCGTCGATGGTGACCACCGGCAGCACGGTGTCGACCGTGAGCTGCTGGGTGGCGCTCCCCTGGTTCCCGGCCCCGTCCTCGACGGAGGCGACCACCGGATAGGTGCCGTTCGCCAGGATCGCCGACGTCACCGACCATCCGCCGGCCGAGGGGGTCGCGGCGAGGGTCTGTCCGCCGATCGTCACGGTGACGACCTGCGGTGTCACGGCATCGGTGGTGCCGGCGATCGTCGGCGTCGTGTCGGTCGTGATGGCGGTGGCCCCACCGACGATCGTGAGGGCGGGCGGGACGCTGTAGACCTCGTTGGCGTTGAGCGAGACGGCGCCGTTGCGGGCCAGCGCGCGCCCGTTGAGCTCGGTGCCGGCGCCGATCGCGACCGCGTCGAGCGCCATGAGCGTCCCCGCGAACTCGACGTTCGCGCCGATGCCGGCGGCGCCGTTGACCTGCCAGAACACGCGGGACGCCCTGGCGCCGCCGGTCAGGGTGACACCGGCGCCGGCCGCCATGGTGAGCGCCCCGCCGATCTTGAAGACGAAGACGGCGTCCGGGTCGCCCCCGCCGTCCAGGGTCACCGTTCCGGTGTTCGAAACGGCGGCGGCCGCGGAGTGGAGGCCGGGCGAGAGCGTGAGCCCGGCCAGGTCGCCAGCGAGCGCGGCACCGCCCGTCCGGCCGGCAACCTCCTGGTAGGCCGCGACGAGGTCGGCGTGGGCCGGGGCGGCCGCGCTGCCGACCCGGATCGTGCCGGTGACGACCCCGGGAGGGAAGCCGGTGGGCGGCGCATCCGCCTTCACGCCGAGGTCGCCCCGGAGCGTGGTGTGCGGGGCGCCGGGGGCGTTGACGGTGTTGCCGACCGAGGCGCCGCTGAGCACGGCGTAGGTGGACGCCTGACCGAGATCCACGAGCGCCGTCGGAGCCGCGGCGGCGCGCGGGATCGCCGGCGCCGCGGTACCGAGCAGCAGGGCGGCGGCGAGTGCCCCGAGCAGGACGATGGGGCTCCTCCCCCAGCGGGCGCTCAGCACCCGAGCGCACCGAGATCGCACAGCTCGAGGATCCGGCGCGCCGGCCCGGAGGGCTCGAGCACCACCAGCGGTCCGCCCGAGGCAGCCGCGCGCCGCCCGGCCCCCTGGATGCAGCCGATCCCGGACGCGTCCAAGAAGCCGACGCCCGCCAGGTTCAGGACGACGCGCGGGCGGATGCCGCTCGCGAGCACCTCGGCCAGCGCCGCCTCGAGCTCCGGGGCCGTGCCCAGGTCCAGCTCCCCGTCCACGGCCAGCAGCACCTCGCCCGGCCCATGGCGCACGTCGATCCTGAGGCGCCCCTCGAGAAGGCCCGGAGCGTCCACTGAGATGGCCATGAGAACCCCTGTCCACGCGCGCCTGCAGGCGCCGCCGGGGTCTGGGGTGGCAACATCCGTCTCACGACCTCGCGGGCAACTCGCCCGGGCCGTCGACTCCCTCCCGGGTGTATCACGGTTCGCCCTCGGAGACGAGGGCCGAACCGAAATGGGCGCCGGAGCCGGTTAGGACAGGTTCAGCAGCCGGCCCGTTCCCGCGCCGCCGCCTGCGTCTGCTGCTTGGTCAGCGTGGCCACCCTCTTGGCCGCGGCCGCCCGGGCGACCGGCGTGATCGCCGCGATGCGCGCCTTCCTCGCCGCCGCGATCTGGCGGGCCAGCGACGCGCTCAGCGCCGGGTAGACCTTGCAGAAGGCGGCCGTCTCGATCGCCCGGCAGCCGAAGCGCTTGCCATCGGCGGCCGCGGTCCGCTGCTTCTTCAGGATCGCCGCGATCTGCCTCGCCGCCGCCGCGCGGGCGCCGGCGGTCGTCGCCCGGGCCCGGAGCCGCTTCGCCGCGGCCATCTGGCGGGCCAGGCCGGCGCTGAGCCTGGGTGACCGGGCGCAGAAGGCCTTCGCCTGTGGGGTCGGCCCCTCGTCGCTCGTGGTGGTCGTGGTGCGCGGGGTCGGGTCGGCCGGCGCCGGGTCGGCCGGCTTCGGCGCCGGGTCGGTCGGCGTCGTTTCGGTCGGCTTGGGCGTCGTGTCGATCGGCTTGGGCGTCGTTTCGATCGGCTTTGGCGACGGGGTGATCGGCGTCGGCGACGGGTCGACCGGCGGCGGGTCGACCGGCGGCGGATCGACCGGTGGCGGGTCCACCGGCGGCGGGTCGACCGGGGGCGGGTCGACCGGCGGCGGTGTCCCGGCGGTCGTGAACGACCAGGTCTCGGGTGCGGCGAGGGGGTTCCCGGCCATGTCCGAGGCGCCGGTCGTGACCGTCGCCGTGTACGCGGTGCCCGCGGTCAGCGCGGCGGTCGGATCGAGCGTCGCGACCGTGCCGTCCGCGCTTCGGGTGACGGTCGCGGCCACCGGGTCGCCGGCGGCCGGGGTCAGGGTGAAGGTGCTCCCGCTGAGCGAGGAGGGGTGCATGGCCTCGGAGAACGACGCGACCACGTCGGCGTTCACGTCCACGTCCGTCGCCGCGGCGGCGGGCGCGCGGGTCACGAGCGTCGGCGCGGTCGCGTCGACGGCCGCGGCCTCCGGCACGACGTTGGTGACCAGGTAGAAGTTGTCCTGGTAGTCGTAGTTGCCGCTGTCCGCGTCGGCGAAGTCCATCGTGGCCAGGTACTGGCCGGGCATCGGCACCCCGATGCGGTCCTTGATCGGCCAGAAGCGCACCATGTGACCGCAGCCGGCCTCGCCGTAGCTGGCCACGCAGGTCGGGTTCTTCGGGTTGAGCGTCGGGTCGCTCCACCTGCTGGCGAGCTTGAAGCCGAAGACCGCCGCGCTCGGGGTGAAGCTCGAGAAGCCGGGCCCGCTGTCCTGGCTCCGGCGCGGCAGGAGGGTCTGGTAGTCCGACTTGAGCTGGGTCAGGACGTTCTTGAGCCCGCCCGAGTTGCCCTTCGGGAACCAGCCGAACGTGTCCGAGCTCACGTTGTGGAAGGCGCCCAGCTGGCGCACGGTGACCGGCGCGCTCGGGTTCATCCGCGTCCAGAACGGCGCGATCACCTCGTCGCCCACGGCCTGGATCCGGCCCTTTTGCTGCAGCTTCTGGGTGCCCTTGGTGATCGCGGTGGCGTAGCCGAACGTCGGCAGCAGCTCCTGGAGCGTGCCCTCGTTGTCCCCGCCGACGTTGAGCTGCCAGAAGCCCGAGAGCTCGACCGCCCGGCTCGGTGCGTCGGCCGCGTTCGAGGAGATGGCGAGCGATCCGTCGTGCGGGCCCCCGCCCGGGCCCTCGCCGGTCGCGGTGAACAGCACCGAGACGACCAGGCTCGCCCCGGGGGCGACGCTCGCCGGCAGCGCCGGCGGCGACTGCAGCTCGAAGGAGCCGGTCGTCTGCAGGCCGGTGACGAGCAGGGGCTCATCGCCCGAGTTCACGATCCGGACGTCGCCGACGTCGTTCTCGATCACGTCGGTGGAGCCGTTCTGGACCTTGTTCATCACGATCCGGTCCGGGAACGGGACGACGTCCGGGTTCTCGATGGTGATGGCGGGCGCGGCGGCCGCGAGGCCGGTCGCGGACAGGCCGGCGAGCCCGATGGCCAGGCCGGCGAGGCCGGCGGCCATGCGACGGACCACGCGGGGGCCTCGGGCCGTGGGGGTCGTGCGGATCACTCCACCCACGGTAGGCGCGAGGACCGCGTGCCGACACGGCCGTTGGAGGGGACCGGGGACCAGTCATTCCCTGGGCGGCCGGCCGCGCACCTCCCCGTCCGTGGGGACCCGGGCGTTCAGATCGCGTGCCAAGAAAGGCCCCGCCGGGGCGGGCCTTTTGCAGGTGGGCGCTACTGGGCTCGGACCGGTGACCCCCCAGCTCATCGAGCCAAGCGACGGATCTGGACGCACCTGCGAGCGGCGCAGGAGACGGCCGACGGCTTCGATCCCCTCAGCGCAGGAGCCCGCCGAGATCGCACAACTCGAGCAGCCGGCGAGCGGGCCGCGAAGGCTCGAGCACCACCAGCGCCCCGCCCCGGGCGGCCAGGCGCCGCCTCGTCCGCACGATGCAGCCGACCGTGGAGGCGTCCATGAAGTCGACGCCCGCGAGGTCCAGCACGACGCGCGAGCTGATGCCTCCCACGAGCGCGTCGGCCAGCGCCGTCTCGAGCAGCGGGATCGTCGCCAGGTCCAACTCGCCGGCCACCGCCAGCAGCACCTCGCCCGGCCCGTGCCGCACCTCGATCCTCAACTGGTCCTCGAGGAGACCGGCAACGTCCACTGATACAGCCATGAGAAACCCCTGTTCACAAGCGCCTGCCGGCGCCGCCGGGGTCTCGGGCAGCAACATCCGTCTCACGACCTCGCGGGCGACTCACCCAGGCCGTCGACTCCATCTCGGTCTATCACGGTTCGCCGTCCGTGGCGAGCCCCAAATTCGAGCTGGCGCCGGGACCAGCGCTCGCCGCGGTCAGTCGGCCGGTTACCGGCCGCCGCCGTTGGAGGCGGCGCGCTTGCTCTCGACGAGCTGCCGGTCTGCGCGCGCCACCAGCGCCGCCGCGCTTTCGCCGGCGCGCAGCAGCGCGAAGCCGGTCCTGATCGCGCCGGGTCCCGCCGCGGCGGCGAGCTCGTCGGCGATCGCGGCGAAGCGCGACCGCGCGTACGCGAGCGTGGTGTCGTTCATCACGCACAGGAACTCGTCCCCGCCCAGCCGGATCACCAGGTCGTAGGGGCGCAGGTGCGCCCCGATGAGCGCCACGACCCGCTTCAGCAGCTCGTCACCGGCGGCGTGGCCCTCGCTGTCGTTGAGGGCCTTGAGCCCGATCACGTCCAGGTAGACGGCGCTGAGCGGCTCGTCGGTCCGCTCACAGCGCGCCATCGCGTCCTCGAGCGCGCGCAGGCCCGCCGCTCGCGAGCGCGCCCCCGTGAGCGGATCGACCTCGCTGATCGCGATCTGGCGCGCGAGCAGCTCACGGTCCTCGCGCGCGTGTCGACGATCCCGGGCGGCCTGCTCGCGGTCGGCAGCGGCCCGCAGGCGCTCCTCCGCGGCGAGCGCGCGCTGCTCGGCGGCCCACTGGCCCTGCCGTGCCGCACGGTGTCGCTGATCGGCGGCACCGGCGGCGAGGTCGGGCCCCGCGAGCCCCTCGAGCTGCCGAAACTCGGCCTCATCGCGTCGGTCCATCGCCAGGTCGCGCGCCTGCGCCGCCAGGTCGCGGGCCGCCGCCGCCACGTCGCGGGCCTCCGCGACCACGTCCCGGTGGGAGGCGGCCTCGCCCCGCGAGCGGGTGCTCAGCTCGCGCTGGCGGGCGCTGTGCTCGCGGATCCCCCGGCTGATGTCGTGCGCCCCAGCGTCGACGCCCGAGGCCAGGTCCCGGTCGGCGGCGGCCTGGTCCTGGTCGGCGGCGTCCTGGTCGCGGTCCGAGCTGGTCTGATCGGCGTCGGCCAGCGTCTGGTCGGTGTCGGCCAGCGTCTGGTCGGTGTCGGCCCGCGTCTGGTCGGCGTCGGCGCCCGTCTGGTCGCCGTCGCCGGGCGAGCGCCCCTGCCCTGGCCCTGCCGGGCCCTCGATGTCAGCGCGGCCGACGTGCTCGCCCTCCGACCGGCGTATCAGCAGGCCCCCGCGGATGCCGAGAAGCGCCGGATCGCGCTCGAGGGCGGGCGGGTCGTCACCACGACCCTGTCCGCGGCCGGCGGCATCGCGGGCCACCGGCACCCCGCCGCCTGGGTGGATCGCCTCAGCATCAAACACGTCGCCGACCGCCTCCGGAGAGGCCGCCGGGGACCGGGGCGGCAAAAGGAACTGACGTGAGCCGCTCACGAGCCTCGGTCGGCACGCTGCGAAACACGCAAGAACTACAGTAGCGAGTTCGTCGCCCCCTTCGGCGATGCCTGGTCCGGTGGGGCCGGTGCCCGTCTGCGCGGGATGTCCGGCGGCATTCGCCGCCTCCCGCCCGAGGCCGCGCACGACGCGGTCGAGCGGAGGATCGGGGCCGCCGGGCCCCGTGGGCTGAGGGGGCCGGCGTCACAGCTTCGCCTGCCCGCTCCCCCCCGCTCCGGTCGGATTCTCGCTGCGCAGGCGGTGTTTCCGCGGCGTGGTCCGAGCGCCGCGACCCTCCCCCGGCGGTCGCCGGATGCCGATAACAGGGCACGGAGGCGCGCCGGCCGCTCCTCCGATGCCCGGCTTCGGCTGCCGTCAGGTGCACGCGATGACCACAAGGCACGCCAGCAGGGATATCGATCCTCGGGTTACGGCGGACGCGGCGACGCCCGCCGGCGCACCCCGCCGCCCGTGGGGGCGGCGATCGGTCATGGCGATCGGCCTGGGGTGGCTTCAGCTCGGGGCGCTCCTCCTCGTGCTCACCGCGACCGTCGTCGGCGCCGCCCTGGTCTTTCGCGGCGAGGCGCACGCGGTGGACGACTCCAACCACGGCTGGGCGGCGCGGGCAGCCGACGAGCTTCATGAGCACGTCGGCCAAGCGGCCGCCATTCTGGGCGGGATCCAGGGCCTCTACCTCGCGTCCGACGGGGTCATGACGCCGACCGCGTTCGAGCGCTTCGCCGCGATCCCCCTTCGCGACTCCTCCCTGCTCGGCATCAGCTGGGTCCCCCGGGTGGCCGCCGCCGATCG
This sequence comes from Miltoncostaeaceae bacterium, assembly GCA_033856535.1. Taxonomy (GTDB): domain Bacteria; phylum Actinomycetota; class Thermoleophilia; order Miltoncostaeales; family Miltoncostaeaceae; genus JAWVEV01. The sequence goes on along the minus strand of JAWVEV010000197.1, from coordinate 11,483 downwards.
GGTCGACTTCGAGCGCACGACCGGCGTTCGCATCGCTGGGTTCGGGCCCGCCGGACCGCGGGCGGCGACCCCACGTGCCGAGTACTTCCCGCTGCTGTACATCGCCCCGAGGACTCCGGACACCGTCGCCGTCACGGGCCTGGACATCTCGACCGATCCGGCCGCCCGCGCCCCCCTCGAGGCCGCGCGCGACACGGACCGGCCGGCGATGGGCCCGCCCAGCGTGATCGGCGGCGACCAGGCCGCTGCCGGCGTGGTGCTGCTCCGAGCGGTGTACGCACCCGGTGCACCGACCAGGACGGTCGCCCAGCGCCGGGCCGCCCTTCGCGGCTACGCCACCGGCGTCTATCTCAACGCCCGGCTCGGCGCGGTGATCGCCGAGACCATCCCCGCCGGCGCGCGCGCCCAGGTGATCGACGACGGAGAGGTCCTGTCCGGGCCGAGCGGGAGGATCGGGGGCGCCGCCGAGTCGACCACCGTGGCCGGGCGGCGATGGACGGTCCGCGTGGACACCGGCGCGCGGCCCGCGCTCACCCCCTCGCTGCTCGTCCTCCTCGCAGGGCTCACCTTCGGCGGCCTCCTCGGCTTGGTCTTGGCCCAGGCGAACCGGCGGGAGCGCCTGAGCCGGCTCGCTCAGGCCGCGGGTCTCCGCCGGGAGAGCGAGCAGAGCGCGCTGCGCCGGGTCGCCACCGCGGTCGCCGCGAACGCCGATCCGGAGGAGTTCTTCCGCATCGTCGCGCACGAGGCGGCCGGGCTGCTCGGCGCCGAGTACGGCGCGGTGATCCGCTTCCAGGGCGACGAGGGCGTCGTGGCCAGCTTCGGCGGCCCGAACGCGGTGCCCAACGGTCATCGCATCCTCCTCACCGACGGCGCGGGGGTCCTCGCGCAGGTCGCCCGCAGCGGAGCCCCGGCCCGGGTGCAGTCCTACGCGACCCTCCTCGAGGATCCCGCCTACGCGCCGATTCGCTCCTTCGGCTGGCGAGGCAGCGTGGCGGCGCCCGTGCGCCTGGCCGGCGAGCTCTGGGGCGCGGTGGCTGTCGCCACCGCCGCGACGACGCCGTTCGCTGACGACGCCGAGGCGCGCCTGGCGGAGTTCGCGGCGCTGGTCGGGATGGGGATCGCCGACGCCGAGGCCCGCGCGGGCCTGCGCGCCAGCCAGGAGGAGCTCCGCCGGCAGGTGAGCATCGTGCGGGCGGTGCTCGACACGGCTCCCGAGGCCATCCGGATGGTGGATCCCGCGGGCCGGACGGTCGTCGCGAACGCCGCCGCCGACCGCCTGATCGCGGAGATCGGCGCGGGGCGCACGTACGCCAGCGCGCACGAGTGGTTCGAGGTGCTGGCCGACAAGACCGTCGACCCGGAGGGCTCCCGGGCGTTCGCGCTGGCCCTCGCCGAGGATCTCGAGGGCACGGTGGCCGAGGAGTACGAGCTCTCCGGCTCGGGCCGCATCTTCCGCTGCTACTCCGCTCCGGTGCGCGTCGGCGCCGACTCGGGATCGATCCTCGGCCGCGTCTTCATCACCGCCGAGGTCACCGACGAGCGGCGCCACGAGCGCGCGAAGGACGAGTTCACCCAGCTCGCGTCGCACGAGCTGCGCACGCCGCTGACCTCGATCCTGGGCTACCTGGAGGTCCTGCTCGACGGCGACGCCGGCGAGCTGGCCCCCGAGCAGCGCCGGTTCCTCGACGTGATCGACCGGAACGCCCAGCGCCTCCTCCGGCTCGTGGGAGACCTGCTCGTGGTCGCGCGGGCCGACGGCGGCCGCCTGAGCGTGGAGTTGGACCCGATCGACCTCGGGGCGATCGCCGCCGGCTGCGCGGAGAACGCGGACCCGGTCGCCCAGGAGCGACACATCGCGCTCGAGGTCGAGGTGGAGCCGCTGGTACTCCGGGGTGACGGGTCCAGGCTTGCCGGCGTCGTCGACAACCTTCTCTCCAACGCGCTCAAGTTCACGCCTCCGTCCGGCCGCATCCTGGTGCGGGCCCGCGCCGAGGGCGGGCGGGCGATCCTCGAGGTCGCCGACACCGGGGTGGGCATCCCCGCCGCCGAGCAGGGATTCCTCTTCGAGCGCTTCTACCGGACGGAGGCGGCCCGCCGGGCGGCCGTCCCCGGGACGGGTCTCGGCCTGGCCATCAGCAGGATGATCGTCGAGGCCCACGGCGGGACGATCGGCGTGGAGAGCGAGGAGGGCCGCGGGACCACCTTCCGGGTGGAGCTGCCGCTCGCCGGAGCGGGCCGGGACGCATCGGGCGCGTCCCTGGACGAGAGCGCGGGGACCCCCCGCTGAGCTTCGATCGGCGCGTCGCGGCCTCCGGGCTTGGGCCGCTCATGGACCACGGGGACCGCCCGCGGCGCGGGGATCGAGTGGCCTGACGCGCGCCGGCGACGAGCGGCCGGAGCCTCGTCGGCCGCCTTCCGCGCGAGGACGCCGCCAGGGCCAAGCTCGACGCCCATTCTGCGGCGGGAAACGGCGTTTGGGCCACTCTTCGAGACGGCCGCCGGCGCCGAGGGACGCTTCAAAAGAAAACCCCGCCGGAAGCGGGGCTTTCGCGGAGTGGGCGCTACTGGGCTCGAACCAGTGACCCCCAGCTTGTCGAGCTGGTGCACAGTGTGGCTAAAAGCCACTAGGGAAGCGGGATCTCGGCCTCCTGGGCGGGCCGCTCCACGGTGCGCTCCACGGTCTTGGGCAGATCCAGCCGCCCGAATGACCGGTTGAGGCGGTTGAAGACCTCGGCCGCCTGGCGCCTCTGCTCCTTCGGATTGGAGAGGTGTGCGTAGACCGTGGACGTCACGTGCGTGTTGGCGTGGCCCAGCTGCATGGCGGTCACGAGCTCCGGCAGCCCCACGGCGTACATGAGCGAGGCGGCCGTGTGGCGGAGGCCGTGGAAGGTCACCAGCGGGCGGTCGTCTTCGTCCACCAGGCCGACACGGGCGAGCGCGCGCTCGAGGACCTGGGCCGGGGAGCGCTCGCTCATCAGCCCGCCGTCGCGCCCCGGCCAGACGTAGCCGTCCGGCGGGTGGCCGACGAGCATGCTCTCGGCGTACCGGGCCAGAGCGTCGGCGAGATCATCGGTGATGCCGACCTCCCGGTGGCGCCCTGCCTTCGTGCCCTTGACCGTCTTCACTGCGGCTCCGCCAGTGAGATGGGCGCGTCCACGCTCCTGCCAGACGGAACGCCGGACGTGGATGGTCCGCTCCTCAAGGTCGACGTCGGACCAGCGCAACCCGATCACCTCCCCGCGGCGAAGCCCGGCCTCCCCCGCTACCCGCAACATGGTCTCGGCACGGAGCGTGCGAGCGCCGACGGTGACGAGCGCGAACAGCTGCTCCCCCGTGAGGACGCGCTGAGCGGCGACCTTCGCGTCGTGGGCCTCGGCGGGCAGCCGCAGCCGGGCCGCCGTGTTGGACGGGACCCTCTCCCACTCGACGGCGAGGGCGAGGATCGAACGGAGGGTCGCGACGGTCTGCTGAACCATCCGCCGGCTGGGTGCCCGGGCGATGAGGTCAGACAGCCAGCGCTCGACGCGCTCCCGGGTGACGTCGGCCAGCGGCAGGTTGCCGAGCGGACCGTCGATCCGCAGCCGGAAGTCGTCGTAGCGGGTCCGTGCGGTCGTGGGCTCCATGACCTTGGTCTGGAAGTACTTGACCGCGAACTCGCGCAGGGTGGCCTCCTCAGCCGGCCGCTCGGGTGCCGGGCGGCCAGCGGCCTGCAGCCGGCGCTTCTCCGCGCGGGCGGCGGTCAGCGGACCGGGATGCGTCGCGGTCCGGGAACTCCCCGGGAGGGGTCCCGGCACCGGGAAGGTGTAGGTGCAGCCGCACTTGCGGCCGGGCCTCTGGTCAGCGGTGGAAGGGCAGGTGGTCGAGTGCTGCCGGTACATGCCCGGCTCGATCTTCTCCCGCCAGCCGCGCCGGCTCACGACCGCTCCTCCCCGGCGTCGAGGCCGACCTTGAGGGCGGTCAGCGAGTCGAGGTGCAGCAGCGGGCGAGGCGTCTCGGGGTCGATGACGCAGAAGCGCCGCCGGACGGTCTCAAGCAGGTGCTCGTAGTCACCCTGGCTGGCCTCAGTGGTGAACGCGGTCACCTGGGAGGGTGTCCAGCCGGCCTGGCAGGCTGCCAGCCGGCAGCGGGCGAGGACGGCGAAGGCGTTGCCTGCCGGGCCATCAAGATCTCCGAGATCGACGGGCGGGCGGATGGTGGAAACGGGCGAGGTCAAGAGGTCCTCCGTGTCGGGGTAGGTCCTCGTTTACCTCTGGTGGAGCCGGTTCTCGTAATGGGCTGGCCATCAAGACGGACCGCTCACGAAGTCACTCAGGCTGATAGGAAGCGGGGCCGGAGACGAGGCGCGAGAGCGGGCCGTCCCCCGCGCGTGCGGGCGCGTGCCGCGCTTCGGCGCCGGCATGGGGCCCGTGGACCCCTGAGCGGGGCTGGCCGCGCCGTTGGCCCGCTGACGCGAGGCGATGAGGCTCTCCTCGTGGGCCAGCAGATCCTCGCGCCGGATGGCGAGAACGCCGTTCCAATCGAAGGAACGGTCTGTGTCGTCCATGCGCCTGCGTGCGGCCCGGCGGTCCCGGAGGTGGTAGCGCGCCATCACATGCTCGACGGTGCAGACCGGCGGGAGTCCCGAAGGGTGAGAGTTGTGCATGCCGGCCTGTTCCGGCCGGAGGGTTCTTAAGAAAGGGCGTCAGACGTCAGGCGCCGAAAGTCTCGCCGGAGACAACGGGAGACGGGCGCTGGGAGACGTCGAAAAACGACCACAGCCGTAACCCCGGGACGGCCGAAACCTCGGGGTTGCGTTACGGCTGTGGTCTAGTCAGGGCAGCTGACCGGGCCCGATTTCAGCGAGCTGCCGAACCTGCAGGTCAAGCTTCCGCCCGAGGTAGGCCAGGCGCTCCTGATCCACTTCGCACGTCCATGCACGTCGGCCGGTGGCCGCCGCTGCGAGCGCCGTGCTGCCTGAGCCGGCGAACGGGTCGAGGACTCGTTCTCCCTCCTGGCTGCCGGCACGGATGATGTCCTCGAGGACCGAAACCGGCTTGGGCGTAAACCCGGGGACCCGGGGGCGCGGCGCGTACAGGAGATTGTCGAGTCGACCGAACAGCGGGCGCACCGGCGCCTTGCCGTAGACGGCAACGAGCTCGTGGGTCCGGCCGCCTCGGGACTGGCCCGCCGGCTTGCCGTCCCGACGCGTCTTGATCCACTGGTGCGGGTGCCGGAGACGCGTGAAGCCGGAGGCCCGCATGGCCACGTCCATTGGCTCGAGCGTGTCCTCGTTGTTGGCCCAGAGGTAGGCGCGGCGACCGCGCTTGAGGACGCGGTGGAGCTCTGCGCAGAGGGCGGGCCAATGGTCGACCGTGAGGACGTCGTAGTGCTCTTCGGCGTGCGCGTTCGGATACGGAAAATCGGTCACGCAGAGGTCCATCGACTCGGCGCGCAGGCACCTCAGGAAGTCGAAGACGTCGCCTCGGTAGAGACGGACCAGGCGCCGGCGGGCCGCTGCGCCAGCCTCGGCGCGATGGAAGGCCATTCGGCATGCGTCGGAGCAGAAGTCCTGGTCTTCGCGGCCGCCGTAGCGGTCGACCGGATCCATGCACGCCGGCGCGGCGCACGGGAGGGCGATCAGCATGGTCTCGTCCAGCAGCCGACCGTCTTCGCCCCGAGCGCCGTTGGGCTTGTACTTCAGCCGCTTCTCGACCCTGGCCCCAGCGAGCCGCAGCACCTCAAGGTTGGCCCGCTCAACCTCGGGTGAGGGGTCGTAGCCGTGCTTTTGGACCTGCCTGAAGAACGCCTCAAGGCGACGGTCGACCTTGCCCATTGTCCGAGTGTCGCACCGGAGCGCCCGGCCGGGCGACGCTACGTCAGGTCAGTCCTCCCGGGGCTCGGTGGTCAACGGGGCGGCGGCCCATGCCTGAGTTCAAGGTTGTTGCCGAGGCCCCGGTAGGCGTCAAGGTAATCCCGTGCTGCCTTCTGGGCCATCATCGTCGCCAGCGCGTGAGGGCCGACACCCTGCTGCTCGGGCCGGGAGATCTCCCGGCGAGCGAGGGACGTGAGGAACAGCGCCTGGTCGTTGATCGCCTCGGCGTTGCCCTGACCACTGGTGTCGAGGTCGGCCATCTGGCGCTCGAGGTCGGCCACGCGCCGGCGCAGCACCAGCAGGTAGTTGACCAAGAAGGCGATCGCCGTCACCAGGGCGAGGCCACCGATGATCAGCAGCGAGATCCAGCGGTCGAGGCCGACCAGCCAGGCGATCACCGTGCCGATCGTGCCGACCAGCTGGATGAGGGTCGCGATCGCGAGGAAGCGCGGGGTGCTCATACCAGCGCCGGCGCTCGGTCTTGGCGGCGGTCACGCGGTGCTCCGGGGTCCGAGGTTCTTCTCGAGGGACCGTATCCGGACCAGCGGACCCCTCGGAAGGCGTCGACCGGACGTGTGTTCGATCAAGGCTCAAGCCGAAACCACGAGTCGAGGGTGAGGCTTGGAAGCCTCGACTCCCCTCATTTTCTCGTCACCAGACGCTGCATGGAGCGGAGAAATGGACGGATTTCTCCTGCTTCCCGCATAAAAGCGAGCCGATCGTCCCGAGCCTCGCGCTAGGATTCCGATCGGCTTCTTGGATCGCTTCTCGTCGAGAAAGTCCAAGAACCTCGTCGGGCCCCTGGGGAGGTGCAACTCCGAAATCCAGGGGCCCGGCGGGACGGCAAATCGAGCCTCCCGTACGCACGGTCGACTCTCTCCTGTCGCAGGAAGCCACGCACCGGCCCGACAAGGCGGGCGCGCAACCTCGAAACCGAGTGTAACGCGCCCACACAAGAACTGTCCGAGGTCGGTCGGCACAAACCACAGGTCCGAAACAACCGTCTCACGCACGGGAGTGCTCCCGACAGAAGGGAGACCTCGATGGCGAGCTTGGGTGTGGTCGTGGTCGGCATCGTCGCGCTGGCGGTGCTGGTCGCGATGATCGCGTTCCTGGTGCTCGTCTCGCGGAACCGCTAGCGAGGGACGACACGAAGGCAGCCGGTGAGCTCGGAGTCCGAAAGGGCTCCGGGCGAGCCGGTCGAGCTAGCGGCCGGCGGACGTCGGCCAGGCGCCCGGAGATGGCGCCCTGGCCGTGGTCACCGGGCCGCCGTGACAGGGATTCTCATGGCGCCATCCCCAGTCCCGGCAGGGACTGGCCGCGCCGGGACGTATGCCCTGGCGCCACCTTGTGGTGGGGCGACCGTTCTCGGGGAAGCGACGCAAACGGACGTCGGCCGGGAGGCCGTGACGGGACTGCTGGCGGTGGTCAGGTTGCCCGGCGGTGCCGGTGTCAGGTCACCTGGCCAGGATCCCAGCTGGGAGAAGGTTGGATCTGGGCCTGTTTGAGGGCAGCTGAAAAGTCCCCCTCATCACACCCCGGACGTCCACCCGGGATCCGTGTCCCTCTGCCCGACCGTGTCGCCGTCGTCGCGTCCTGCCTGTCGAACCCTGCTTGCTTGCCCGCCTGGTCAGCGCCGAGGCGCCTCGCCGACGAGCTCCTATCCTCGTCTCCGACTCATCACCGCCTCCCTGCTTCCCATGCACCGCCGCCTGCGGCATGGTGGGTGGCGTCCTCCTGGGGCAACTGGCGGACGATGGACAGGGGTAGCGGGGTTACGTCGCGCTCACCGGACGGCCCCGCTGCCTCGTGTTGGCGGCGAGGGCTAGCCGGCCAGGTCCTCCTCGTCGTCCAGATAGCCCTTGGCGACCCAGTAGAGGCGCGCGGCCTCCGGTCCCTGGTCAGCCTCGATGCGGGTGGCCTCCGCCTCCTCAGCGCGCAGCGCCTCCTCCGCGAGGCCGTCACCCATCACCGCGATGTGGATCTCCGCCACGGCCAGCCCGTCGATCCAGTCGCCGCTGATGCGGTTGACGAAGACCTGGGCCTCCATGCGGGTGTGGTCGACGTTCCAGAACCCACGGCAGCCGGGCACCTCGAGGTCCCCGATCCGCAGCACGCCGTTCTCGATCACGGCGTGGCCGACGAACTCGATGGGGTGAACCACCGCCGGCGCGGGCTGCTGCGGAGGGGTCACGTCGCGGCCGCCTGGCGGGTGCGGGTGCTGGTGCGGGCCGCCCTGCGGGCGCGGCGCTCTGCGGCCTGGGCCGCGAGGACAGTTTCCGCCGGGGTCAGCGTGCGGGCCGGCCGAGAGGCCAGCCGCGCCTCGAGGGCGGCGAGCTCGTCCGCGCTGGCCTGGCGAGTGGTGACGGCGCCGCCGTGCTCCGGGGCCTCCAAGCGCAGCTGGCGGGACCCGGCGAAGCGGCCACGGCCAGTGAAGCGGACGGTCTTGGCCGGGCCCTTGCGGCGCCGGCGGCGCGTGTGGACGATGCCCATCGCCTACAAGTCCCTCGGAGGGGCGCCGGCGATCTCGCGGCAGGCGTCCTCCGCCTCGCGAAGGTTGCTCGCCGCCATCCGCTCGTCCGGGCGGTCGTGGCGGAAGATCTGCCAGCCGGCAGGTGCGGGCTGCACCACCACCGAGGGGCCGAAGACCGAACCGCCCTCCACGGGCTCAAGCGAGCTCGGCCCGACGTAGACGTAACCACCGTTTGGGGTGGGTGCGAGGTCTCCGTGCCTCCGCCGGTTGCGGACCGCCGGACCCTCGCCGTTGTCGATGTAGGTGGCCATCACGGGACTTACCTCCTGGGTTGCGGGGAGGTGACCTGTTCCTGGCGCAGCCTTCTCAGGGAGGGCGGACGCCGCGTGCGGGCCTGTGCCGCCGCCAGGCGCCCGGAGGGGCCGAGGGCCGGACGGGGCGCGCGAGGGGCGCACGCGGGCGCTGGTGCGCGCGCGCCGGCGGCCGGGCGGGAGCTGGCCACGGCTACAGGTCCGCCGGCGGCTCGAGGGCGTCCGGGGGCTCCGCCTCGAGGATCTGGGCCAGGGACTGGTCGAAGCCGACGCTGGGAGACTCGACCCAGTCGAGGGCCTGGCGGACGCGCTCGACGCGCTCGGCCACGAACGTGACCTGAGGCTCCTCAAGGGCCGCCTTCTTAAACTCAGGGATCTCCTCCCTGATCAGCCGTGCCGCCTTGGTGAGGGCGTGCCCCATGCGCAGGAACGCGTGGTCGTCAGCGACCTTGGGCAAGGCTGCCCGCAGTCGATCGTTAGCCGGGACGCTCTGCCGCCTGGCCTGATCGACCATCGCCGCGTTCATGGCCAGCACGGCGTCGTCGTCCTGCACGACGGCGCGGGCCACCTCCGGGTCCGTCAGCGCCTCGCGGATCTGCTCGGCGGTGATGGGCGGTGCCGGTGGTGGAGGCGTTGCTGCGGGCGGGTCAGGGACCAGCGAGAGGCCACCGCGCAGGGCCACGTCAGCCGGGACGACCTCGGGCTCCTGGTCGACGCCGGGAGAGGGCGACGAGGGCGGCGTGAAGCCCGGAGGCAGGGTACGGGTGGGGGTCGGAAGGACGGCACGGATATGCCGCGCGGCGACCGGACGGCCCTCGCCGTTGGCCAGCATGACCGCTGCACGCCAGACGCCAGCCCGCTGGTCCTCCGGGACCCGCTCAAGTTCGCGCGCATGGGATTCGGTCAAGTCCACAACTGTGGACTGGACCTCCGGGGCCGGCAGCGAAGCCACCACGCGAGCGGCTCCCAGCAGCTGGTAGCCGCGCGAGCGGGACTGCCCGAACTCGGCCTCGAAGTAGGCACCCCACGACGCGTAGCCGAGGGCGGTGTGGGCACCGCCCTCGTAGAGCCGCAGCAGCTTGCCCCAGAGAGTGGCGGCGTCCTCGCGGACCTCGTCGGTGAGGCGCCGGGCCTCGACGCGGGTCAGGGGCCGGTCGCCGGGCGGGGTGGGCAGGGTGCTCACGCCAGCACCTCGATGAGGTGGCCGCGCACGTCCTCGATGAAGCGCTCGAAGCGCGCGTTGCCGGGGAGGGCCAGCGCGGCGTAGGCGGTCACGCCTCGGCACCGGCGGATGATCTTGACGATCAAGCCCGCCTCGGCCAGCGCCTCGCCGGCGAGCTCGAGGGCCGTGATGGCGTCGACGCCGAAGACGTCAGCGCGGCCGCCCGAGGTCGTGATCGCGGTCTCCGGGACACCGTGCTCGACCAGGATCGCGGTGATGGTGCGGACGACTGCACCGCGGCCGAGAGCCGCGATCTCAGTGGGCTCACCGCGGCCGAGAGCCGTCGTCGCCATCACGCCACCGCCAGCGCGGGCTCGAGGGCCTCAAGGTCCTCGAGGCCCAGCAGCGTGGGCGGGGCGGGAGACGCGGTGACCTTGGCGAACGCCGCGTCAAGGGCCTCGCCCACCTCCTCGCTCGAGATCGACCGGATGTAGGCCGTCGTGATGGCCAGGTTCGCGTGGCCCAGCTGCTGCATGATCAGGTCCGGGCGCATGCCGGCCCGGATCAGGGTCACCGCGTGCGCGTGCCTGAAGCTGTGGAGGTTGAACCGGCGCCCGTCGTCGCGCTTCACCTCGAACCCGGCGTTCACCGCAGCGTGGCGGACGGCCTCTGCGGCGGCCTGGCGGGTCCAGGGGCTGCCGTCGAGCTGGCAGAACAGTGGGGCGGTCTTGGGGATCCCCAGCCGCGCGCGGCGCTCGATCCAGAGGCTGAGCTCAGAGGCGCCCTGGGCGTCGATGCGGGCGACGCGGGGACGGCCTCCCTTCGCGTTCTCCGCACGGATGCGGAGGGTGCGCGCGGCCGGGTCGTAGTCCGACAGCCGCAGCCCAGGCTTGGCCGGGCACGCCGCACGCTCGACGGGCACCCGCTCGCCCTTCTTCATGCGGGTCTCCGAGCGGGCCGGGCGAGGTGGTGCGCCGACCGCCTCGCTGATCCTCAAGCCGGCCCGGTAGAGGACGGCGAGGAGCGCGCGGTTGCGGATGCCCGTGCTGCCCCGGTTGAAGTGGGCCGCGATCTTCGCGACCTCCTCCGGGGACGGGACGTCCAGCGTGAGAGTCTGGCCTCGACTCCAGCCTGGGCCGTGCTCCGGAGCCGACCGCTTAGTAGCCTGCAGGTGCATCGAGATCACTCCTCGGTGCCGAGCCCCGGCCGCGGCAAACGGTGCGGGGCAGTTTGTTGGGAAGCTGGCTCCACGGAGGCGTGGCGCCACCCCATTGATCACTTGGCTGGGCGCCTGCGCGCAAGTCACGGGTGGTGCCAGGCGTAGACCGGACGGGGCTCACGGGACGGGGAACGGCGGGACGGGCACCTCGCCCCTGCGCCAGCGGCGCTCCATGCCGGACAGCAGCGTCGTCAACCCCTCGCGGTCGAGCATCGCGACGAGGCCGTGGAGCTGCTGACCAGGCGGCTGGCTGCGGCGGACGCGCAGGTCAAGCGGGGCGAGGTGGTAGCGGAGCAGCCGGATCAGGTTGGAGTAGCCGGCCGGGTCAAGGTGCTCGCGGGCGAAGGCCAGGACGTCCTCCACGGTGGCCGGCGGAGGCGTGAGGGTGGTCATGGGCGCGGCTTCCGCCTGCGGGCGGGTCAGGGTGGGCGCCGACACGTCAGCAGAGGGAGGTGGTGGGGCGGGCG
>JAWVEV010000196.1:0-4533 GCA_033856535.1 Miltoncostaeaceae bacterium | reverse complement strand
CGGCTGATCCGCTGGGCCATCGTCGCCTCGGGGACGTAGAAGGCGTCGGCGATCTCCCGCGTGGTGAGCCCGCCGACGGCGCGCAGGGCGAGCGCCACCTGCGAGACCGGCGCGAGGTCCGGGTGGCAGCAGCAGAAGAGAACGAAGAGGGTGTCGTCGCCCTCCTCGGTGGGGCCGGGAGGCGGCTCGGCGTGCACGGCCTCCTCCCGGCGGACACGGGCCGCCTCGGCGCGGCGAGCGTCGACGAGCCGCCGCGCCGCGACGGTCGTCAGCCACGCCCGCGGGTCGTCCGGCGGGTGCTCGGGCCAGGCGCGCAGCGCCTCGATCAACGCCTCCTGCAGCGCGTCCTCGGCGGCGTCGAAGTCCTCGCCGCGACGCACGAGCCCGGCGAGGACCCGCGGCACGAGGGCGCGCAGCGCGCCCTCGGCCAGCGGATGGGTCGACACGGCGATCAGTCCGGGTCGGGCGCCCCGGACATGACCTCGCGCACGTCGATCCACTCGTACAGCGGCTCCCCGCGCGGGCCGGGCTCCGAGGAGACGTACGCCGCGAGCTCGAGCGCCCGCTCGTAGGACTCGACGTCGATCATGTACCAGCCGGCCACGAGCTCGCTGGTCTCCGGATGCGGGCCCTCGGTGGTGACCGGCGCGGCGTCCGGGCCGCCGTAGCGCACCCACGTGCGGGTCGGCGTCAGGGCCTGGGCGTCGACGTACTCGCCGTTCTCGCGGAGGACCTCGGCGACGTGGCGCTGGAAGGCGATGTGGGCCTCCACGTCCTCGGGCGCCCAGCGGTCCATCGGGGGAAACGGGTGGTGCGGCTCCGGGCCGCCGCGGTAGTGCTTGAGGAGGAGGTACTTGGGCATCGGGTCTCTCCTGGTGTCATGGGCCGCCCGCGGTGGCCCTTCACCCCCTGAGCGGAGCCGACCCGCGCTTCTCGACAGGGCTCCTGAGAAACACGCCCTCGGCCCTCTATGCCGGCGGGTCGGCCGCCCGCATCTCGGCCAGCTTCTCCAGCGCGCGCTCGAAGCCCTCGTGCGGTACGGCGCCGCTCACCAGCAGCCGGCCGTCGAACACGAAGGCCGGCACGGCGCTGATGCCGGCGCGCTGGGCGTGCTGGGTCGAGGCGTCCACCGCGGCGGCGTAGGCGCCCGACTCCACCGCGTCGCGGCCCTCGGCCGGGTCCAGCCCGACGTCGGTCAGGCAGGCCTCGAGCTCCTCCCAGCGGCCGATGTCCCGGGCCTCGCTCCAGTAGGCGGTCATGATCCGCTGGTGCAGGGCCTCGTGGGCCTCGGGCCCCTTGCCGCGCGCCCACTCGGAGAGCTCGAGGGCCTTGCGGCTGTTCGGGACCACGTCGGGGTGCGGGTTGTAGCCGACGCCGGCCTCGATGGCCGCGTTGCGCACCGCCTCGGTGAAGTGGTCGCCGTACCGCTTCAGGAGGTCGGCGCGCGGGATGCCCTCCGGCGGGTACTCCGGGTGCAGGTCGAACGGGAGCCATTCGATGACGGCGCCGGCGTTCTTCTGAAGCCACTCGGCCCGCTCGCGCGCAACGTGGCAGAACGGGCAGATGTAGTCGCTCCAGATCGCGACGAACGGCGGCTCGGCGAGGTCGGCCATGGCCCGAACCCTAGACCGGCCCGGACGCGGCCCGCCCTCGGCGCCCGGGCCTCAAAAGAGGCTCGCCTGGTCCGGGTCGCCGGCCCGCCGCGCCCGGCTCGCCCGGGCCGCCTCGGCGTGGTGGACGATCGGGTCCGGGTAGTCGAGGGCGCGGCGCGGCTCGGCGTCGAGCCTCCAGGGCTCGTGGACGGCCGGGCCCTCCACCCCCTCCAGCTCGAGCAGGTACCGGCGGACGTAGTCGCCGCTCGGATCGAACCGGCGGGCCTGGCGCAGCGGGTTGAGCACCCGGTTGGGCCGGGTGTCGTTGCCCGTGCCGGCCACCCACTGCCAGTTCCCGGAGTTGTTGGCCAGGTCGCCGTCGACCAGCAGATCGAGGAAGTGGGCCGCGCCCAGGCGCCAGTCGATCCCGAGGTCCCGCGTGAGGAACGACGCCACGATCATGCGGGCGCGGTTGTGCATGAAGCCCTCGCGCGCCAATTGGCGCATCGCGGCGTCGACGACGGGGTAGCCCGTCCGGCCCTCGCGCCAGGCGGCGAACGACGCGTCGTCGTCGCGCCACTCGCCGTCGTGCGGGCGGTAGTCCTCACGCGGCAGATCCGGCCGCGCGGCCAGCACCTGGTGGTGGAAGTCGCGCCAGCAGAGCTGGCGCACGAACGCCTCGCCGCCCGGCCGGCCCTCGGCCCGGCGGGCGAGCTGGGCCGGCGAGACGCAGCCGAAGTGCAGGAACGGCGACAGGCGCGAGGTGGCGTCGGCCGCCAGCGCGTCGTGCCCCACCGCGTAGCGCTCCAGGCCGTCGCGGATGAAGCTCTCGGCGAGGCGGGCGCCCTCGGCCTGGCCGCCGCGGGCCAGGCCGGGCGAGCGCTTGCCGCGGGCGAGGGCCGCCGCGTCGGGCACCTCGCCCGGGTCGACCCCGTCCGGGAGCTCGACCCGCTGGGGGGCGCGGAAGGCCGGCCGCAGCGCGGTGGCGCTCCACGCCCGCCAGTAGGGGCTGAAGACGCGGTAGTGGTCGCCACCGTCCGGCGTCAGGTGGCCGGCCGGCACGACGGTCACGCCCGGATGCAGCCGCAGCTCGACGCGCGCCTCCCGGCAGGCCCGCGCCAGGTCGCGCTCGCGCGCGGCCGCGCCGGCGCTCACGTCGGCGCCCAGGTGCACCGCTTCGGCGCCGGCCTCGGCGGCGGCCCGCATGGTCTCGCGCACGACATCGCCGCGGCGCACCACCAGGCGTCCCCCGCGCTCGCGCAGCGCCTCCTCCAGGTCGGCGAGCGCGTCGGCGAGGAAGGCCGCCCGGTTCGGCGTCACGAAGCCGCTCGCCCGAATCCGGTCGTCCACCACGAAGAGCGGCACGACGCGGTCGGCCTCGCGGGCCGCCGTGGCCAGCGCCGGGTGGTCCTGCACGCGCAGGTCGCGCGTGAAGAGGACGACGGCCGTCCTCACCGGCCGGCGCTCCCCGACGCGGACCTCAGATCTGGGGCGGCGGGATCGGGTCCGGCTGCGGCGGCAGGCCCGGGTCGGGCTGTGGCGGCGGCATCGGCCCGCCGGGACCCGGGACCGGCGGAAGCGGCCCGGGCTCGGGGTTGGGCGGCAGCGGCCGCTCGGCGTGGAAGGTCATCGGGCCGCCTCGGGCTCGCGGAGCAGTGCCGCCACGCGGTCGGGCGGCCAGGCCGGGTGGCCCAGCGCGTCGGCGACGGCCTCGGGCGAGATGCCGCGGGCGAGCGCCCGGGACGCCTCCTCGCGCACCAGCTCCTCGTCCTCGCGCAGCGCCGCCGTGCGGGCGCGGTCGAGCCCCGGGTCCTGCCCCACCCAGTCGATGCGCCGCCCGACGCGCCCGTCATCGACGGCCGCCGCGACGGTGCCGGCCAGTGCGGCCGCCAGCGCCGCCAGCGCCACGATGGGACGCCAATCCGACATCGCGATCGCGAAGGGCAGCCCGATCACCGCGCCGATCGCGGCGGCGATCGGAAGGACCGCGGCCAGACGCCGGCCCAGCCGCCCTTTCGAGCGATCGGCGGCGGCGGCGCGGCGCCTGCGGATCTTCCGCTCCATGCCCGCAGAGGTACCCGGCGCCGGTCACCGTCGAACCGCGTCCCGGCGAACGCGGGTGACCCGGGCGGGCCCGTCGATTACGATGCGCCACCGAAGCGCCGGTTGCGCGGGGACAATCGTCGTCAGGGTGCCGTCGTGAGGAAACGCTGGTCGGTGGTGATCGTGGGGCAGTCGGGCCTCGCCCTGTCCCATCGGGCCGAGGTCGGCCGCCACCGCTCGGAGGCCGCCGCGCGTCGGGCGGCGGAGTCCGAGCGCGAGCGCCTGCTCGCGCGCGGCGACACGGTGCAGGGATACCGGGTGGTCCTCGAGCACGACGGCCAGGAGGTCGCCCTCGACCCCCCTCCCCGCCGGACGGCGCCGGCGCCGCCCAACGGCACGCCGCGCGAGGGCCGCGCCGAGCGCGAGGGGCACGACGGTCGCCCCGTTCGCGACGAGCGCGCGGCGCCGAGCGTGCGCCCGGACGTGCGACGCGCCGCGGCCATCTCCATCCCGGATCCCCCTCCCGGCCCGGTGCCGGAGGAGATCCTCGCGCGCTGGGCGCGCGAGCGGCCCCCGGAGCGCGAATAACGCCCCCGAGGTACCGCGGCGATGCGGCTCGCTACTTGAGCCGGAAGGTGATGCGTCCCCGGTTCAGGTCGTAGGGCGAGAGCTCGACCTTGACCCGGTCCCCGGGGTTGATGCGGATGCGGAACCGGCGGAGCTTGCCGGCCATGTGGGCCAGCACCTCGTGCTCGTTGTCCAGCACCACGCGGAACATCGTGTTCGGGAGGGCTTCGGTGACCTCTCCCTCGACCTCAATCGCCTCTTCCTTCTGCTTCGTTCCCAACCTCTCCCTCTCCTGACGCTCCGCCCGCGCGCCGCCGGCCGGCGGCGCGCG
>JAWVEV010000195.1:0-32619 GCA_033856535.1 Miltoncostaeaceae bacterium | reverse complement strand
AAAGCCCGCGGCCAGCAGCCGGGCGTACTTGGCCGGCGTGCGCCGGGGACCGCCGGCCCGGGTGTCGATGGCCGCGTGGTCGACGACCAGGCCCCGCTCCTCCAGCGCGCCGCACATGTCGCGCACGAAGGCGCCGTAGTCCGGGTCGTCCGGCCCCGGCCACATGTTGCTGAGGCAGAGGACCCGCAGGGGAGCCGCCGTCACGGCACCGGCACCGGCCGGGTCGAGGCCTCGGGGGCCGGCGCGGGCGCGGCCCCGGGCCGCGGCAAGCCCAGCGCGACCGCCGCGCCGGCGAGCACCCAGGTGTACGGGTCCTCGAACAGCGCCGAGTAGAGCAGGCTGTGGATCACGATCCCGGTCAGGGCGGCGAGCGCGGTCCAGCGGAGGAACCCGGCCGGGCCGAGCGCGCGGTTGCCGCGGCCGATCGCGAGGGCCGCGGCGATCAGCAGGGCGGCGAAGAGGCCGAAGCCGATGATGCCGCCCTCGCTCAGCACGGTGATCGGCGCGTTGTGGGAGATGAGCACCCGCGTGCGCGCCTGCTGGGTGGGCGTGAGCGTCTCGGTGAAGCGCGTCTGGAACCCGCCCAGGCCGGCGCCCTCGATCGGCGCCTCGCGCCAGATCGTGAGCCCGCCCCGGACCAGGTCGAAGCGTCCCTCGCTCACCTTCTCCAGCCGGTCGCCCGAGGTCAGCGCCTCGCGCACCGGCCCGTTGGTGACCACCGCCACCGCGAGCGCCAGCGCCAGCGCCGCGCCCACGGTCGTCGCGGTGCGCCGGAGGCCGAAGGTCCACGCGGCCAGCATCGCCAGCCCCACGATCAGCATCAGGGCGCTCGAGCGCGAGAAGGTCACCATCAGGCCCGCCGCCATCAGGGCGCCGCAGCCCGCCAGCGCCGCCAGCTCGCGGCGCGCCGAGCGCAGGGCGGCGAGGGCGAGGGTGGCCAGCAGCGCGACGACCAGGAAGCGCCCCAGGATGTTGGGGTCGTAGAAGATCCCGTTCACCCGGAAGAAGCGGCTGTAGACGTTCGCCTGCTGGAGCGTCCGGTTCCAAAAGATGTCCCGGCTCGCGTACTGCACCAGCGCGAGGGCCGCCACGGGGAGCGCCAGCCCGACCGTGACCAGCGCCAGCGCCCCGGCGGCCGCCTTCGCGCGGGGCCACCACGCCACCACCAGCAGGTAGAGCAGCGTGAAGGGCACGTAGAAGAAGATCGCCTTGACGCCGGCCTCGTGCGTGTCCGCGCTCCAGAGCGTCGAGACGAGCAGGAAGGCCAGGAAGGCGGCCAGGGGGAGGTCGAGCGGCGTGTGCGGGTCCTCCTCGGCCGCGATCGTCCCGCGGAGGCGGCCGATGAGCCAGGCGAGCAGCCCCAGGCCGATGACCGCGTAGAGCGGCACCAGCAGGCTGGCGTCCTCGCCGCCGAGCGCGATCGGAACCCGGAACGGGAGGGCCAGCGCGAGCAGGGCGAACCAGATCAAGGGCCGCCGGAGGACCTGGCGGACGCCGACGACGGCGAGCGCCAGGAGGACGGCGAGGCCCACCAGGGCCGCCAGGGCGCCCTGCGGCGAGCGGAGGCGGTCGGCGATCGCGTGCCCCGGGGTCAGCGTCCCGAGCATGAGGAACGCGCCGGCCAGGGCCGCGACGACGCCGGCCGCGCGGCGCGGGCCGGGTCGTCCCGGCAGGCGCGGGATCGGGTCGAGGGCGGCCACCAAACCGACCGCGGCGAGGACCGCGCCGGCGTCGCGGAGCGCCTCGACCGCGCTCATGGGGTCCCCCCGAGCGGGATCAGCGCGAGCCCGTCGCCGGACCCCGCCACCAGCCAGAGATCGGCCGGGTCGGCGTCGAACGGGATGGTGACGCGCGTCAGGTCGATCGGCCCGGTGGCGTCGAGCCCGACGCGCTCCCCGAGCACCGGGCCGAGGCCCCGTCCCGGGGTCCCGACCCGCTCGTAGAGGACCAGGTGCACCGAGGTGCCGCCGGGCAGCGCCTTGCCGTCGGGCCCGCGCAGCGCGACGCCCACCTGCCCCCCGGGGGTCGGCAGGCGGGGCAGGGCGGTCCCTGTCAGGCGGCCGACCCAGCACGAGCGGCTCACGCGCACCAGGTTGCGGGCCGCGTCGGCGAGGGTGGCGCGCAGGACGTAGAGCCCGGGCGGCACCGGCTCCCCGCGGTGGGTGAGCGCCCGCCAGGCCCACCCGGCGGCCTTTCCCTTCCGGGCCGGGCGCGGCCCGAGCGCCTGCACCCGCCCGCCGCGCGGCCCGAGCGCCTCGATGGTGAGCGAGCCGGGGTCGGCGGGGATGACCGAGACGCGGCAGGAGGCCGCCCCGGCCTCGCCGGCGAGCGACGTCGAGCGGACCGTGTAGCGGGCGATCGCCGGCAGGTCGGTGTCGACGATGACCTTCCGGGGCGTCCGGAACTTCCGCCTGCCGGCCCGGGCGTCGAGCTTGAACGCGTAGGTGCCGTCGGGCACCCGCGCGCCGGAGGCGTCACGGCCGTCCCAGGCGACCTGCAGGAGCCCCGCCGGTTGCTCGCCCCCGGCGACCAGCCGGCGCACGGCGCGGCCGTCGCGCTGAACCTCGAGCGAGACCCGGGAGGGCACGCGCAGGCGCACGGTCACCTGCGCCTCCTCTCGCCGGCCGTCGCCGTTCGGGCTGAAGAGCAGGGTGGACTGGAAGCGCGTGACGATCGGCGGCGGCGTCGGGAACGCGAAGGGCAGGACGAACACCGTGAGCGCGACGGCGAAGAGGACCAACATGGCACCGGCGAGCGCCGCGCGGCGCGCCCGCGGGCTCAATGCTTAAACCGCCCGGAAGCCGAGGCAGACGTAGAAGCCGAAGCGCCCCAGCGGCCCCCGCGAGAGCGCCAGCTCGGCGCCCCGCGCCCAGCCGAAGCGGTAGACGCGGCCGACCTGTGAGCCGATCCGCCCCCCGGGGCGGAAGAAGATCCCGCGCCGGGACACCGGCACCAGGCCGGCGCTCGCGCCGTGGCTCTCGAGATCGGTCCAGGTCTGCCAGTTGTCGATCGGCGCCAGGTTCAGCTTGATCCGGTCCCCGCCCGGCAGGTGCTCGGCGGCAAAGCGCCGGGCGCCGGGCAGGCTGCGCCGGTTGGGCGTGGAGATCACCAGCAGGCCGCCGGGCGCCATGACGTCGCGCAGCGCGCGCAGGCAGGCCCGCGGGTCCTCGAGGTGCTCCAGCACGTCGGTGAGCGCGATCAGGTCGAACGGGCCCTCGGGCGGCTCGTAGGCGCTCCCGACCCGGGCCTCGAGCCGGTCGGCCACGCCCAGCCGCTCGAGCCGCTCCTGGGCCAGCGCCACCGACTCGGGCGAGAGGTCGATGCCGACCCCCGAGTAGCCGCGCCCGGCGAGCGCCTCGAGGAGGAAGCCGGTGCCGCAGCCCACGTCGAGCACGCGCCCGCCGGGCGTGCCGTACCGATCGATCGTCTCCAGGTTGAGCGCCATCCGGCTCTGCAGGTGCCAGTTGCGGCTCTCGACGGCCACCAGCCGCGGCGCGATCCGGTCGTAGTACGCCCGGACGTTCTGGAGCCGCTCGCTCAAGGCAGGTCGACCCGGCTGTCGCCGGCCCGCAGCGTCGCGACCGCGTCGCCGAGCAGGCTCTCGCTGGCCGCCGCCAGCGCCGGCGCGGCCAGCGGCGTCATGTTGGTGAGCTGGATGTGCTTGGCGCCGGCGTCGAGGAACGCCCGCAGCTGGGCGGCCACCTCGTCCGGCGTGCCGTGGATGACCGTGTCCCGCACGACCTGGTCCGGCACCGCCCGGGCCAGCGCGATCGCCTCCTCCCGCCCGTACCGGGTGGGCAGGAACGACGTGAGCCCGAAGACCCCCTCGCCCAGCGGATGCTCGGCGCCCCGGGCGGCGAAGGCCTCGGCCGGGCGGGTGAGCGTGATGAAGCGCAGCAGGAACGAGGCGTCGATGGCCTCGCGGGCGGCCTCGGTGCTCTCGGCGAGCACGACGCGCGCGTAGACGCCGGGCGTGACCGCGTCCTCGGGACGCCCCGCGGCGGCCTGCGCCGCGCGCACCCTGGCCAGCATGCCGGCGTACTCGCCGGGGTCCGTCACGAGCGGCAGCCAGCCGTCGCCGAGCCGGCCGGCCAGCGCCAGCCCGCGCGGGCGGTGCGCGGCCACCCAGATCTCGGGCGGGGCGTCGCCGTAGGGCCTCAGGCCCATCGCGGCGCCGCGGAGCTGGAAGTGCTCGCCCTCGTAGTCCACCGGCCGGTCGGTCGAGAACAGCAGGCGCAGGACCTCCAGGCCCTCCTCGAGCCGCCCCATCGGCTTGGCGTTCTCCATGCCGAACGGGGCCAGGTTGAGCACCTCGCCCGAGCCCACGCCGAGGATGAACCGGCCCTTGGTCAGGTGGTCGAGCGTCAGGGCGGTCTGCGCGAGCGAGGCCGGGTGCCGGCGGACCACGTCGGTGACGCCGATGCCCAGCTTCACCCGCTCGGTGACGCCGGCGACCGCGGCCACCACGGGCACCGGGTCGCACCAGACGTGCGGGCTGCCCTGGCGGGCGGCCTGCGGAACCAGGTCCGGCTCCCAGATCGCGTCCGGGAACCAGTGCAGGTAGTGGTCGGCCCACCAGATGGCGTCGAAGCCCTGCTGCTCGCGCCGGGTCGCGGCCTCCAGGGCGGCGTCCAACGGCGGGCGTAGGGCACCCATCGCGGACAGCTGCAGACCGGGCTCGGCGCTCACCGGGGCGGAGGCTAGCAAGGGAGGGCGGCGCGCCCGGAAGGTCGTGGGACGCAACGGTAAGTGACGGGTGTGACGTGGCCGATACGACGCGCACAACGCGTGACGCCCCACGGAAGCCCACGGAGGTACAGAAGATGGCCACGCAAGTCGCCGCCCCGCCCGTCGAGACCACCTCGGTCGTCCCGAGCATCGAGGAGCTCCGCGCGCTCGAGCTCGATTGGTCCGTCCCGGTCCTCACCCTCTGGGACGCCAAGGTGGTCGACGGTACGTAGGGGTCGGCTCCGGCCGTCGGCCGGGGCCGGGGCCGGAGGGCCCGGTCCGCCGCACACGAAGCCCGGGGTTCTATGCCGGGGGCGCAGCGCCCGGCAAGTGGTCGGCGCCGGCCAGCTGCGCGCAGGCGTGCGCGGCGACCGGCGCCAGCACGGCCCAGCCGTCGCGCGCCCCGCCGGGTGAGCCCGGCAGGTTGACGATGAGGGTGCGCCCGCGCGCGCCCGCCACGCCCCGCGAGAGCATCGCGTGCGGCGTCACCTCGAGCGATCGGGCCCGGATGGCCTCCGCGATCCCCGGCACCATCCGCTCGCAGGCCGCCGACGTGGCCTCGGGGGTGGCGTCCCGCGGCCCCACGCCCGTGCCGCCGGTCGTGAGCACGAGGTCGGCCGACCCTCCGTCGGCAAGCTCGCGCAGCAGCGCCGCAAGGCCGGCCGGGTCGTCGGGGACCACCGCGCGGTGCACGACCTCGTGGCCGCTCGCGGCCACCTCGGCCGCCAGCGCCGGCCCCGAGAGGTCCGCCCGCTCGCCGCGCGCCGACCGGTCCGAGACCGTGATCACCGCCACGCGCAGGGAGCTCAGGCCGGCTCTCCCTTGGTCTTCTCCAGCAGCCGCACCCCGTCGATCACCAGGTCCGGGTCGATGCCCTTCACCAGGTCGTAGACGTTCAGCGCGGCCACGGCGGCCGCGGTGAGCGCCTCCATCTCCACCCCCGTGCGCGCCCGGGTCTCGGCGCTGGCGCGGATCCGCACCTCGCCGCGCTCGGGGTCCGGCGCGACGTCGACGGTCACCCTGTCGAGCGGCAGCGGGTGGCACAGCGCGATCAGCTCGGGCGTGCGCTTGGCGGCCATGATCCCGGCCACCCGCGCCACGGCGGCCGCGTCGCCCTTGGGCAGCGTGCCCTCCAGCAGCGCCCGGGCGCTCGCCGGCGCCATCCGCACCACCGCCTCGGCCACCGCCCGGCGGTGCACGATCGGCTTGTGGCCGACGTCGACCATGCGGGCGTCCCCGCGCTCGTCGAGGTGGGTGAGCCGCGGCTCCGGCGCCCCCCCGCTCAATCTTCGGCGGGCCGGCTGACGCCGACCTCCTCAGGCCGGCATGAGGCGCGCATGGCGCCCCTCATGCCTTTGCCCGGCGCTTGTCGCGCCGCCGGTCGGCGGCGCGCTTGCGCCCGATGTCCACCTGCTGGGCGTCGAGCCACTTGCCCACGTTGTTCTCGCGGACGATCCGCTTGATCTGCTCGAGCCGGCCGGCGCGCTGGTCGGCCGGCATCATCAGCGCGTCGTAGATCGCGTCGGCGGTGGCCTCGACGTCGAACGGGTTGACCGTCAGCGCGAAGGCGCCCAGCTCCTCGTGCGAGCCGACGTTCTCGCTCAGGATCAGCACCCCGTTGCGCTCGTTGACCAGCGGGGCCTCCTTCGCGATCAGGTTCATGCCGTCGAAGATCGCGTTCACCATCAGCACGTCGAAGTGCTTGTAGGCCGCGACCGCGCGCGGGAGGTTGCTCTCGATGCGCAGGTCGATCGGCATCCAGTCGGTGTTGCCGTGCTTGGTGTTGATGTAGCTGGCGAGCTCCTGGATCTTCGCCAGGTACTCGACGTACTCGTCCACGTCCTGGCGCGAGGGCTGGAGCAGGGCGAAGAAGGTGATGTTCTCGAGGAACTCGGGGTGGCGGTCCAGGAAGCGGTCGAAGGCCTTGAAGCCGCGCAGGGTGTTCTTCGAGAGGTCGGTCCGGTCGACGCGCACGATCAGGTAGGCGCGCCGGCGGCGCAGGATCGGGCCCTCCTCGGCGGCGACCTCGGGGGATCGGGCCAGCTCCTCGAACGCCGGCGCGTTTACCGAGATCGGGTAGTTGCGGACCCAGACGTCGCGGTCCATCCAGCGCACCTGGCGCTTCTGGTAGTCGACCCGCAGGTCCAGCAGCTCCTCGCAGCAGAGCAGGAAGTTGCGCGCGTAACGGGCGGTGTGGAAGGCGACGATGTCGTTCGCCAGCAGGCCCCGCAGCACCGCCTCGCGGATGTGCGGCGGCAGGATCCGCCAGGCGTCCGGCTGGCTCCACGGGATGTGCACGAAGAAGTGCAGGAAGACGTCCGGGTGGGCCTCGCGGATCGTCTCGGGCGCCGTGTACAGGTGGTAGTCGTGGAGCATCACCAGCGCGTCGGGGTGGTCCCGGACCGCGTCGTTGACCGTCTCGGCGAAGAGCCGGTTGGCCGTGAGGTAGCCCTCCTCCCAGGCGTCGAGCTCCTCCCGGCGGATGTCCGGGGCGTTCGACAGGTCCCAGAGGTAGTGCTGGATGAACCACAGCATCGGGTTCGCGATCACGTTGTAGTACGCGTGGTAGGTCGCGTGGTCGATCACGACGAACCGTCCGCGGGTGTCCACGCCGAGCCCGTCGAGCGGGAACTCGCCGCCCTTCGCCTCCTCGGCCAGGGCGACGTCCTCGTCCGAGATCGCCGCCGAGATCCAGAGCGCCGGCGTGTGCTCGGTGAGGCCGAGCAGGGCCGTCACCAGGCCGCCGCCGCCGCGGTTCGCCTCGCGCTCGCCGGATGACGAGCGCCCGAAGGTGACCGGCCCGCGGTTGGAGACCAGGATCAGCGGTGGCGAGCCTCGGTCCACGGACACTCCCTACCCGCCCAGGACCCGGGTGAAGATCCCGAGCCAGTCGCGCAGCAGCCGCGGCGTGAGGAACGCGTGGCGGACGTGCTGCTTGCCGCGCCGCGCCATCGCCCGGGCGCCCTCGGGGTCCTCGATCATCGAGAGGCAGCGGGCGGCGCACTGCTCGACCGAGTCCACCAGGTAGCCGGTCTCGCCGTCGGCGATCTGCAGCGGGATGCCGCCCACGTTGCCCGCGACGGTGGGCCGGCCCTTCCAGAGCGCCTCGGTCACGGTCAGGCCGAACCCCTCGCGGATCGACTTCTGGACCACCACCGCCGCCTGGGTCTGGAAGGCGTTGACCTCCACCGCGCCCACGTTGTTCAGGTTGGACAGGATGAAGATGTCCGGGTCCTCGGCGGCGTAGTCCATGGTGCGGTTGTAGAACTCCCAGCCCTCGGGGTCGTCGGTGGCCATCGAGCCGACCAGCGCCAGCTGCAGCTCCGGCACCTTCCGCTTGACCAGCCGGTAGGCGTCGATCACCCCGAGCGGGTCCTTCCAGGGGTCGAAGCGCGACACCTGGAGCATCAGCGGCCGCTCCACGTCCAGGCCGAACTGGTCGACGATGTAGGCGGCGTCCTCGGGCGAGAGCGACATGTTCTTCGGCGCCAGCGGGTCGATCGCCGGCGGCATCACGACCGGATCCGGGATCCGCCCGCCCGGCGGGATGTACTGGGCCATGTGGAAGACCGACAGGTCGTAGGCCGTCAGCATCGGCATCAGGAACTCGAGCACCTGACGGTTTGGGCTCGACAGGTCGATGTGGCAGCGGAAGATCCACTTGGCCGCGGTCTCGGGCGCGTGGAGGCGCATGCCCGCCGGCTGGGCGTCGTGGATCACCACGACGTCGTACTCGTCGGTGAGCCCGCCGACGTTCATCAGGTTGTACCGCTCGTAGACGACCTTGTCCTCGGCGCTCAGCCCGATCGGGTTCCCCTGCAGCGCGTTGTGGATCGCCTTGGTGACGTTGAAGAACTCGTCCTTCCCGTACATGACCTTCCAGTCGGCCTTCAGGCCGGCGTCGTTCATGAGCGGGACGAGGCTGTAGAGGATCTCGGACACGCCGCCGCCGAAGCTGGTGGCGCTCACGTGCAGCACCCGCGTCCCCTCGAGCGGCTCGGCCAGCCGGCGGACCTCCTCCATGAGGTCGCGCGACACGATGCTGGGGTAGTCGGCCAGGGACTTGTGGCCGACGTTGACGGCGCGGAGCACTCGCAGCAGCCTTCCGGGGACGGCGCGCGCGGGCGCCGGCGGGCGGACGTGCGACACTCTACCCGCCCCCCGGACGGCCCCCGCCGTGCCCGATCCCCGGGCCGGATCGCCGTTCGCGCCGCGACGAGGCCCGCGCCGCCCGACCTCCTCCCGTGCTGAACGCCCGCCTCTACCGCACCTGCTGGCTGGTCGCCGCCGTGGCCCTCGTGGTGGCCCTCCTGACCCTCCAGCCGCCCCGTCCGGGCCCCGAGCCGCCGCTCCCGTCGGCCTTCACCGGCGAGACCGCCCTGGACCTGGCGAACCGCATGTCGGTGACCGCGGCCGAGCGGGTGGCCGGGTCGCCGGCCGACGAGGCGGCGGCGCGCTTCATCGAGCAGGAGCTCTCCCAGATCCCGCGGGCCCGCGGCCGGGTCCAGCGCCAGCCGTTCGAGGCGCGCGTCGACGGGCGGTCCGTGCGCCTGCGCAACGTCTACCTGGCCGTGCCGGGGCCGCCGGGCGCGCCGCGGCGCGCCGGCATCGTGATCGTGGCCTCCCGCGACACCCCGCCGGGGGTCGCGGCGGGCGCCTCGGCGAGCGGGGTCCTGATCCGCCTGGCGCAGCTCTCGGCGACCACTGCGCACGAGCGGCCGCACCTGTTCGTCTCGGTGGACGGCGGCACCCTCGGCCATGCCGGCCTGCGCTGGTTCCTCCACCGCTTCTCGGCGTTCCCGATCGCCGCGGTGATCGCGATCGAGGACCCGGGCGCCGGCGGGACCGACTCGCTCTACGTGTGGTCTGCCGGCCAGACCGACAAGCAGGCCCGCGGGCTGGCCGAGATCGCCGACACCGCGGTCTCGCGGGCCGGCGCGCGGCCGATCTCGATACCGCCGCTCGGCCAGCAGCTGCTGCGCCTGGCCGTCCCCCAGACCAGCGGGCCGCAGGGCGCGGCGATCGCCGAGGGCATCCCGGCGGTGACGCTCGCCGGCCGGCCCGAGCGGCCGCTCTCCGGCGGCGAGCCGCCGGGAGCCGAGCGCCTCACCCTGATCGGCGACGCCGCGAGCAACCTGCTGGGCGCCCTCGACGTGATCGAGCGCCCGCCGGCGCCCGACGCCTCGCTGCGGATGGCGGGGAAGACCCTGCGGCCGACGATCGGCCGCCTCGCGCTGCTGCTGCTGGCGCTGCCGGTGCTGGCCGCCGCGATCGACGCCGTCGCGCGCATGCGCCGGGCGCGCGTGCCCCTGGGCGGCAACCTCGCCGCCCTGCCGCGCCGCGTGGCGCCGTTCCTGGCCGCCCTCGTCGCGGGCTACGCCCTGGTGCTCGTGGGGCTGCTGCCCGGATCGGCCGCCGGCGCCCCGCCGCAGCCGGCCGCGGTGCCCTTCGACGCCCGCGGGGGGCTCGGGCTCGCGCTGATGCTCGTCGCCGCCGTCGCCACCTGGGGCCTCCTGCGCCGCGGGTTGCGCCGGCCGCGCGCCACCCCGGCCGGCGAGGCCGCCGCCGCGATGTTCGTCCTGGCGGTCCTGCTGGTGGTCGCCTGGGTGGTGACGCCCTTCGCGCTCGTCCTCGCGCTGCCGGCCGCGCACGCCGGCCTGGTCGCCACCGCCGCGCGCCGGCGCTGGCAGGTCGCGGTCCTCGCCCTCGTGGCCGCCGCGCCGCTGCTCCTGGTGTGCTGGTCGCTGTCCTCGCGTCTCGACCGCAACCCGCTCTTCGCCGGCTGGTACCTGCTCGACTCGATGGTCAACGGGTCGCGCGGCGCCGTCGGGCCGGTGCTCGCGGCGCTCGTGCTCGGGTGCGTCTGGGCGCTCGGCGGCCTGGTCGCCTTCCGCGCCCAGAAGGGCCTCGTGGCCACGCCCGCCGTCGCCCGGCGGGAGCGCCAGGTGGCCCGCGAGCGCGCCCGAGGGTCCGCCCGGGGGCGCGGGCGCCGCTAGAGTCGGCGGGAGTGGCCGCCCGCCTCTCCTTCGTGTCGGTCGTCGTGCCGGTGTTCGACGAGCGCGAGTCGCTGCGGCCGCTGTGCGACGAGCTGCTCGCCGTGCTGACGTCGCTCGGCCGCCGCTACGAGGTCGTCTTCGTCGACGACGGCTCGACCGACGGCAGCTCCGAGGTGCTCGCCGACCTCGCCGCCGCGATCCCCGAGGTCGTCGTGGTGCGGCTGCGGCGCAACTTCGGCAAGGCCACCGCGCTGATGGCCGGCTTCCGCGAGGCCTCGGGCGACGCGGTGGTCACGATGGACGGCGACCTGCAGGACGACCCGGCCGAGATCCCGCGGCTGCTCGCCGAGCTCGAGAAGGGCGCCGACCTCGTGAGCGGCTGGAAGCGCGAGCGCCGCGACCCCTGGTCCAAGCGCGCCCCCTCGAAGCTCTTCAACGCGGTCACCGCGCGGATGAGCGGGGTGTCGCTGCACGACCTGAACTGCGGCTTCAAGGCCTACCGGGCCGAGGTGGTCCACTCGCTCGCCCTGACCGGCGACCACTACCGCTACATCCCGGTGATCGCCGCCAACGAGGGCTTCCGGGTGGCCGAGATCGCGGTCAACCACCGCCCGCGCGCCCACGGGCGCAGCAAGTACGGCTTCGAGCGCTACCTGCGCGGCTTCCTCGACCTGCTGACGATCCTCTTCATCGGGCGCTTCCGGCACCGGCCGATGCACCTGTTCGGCGGCCTGGGCGTGGTGTCGGTGCTCGCCGGCACGGTGGTCTGCGCCTACCTCTCGGTGCTCAAGCTGCTCGGGGAGGGGATCGGCGGGCGCCCGCTGCTGCTGCTCGGCGTGCTCCTGATCGTGGCCGGCATCCAGCTCTTCACGATCGGGTTGCTCAGCGAGCTGATCCAGCGCAACCACCAGCGCCCCCGCCTGGAGGAGGAGGAGCGGCGCGTCGAGCGGACGCTGCGGTAGCCGGCGACCGACCCTTGAGGGTGTGCTGGCTCGGCACCTATGAGCGCGACTACCCGCGCACCCGGGTGCTGGTGGCGGGGCTGCGGGAGCTCGGCATCGAGGTCGACGAGCGCCACCGCCCGCTCTGGGAGCGCAGCCGCCACAAGGCCGGGGCCTTCCTCGCCCCGACCCGGCTGGTCCGCACGGCCGGGGCCTTCGCGGCCGCCTGGGCCGGGCTGGCGGCCGAGGCCGCCCGCGGGCCGGCGCCGGACGTCGTGGTCGCCGGCTACCCGGCGCAGCCCGACGCGCCGCTGGCCTGGGCCGCCGCCCGCGCCCGCGGCGCGCTGCTGGTGGCCGACATGATGATCTCCCTGGCCGACACGCTCGCCGGCGACCGCGGCCGGGCCGGGCGCGCCGCCGGGGCCGCGCTGGCGGGGGCCGACCGCCTGGCGCTGCGCGCGGCCGACCTCGCCATCGCCGACACCGCCGCGAACGCCCGCTTCATGGCCGAGCGCTTCGGCGTGCCCGCGGCGCGGCTGGCCGTAGTGCCGGTGGGCGCCGAGCCGGATCGCTTCGCGCCCGGCCCGGAGCCCGAGGGCCCGCCCACGGCGCTCTTCTACGGCAAGCTGGCGCCGCTGCACGGGGTCCGCACCGTGCTGGCGGCGGCCCGCGAGCCGGGCGTCCCGCCCCTGCGCGTGGTCGGCGACGGCCAGCTCGGCCCCTGGCTGCGCGACGAGCTCGCCCGCGACCGGCCGCCCGGGCTCGTCCACGAGGCCTGGATACCGTACGAGGAGCTCGGCGCCGCGGTGCGCGGCGCCGCGATCTGCCTGGGGGTCTTCGGCGAGAGCGACAAGGCCGCGCGCGTCGTGCCGAACAAGGTCTGGCAGGCGATGGCGGCGGGCCGGGCGGTGGTCACCGCCGACACCCCCGGCGCGCGCGAGGTGCTGCGCGACGGCGAGCACGCGCTGCTGGTGCCGGCGGGCGACGCGCCCGCGCTGGCGGCGGCGCTGCGCCGGCTGGCCGGCGATCCGGACCTGCGCGCCCGCCTGGGCGCGGCGGCCCGGGCGCGCTACCTGGAGCTGGGCGCGCCGGCCGCGGTGGCCGCGCGCTTTCGCGAGGCGATCGAGGCCGCGCTCGCCGCCCGCCGCGCGGGGCTCAGGCGCTCGGGTCGAGCACGACCTTGACCACGCCCTCGGCGCGCTCGTCCATCAGCCGGTAGCCGTCCGCCGCGCGGGCGAGCGGGAGCCGGTGGGTGAACACCGGCGTGGGGTCGATCGCGCCCTTCGCCAGCAGCTCCATGAGGTGCGGCACGTTGCGCCGGCCGGGCACCAGGCCCCCGGTGATCGTGAGGTTGCGCAGGAACTGGTCCATCCAGTCGACCCCCGGCGGGGCGCCCACCGCCTGGTCCAGGCCGATGCAGGAGATGACGCCGCCCGCGCGCACGCCGGCGTGGGCGGTCGCGAGCGGCGCGTCACCGGAGACGCTCGCGATCACGACGCGCGCCCCGTGCCCGCCCGTGAGGCCGCGCACCAGCTCGCCGACCTCGGCCGGGTCGCGGCTCTCGACGACGTCGGTCGCGCCCAGGCGGCGGCCGATCGCCAGCCGGTCCGCGTGGTGCCCGGCGAGGATCACGCGCTCCGCGCCGCGGGCGACCGCGGCGTGCGCGGCGCACAGGCCGACGGCGCCGTCGCCGATCACCAGCACGTCGTCTCCCGGGGCGACGCCGGCGGCGTCCGCGCCGTGCCAGCCGGTGCCCATGACGTCGATGATCCCGACGAGGGCCGGGCGCCGTTCGGGGTCGGCCAGCTCCTCGGGCACCGCCACGAGCGTGTAGTCCGCGAACGGCACGCGGACCAGCTCGGATTGCCCGCCCTCGACCGGGCCGCCGTAGTGCCAGAACCCGCCCGAGTAGCCGAAGAACCCGAGCCCGCGCTCGCAGGCGTAATACAGGCGCTCCCGGCACATCTCGCAGGTGCCGTCGGCGATGCTCGGGGACGAGACCACGGCCTGCCCCGGGCGGACGCTCCGCACGTCGGCGCCGACCTCCAGCACCTCGCCCACGAACTCGTGGCCGACCCGCTCGGGCGGCGCGAAGCCGAGGCTCGAGCCGGCGCGGTAGAAGTGGAGGTCCGAGCCGCAGATCCCCGCCAGGTGCACCCGGACGAGCGCGTCGGTCGGCTCGCGCAGCCCCGGCTCGGGGACCTCGTCGACGCGGATGTCGCGGTCGCCGTGATAGCGGGTCGCCAGCACCCGGCGCACCTTTCCAGTCGACCGCGGGCCGCGCAAGGACACCCGGGCGCCGCGACCGGCCCGCCGAGCCTCTACCCTCCGAGCCGATGAGCGGCGCGCCCGACCAGCTCGCGCCCCACGACTGGGGCGCGACCCCGGAGCTCTACGGCCCCCGGCACGACTACCGCGAGGCGCTGCTGCTGCGCCGGCTGCTGCCGCGGCTGCCCGGCCCCGAGGTGCTCAACGCCGGCGCCGGGGCGGGCTCCCTCACGCTGAAGATGGTCGCGGCCGGCCTGCGCGTGACCTCGGTCGACGCCAGCCCGGAGCTCTGCGACTGGACCCGGGCGCGCCTGGCCGAGCGGCCCGACGGCGACGACCACCCGGTGGCCGTGGGCGACCTGCAGGCGCTGGACCTCCCCGACGCGTCGTTCGACGCCGCGGTCTGCGGCGAGGTGCTCGAGCACCTGGACGACGACCGGGCCGGCGCCGGCGAGCTCGCGCGCGTGCTGCGCCCGGGCGGCCTCCTCGTGGCCAGCGTCCCGGCGAACCCCTACCGCTACGACTGGGTCGACCACTGGGCCGGCCACCGGCGGCGCTACACGGCCGAGGGCTTTCGCGCGCTGCTCGAGGACGCCGGCTTCGTCGACGTCGACGTGCAGGGCTGGGGCTTCCCGCTCACCGGCCTCTACCACCGCCTGGTCTACCGGCCCCTGCTGCGCCGGCGGCTCGCCCGGGGAGGCGGACGGGCCGGTGGAGGCGCCGGCCCGCGCGGCGTGCCGGCCCGCGCGGCCGCGACCGTCCTGCGCGCGGCCTTCGAGCTCGACACGGCCTTCGTCGGGCGCCGGCCCGGCTACCTCGGCCTGATCGCGGTGGCGCGGCGCGCCGGTTCTCGCCCCTCCGCGTGAGCGGGGCCGCCGGACCGCGCACGGACTGGCGGCGCCTGGGCGGCCTGGCCGCCGGACTGGCCGTGCTCGCGTTCCTGGGCTACGCGCTCGTCGACGGCTGGTCGAAGGTGTCCGACTACGACTGGCAGCTCGACCCGCCGCTCTTCGCGCTGGGCCTCGCGGTGCTGATCGCCTTCTACTGGACCAGCGGCATCGGCTACGGCGCGATCATCGAGCGGCTGCACCAGCCCGCGCCGCCGGGGCGGATCACGCTCTCGATCTGGGCCCGCTCGCTGCTGGGGCGCTACGTCCCCGGCAGCGTGCTGATGGTGGTGAGCCGGGTCGTGCTCAGCGCCGAGCAGGGCGTCCCCAAGCGGGTCAGCCTGGCGGCCATCGCCTACGAGCAGGCCCTGAGCCTGGGGGTCGCGGCGAGCGGCGCGGTGGCCTTCGTCGCGCTCTACAGCGACCTCGGCCAGGGCGGCGAGCTGTGGCTGCTCGGGCTGGTGCCGCTGGTGCTGCTCGCGCTGCACCCGCGGGTCTTCGGCCCCGCGTCGTCCTGGGCGCTGCGCAAGGCCAAGCGCGAGCCGATCGCCAAGCTGCTCAGCGGCGGCGAGGTGGCCGCGCTGGTGGGCTGGTACCTGCTCATCGCCGGCCTGCTGGTGATCGGGATCTGGCTCATCGTGCGCGCCGCGGCCGGCCCGGAGATCGGCGGCCCCGGCCTCGTCGGCCTCGGCTTCCTGCTGGCCTACGCGGTGGCGATCGTGCTCGTGATCTTCCCGTCCGGCCTCGGCGTGCGCGACGGCGCCTTCGCGCTCGCGCTGGCGCAGAGCGAGGGGGTGTCCGGGGGGGTCGCGGTCACGCTGTCGGTCGGCGTGCGCCTGGTGCTGATGGTCGTGGAGCTGGCCTTCGTCGGCGCCGTGGTGGTGGCCGGCCGCCGCGTCCCCCGCCCGGAGCCCGACGGGTGAGCGTCGGCTCGCCGTCCCGCGCGGCGCCGGCCGGCCCGGCCGGCGCGCCGCGGCCCGCCCCCGGCGACCTCGGCCGCCGGGCGGACTGGGCCGTCGTGGGGATGGCGGCCGTCGCGGCGATCGTGCTCTCCTGGCTCTCGGTGGCCCGCCACCGGGCCTTCTGGACCGGCCGCTTCGACCTCGGGAACATGGCCCAGGCGGTCTGGAGCACGGCCCACGGCCGCCCGCTCGAGACCACCGACGCCGCCGGCCGCCAGTTCTCCCGGCTCGGCGCGCACGTCGACCCGCTCCTGGGCGCCCTCGCGCCGCTCTGGGCGATCTGGCCGCGGCCCGAGATGCTGCTCGTGGTCCAGGCGATCGCGGTGTCGCTGGGCGCGCTCCCCGCCTTCTGGCTCGGGCGGCGCTGGCTGGGCGACGACCGCCTGGCGATGGCCGCCGCGGCGGTCTACCTGCTCTACCCGCCGATCGGCTGGGCGACGGTGACCGAGTTCCACCCGGTCACGCTGGCCGCGCCGCTGCTGATGTACGCGATCTGGGCGGCCGAGACCGGCCGGATGTGGCACCTGGCGCTCTTCGCCGGCCTCGCCCTGATGGCCAAGGAGCAGGTGGGGCTGGCGCTGGTGATGCTCGCGATCTGGATGGCGGTCCGCGGCCGCCGGCGGGCCGGGGCGATCCTGGCCGGCGTCTCGGCCGCCTGGGTCGCCTTCGCCGTGCTGGTCGTGATCCCGCACTACAACGAGGGGCGCGGCAGCGCCTTCCTCTCGCGCTACGGCGAGGCCGGCGACGGACCCGGCGACGTCGCCCGGGCGTTCCTGACGCACCCGTGGGAGGTGTTCACGACCCTCGGCGACCCGGGCCGGATCGGGTACCTGGCGGCGCTGCTCGTGCCGCTCCTCCTGCTCTCCCTGGTCGCGCCGCTCCTCGCCCTCGGCGCGCTGCCGGACCTGGCCCTGAACCTGCTGGCCGACTGGTGGCCCCAGCAGTCGATCGAGTACCAGTACGGCGCCGTGATCGCGCCCTTCCTGGTCGCCTCGGCGATCCTCGGGCTCGCGCGGATGCGCGCCCGGACGCGGCCGGCGGCGCTGGCCCGGGCGCTCGCGAGCCCGGTGCGGGTGGCGGTCGGGGCGGTGCTGATCATGCTGGTCTCGCTGGTCCTGATGGGGCCGCTGCCCGTGCCGCCGGCGGTCTCGATCGCCTCGGAGTCCCGGCTCTCCCAGTACGAGCGCGGCCCCCACGCGCGGGTCCTGGCCGAGGCCGTCGCGATGGTCCCCGACGGCGTGCCGGTCTCGGCGGGGAACCTGATCGCGGCGCACCTGTCGAACCGGCGCCGGATCATGACCTTCCCGACGATCGACGAGGCGCGGTGGGTCCTGGTCGACGAGCGCCGGCCCTACGTCGCCGACCGCCTCAACGCGCGCGATCACGCGCTGGAGCTGGCGATCCTGCGGGCCCGGAGGGACTTCCGAGTCGTCTTCGACCGGGACGGCGTGCTGGTGTTCCGGCGGGTCGCCCCGTGAGGACCATGACGCCGGCCGCCCTGGCCATCGCGGCCGGCGTCGCGCTGTCCGCCCTGCCGGCGCTGCCCTGGTACGCGGTCCGCTCGCCGAGCGTCGACCGCACCGCCTCGGGCCTGGCCGGCTCGGGCGAGCTCTGGATCCTTCCGCTGCTCGGCCTGACCGCGGTCGCGATCGGCCTGCTGCTGGCCTTCGGCGCCCCGCGCGAGCCCGAGGTGATCCAGGGCCACGGCGTGCTGCTCGTCGCGCTGGCGGTCCTGGCCGCGTTCTGGTGCGTCCGCAACCTGGTCGACCCGCCGGCGCGCCTGCTGCTGGTCGAGGACGGCCCCGCGCCCGTGCCCGCCCCCGTCGCGCTCGAGCCGGCCGCGCTGGCGGCCCCGGTGGCGATCGGGATCCTGGCCGTCGCCGGGCTCGCGCTCGCGCGGCCGCAGCGCGCCGGCCGGGCGCGCCGGCGGTGAGCGGGGCCGCCCTCGCGCGCCTGCGCGGCCGGGCGGCGACGGGGTGGGGGACCCCCGTCGCGGCGTGGGCCGCCTCGCGCGCGCTGGTGCTCGCGCTCGGGCTGATCGGCAGCCTCGCGCTCGGCATCCCGACCCGTGGGGTCGAGCCCCAGGTCCCGGACGCGCTCGCGCTCCTCGGCGGTTGGGACACCACCTGGTACCTCGACATCGCCCTGCGCGGCTACGACCACGACCTCGGCCAGCTGGCCGAGGTCTATACGAACCTCGCCTTCTTCCCCCTGCTGCCGGGGCTCATGGCCGCGGGGGTCGCGCTCGGGCTGAACCCCTTCGGCGCCGGCCTCGTCGCGGCGAATCTCGGCTTCCTCGGGGCCCTGCTCGCGCTCCATGCGCTGGCGCGGTCTCGGTTCGGCGAGCGGCGCGCGGCGCTCGCGACCTGGGCGGTGGCGCTGGCGCCGCCGGCGACCACCTTCTCGCTCGCCTACACCGAGGGCCTCGCCCTGGCGCTCGCCGCCGCCGCCGCGCTCGCGGCGGTCCGCGGGCGCTTCGCGGTGGCGGGGCTGGCCGCCGCCGCCGCCGCGCTGGCCCGCCCGCCGGGGATCCTGGTCGCCCTGCTCGTCGGGATGCTCGCCCTGTGGGACCCGGCCGCGCGCCGCCTGCTCATCGACCGCGCCCGCCTCGGCCGCGCCGCGCTGGCCGTCCTGCCGAGCGTCGCCGCCCTCGCCGGGTTCCTGGTCTGGATGTGGGCCGCGCGCGGGTCGCCGACGCTGCCCTTCGCCGCCCAGGGGGCCTGGGACCGCGGCAGCCCGGTGATCGGGCTGTTCACCGCGGCCCCGGAGGAGCTCCGCGCCGGCTGGGGCCATGTCGTCCGCGGGGAGGCGGGCGCCGCCTGGACCGCGGTCGCGCGCGACGTCGCGTTCGGCGCCCTCTACATCGCCCTGCTCGCAAAGCTCTGGCGCGCGGAGGGCGGCCTGCGCTCGCCCTGGGTGGCCTACTCCGCGGCCTGCCTCGCGCTGCCGCTGTCGAGCGGGTCGGTGGACTCGGTCGCCCGCTTCGGGACCCTGGCCTTCCCGCTGGCCTGGCCCGTCGCCGACTGGCTCGAGGCGAGCCCGCGCCGGCGGCGCTGGACGACGGTCGCGGCGGTGGCCGGCATGGTCCTCCTCGTCGCCCAGCTCCGGATCCGGGCGCCCTGAAGGCCCCTAGGCGGCGGGCTCCTTCGGCGCCGCCGTCGGGGTCCCGCAGGTGTGCTCGCTGCCGAGCACGGCTCCCACGAACCTCCCGAGCCGCACCGCGAAGCTCAGCTCGATCACGCCGGCCCCGACGGTCCGCAGCTCGGTGCCCGAGGGCGTCGCCGGGCCCACGCAGGCCAGCCCGCGCACCACCCGCCAGTACGGCGTGTAGCTCAGGCGCAGGCGGTAGCGGCCGGGCCCGGCGACGCGCAGCGTGAGCGTGTCCTGGGTCATCCCGAGCACGTCGACCGCGTCCGGCCCGTGGACCTGGCGCCCGGTCGGCGTCGCGATCGGCGTCGGCTTCGGGAGCTCGTAGACCGTCCAGCCGCCGACCTTCGCCACCAGGTCGAGCCCCGAGTCGCCGCCGCGCAGCAGCTTGGCCTCGTTACGCCCGCTGTAGTCGAGCGGGTCGTCGGGCAGGAAGACGTACCGGACGCCCACCCGGCGCAGCCACGCCTGGTAGCCGCGGGGCGTGAGCGGCTGGTAGAGCACCGCGTTGCCGGGGAAGTCGTCCTGGCGGAACCAGCCGCGCGCCAGCGGCACCCCGCGCCGGGCCAGGTGGAAGGCCTCCCAGTTGTCGGCCGTCGCCACCACCTCGACGCGGTGGTTCGGGTCGGGGTGCTCGTCGAGGAAGGCGATGACCGGGTACCAGTACTCCTCCTGGTCGGCCCGGGCGGCCGAGGCGGTGCTCCAGCCGGCCACCGCGGGGAAGGCCTGCCAGGCGAGCGCCGCGGCCACGCAGCCCAGCGCGATCCCGCGCGGGCGGAAGCGCCGCGCCGCCAGCGGCAGCAGCAGCAGCGGCGTGCCCATGAGCAGGATCAGCCGCTCGATGTTCCCGCCGAGCGGCGAGGAGACCAGGAACGCGCCGGCCGCCACCGCCCCGTAGGCGAGGAAGAGCGCGCGCAGCTGGCGCTGGCCGTGGATCCCGCGCGTCAGCAGCACGCCGGCGCCGCAGAAGAGCGCGATCGCGAGCGCCGCCACGGGCGAGAACGGGTACCGCGCGCCGTCGGAGGCGAAGGCCCGCATGAGCAGGCCCTGGGCGCCGCCCACCGCGACCGCCCCGACCGCCAGCATGCGCCAGCGCGGCTCGCGCCACCAGCGGCCGCTCGTGAGCCCCACCGCGCCCAGGACCACCAGCGCGAAGACCAGCGCCAGCGGGTGGGCGAGCCCGGTGAGGACGACCAGCGCGAAGGTCCGCCCGGCCCTGCGGGCGCCGAGCGCCGCCAGCGCGGCGAGCGCGAAGGCCATGCCGAGCTGGAAGGGGTAGGTCCCGGCCACCACGCCGAGCGGCCCCACCAGGGCGAACGCGAGGACCGGTCCGGTCGCCAGGGCCGGCCACTGGCGGCGCACGATCGCGGCGAAGGCGCCGGCCGCGGCGGCGGCCGATCCGGCCACCACGGTCGCCGTCCCGAGGACGGCGGCCATCGGGTAGTAGATCAGGCTGTAGTTGACCTGCGCGTAGCGGCCCGAGTACCAGAAGTTGTCCCACAGCTCCCAGCCCTGATCGCGCCAGACCTGGGTCTGGTACAGGTGCGCGGCGGCGTCCCCGCCGGGCGGGCCGAACAGGTAGAGCGCCAGCGCCAGGATGCCGGCGATCGCCGCGGCGCCGCGGGGGCGGGCGGCCTCGGCGGCGGCCCGGCGGACGGCGCGGGCGAGCTCGGGTCGGGTCGGTCTGCGCGCGACGGCCGCCTAGGGAGTCTCGGCCCGGCGGCCGTTGCCGTTGGCGACATCGCCGGCGTCGGGCGGCGGTGCGGCGGGGACCGGGGCCTCGCCGGCGGGGTCGACCGGCGGCTCGGCGACCGGAGGCGACGTGCCGGGATCCGGCACGCCGGTGCCCGGGTCCGGAGCGTTCGGGTCGACCGGCGGCGGCGGGTTGGAGCCCGCCGGCTCGCTGGGGTAGCCCCCGGGCTGGTTCTCGCCCTGGGCGGCCTCCTCCTCGTCGCGCTCGCGCGCCTCGCGCCGCAGCCGGGCCAGCTTGCGCTTGCGGGCGGCCTTCTTCTTCTCCTCCTTGAGCTCCTCCTCCTTGAGGCGCGCGGCCTCCGCCTGGGCCTCCTCGGTGAACGGGCTGGTGAACGGCTTGAAGACGGCCGGGTGCGTGGGCTGGGCGAACTCCTCGTACGGCGCGTTCTCCG
The DNA here is from genome assembly GCA_033856535.1 of Miltoncostaeaceae bacterium. Taxonomy (GTDB): domain Bacteria; phylum Actinomycetota; class Thermoleophilia; order Miltoncostaeales; family Miltoncostaeaceae; genus JAWVEV01. The sequence continues at coordinate 11,546 of JAWVEV010000195.1, read as the reverse complement.
TGACCACCCGCATGAAGTCGCCCCAGATCTCGGCGGGGAAGCTGCCGCCCGAGACGGTCCGGCCGTGGACGTTGTACATCGAGCGCCGGATGCCGTCGGAGTTCGGGTAGCCGACCCAGACCGAGGTGGAGAAGTGCGGGGTGTAGCCGACGAACCAGGCGTCGGTGTAGTCGTCGGTGGTGCCGGTCTTGCCGGCCGCCGGCACGCTGAGGCGCGCCGCGACGCCGGTTCCGCCCTGGATGTTGGCCTCGAGGATCTTGCTGACCTCGTAGGAGACCCCGTCGGTGAAGGCGCGCTTCCGCTTCGGCTTGAAGACCTCGGTGGTCCCGTCGGGCTTGACCACGCGCACGATCGCCCGCGGCTCCACCCGCAGGCCGCCGTTGGAGAGCGGCGCGTACGCCACCGCCATGTCGAGCGGCGTCACCTCGCCGGAGCCCAGCGCGACCGAGGCGACGTTCGGCAGGCGGTGCTCGGGCGGGATGCCCATGCGCTCGGCGATGTCGACGACCTTGCTCGGCCCCACGTCCAGCGCCAGCTGCTGGAAGACGGTGTTGTCCGAGGCCAGCGTCGCGGAGCGGATGTCGGTCGGGCCGCCGTAGCTGTGGCTGTAGGTCGAGACCTCGATGTGGCCGTACTCGTCGTCATCGAAGTTCAGCGGGCGGCTCCAGTAGATCGTGCTCGGGCTGATGCCGGCCTCGATGGCCGCCGCCAGCACGAAGGTCTTGGCCGTGGAGCCGGTCTGGCGCCGGGCCTGGGCCGCGAAGTTGAACTGGCTCTGGCTGGTGAACGTCTGGCTCGACTCCATCGCCCGGATGAACCCGGTGCGCGTGTCGATCATGACCACGGCGGAGGCCGGGTCGGTGCTGAGGCCGAGCCGCTCCCTGATCGCCGTGCGCGCGGCCTCCTGAAAGTGCGGGTCGACCGTGGTGTAGACCTTGAACCCGCCCTGCTGGACCTCCTTCTCGCCGTAGCGCTCCACCAGCAGCTGGCGGACGTACTCGAAGAAGAAGGCCTCCTTGGGCAGGTGGTAGGCCGTGCCGCGCTTCAGCGCGAGGCCGGACCGCTTGGCCCGCTCGGCCTTCTCCTCGGAGATGTAGCCCTGATCGGCCATCTGGTCGAGCACCGTGTTGCGCCGCTCGCGGGCCACCTCGGGCCGGTTGAACGGGTCGTAGGCGCTCGGCGCCTGGGGCAGCCCCGCCAGGAGCGCCGCCTGGGGCAGGCTGATGTCGGAGACCGTCTTGTTGAAGTAGGTCTGGGCGGCGGCCTCGACCCCGACGGCGTTGTTCCCGTAGAAGACGCCGTTCAGGTACTTGGTGAGGATCTCGGACTTCGAGTACTTGTGCTCGTACTGGTAGGCGAGGTACGCCTCCTGCAGCTTGCGCGTGATCGTCCGGGCGGCGCCCGGGTCGTACAGGTTCTTGATCAGCTGCATCGTGATCGTGCTGCCGCCCTGGGTGGTCGATCCGTGCTGCAGGTCGTGGACGGCGGCGCCCACGATGCGGGAGTAGTCCACTCCGCCGTGCTTGTAGAACCGCTTGTCCTCGATCGCCACCGTGGCGTCCTCGAGCTCCCGCGGGATCAGGTCCTCGCTCACCTCGGTGCGGTTCGTCTCGGCGGGCACCAGCCCGAGCAGGTCGCCGTTGCGGTCGAACACCTGGGTGTTCTCCCCGAGCCGGATCTCCTTGAGCCCCCGGCTGTTGACGTCCATCACCACCGAGGCGACGGCGATCGCGCAGACCAGGGCGCCGCCGCAGACCACGGCCAGCGCGATCGCAGTGACCATGACGCGCAGCGAGCCCTTCCGGGCCGCGCGCCGGCGCCCGGCCCGCCGCGCGGCGATCCGCCGCTTGCGCGCTCGGCGCGGGGTCACGCTCGGCCCGCCCTCGGGCGGAGCTTCCAGGTCAGGTCACCGCTCCTGTAGTCGAGGAGGCCGATCATCTGGCGCGGCCCGTCGCCCACCTGTCCTTCGACCACCCATGCCAAACGGTCACGCGGGCGCGCCACCGGGTTGCGCGGGACCACGCCGCCCCTGGGCACCGGCACCCTGAAGGGCCCGTCCACGTATCGGAGGTCCACCGACTCGGCGCGCGGACGCGATGCCCAGATCAGCCGTGCGCGGTCCATCGCCTGGCCGCTGGTCCCGAGCTCCGCCCCGCGTGAGAGCCGCACGGCGTGGTACACGAACTCCCATCCTCGGTCGACGCGGACCAGGCCGGCCTTCGCGCCGCCGGGTCCGTCCGCGTAGTGGTTCGCCACCGGAGCCGGCGCCCATGCCAACGCGACGACGGAGATCGCGGTCACCGGAACGGCGATACGCCCTTTCGGCACACGCACGAGGCACCCTCCCACGCTCTCGGCGGAGACCGAGTATAGACGCCCCTCGTGAGCCCACCCGAACGCCCGGTCGAGGCCGTCCTGCTCGATGCGTACGGCACCATGGTGACCCTCGAGCCACCCGCGCCGGCCCTCGCGCGGCTGCTCGCCGAGGAGGGGTTTCCGCATCCCGAGGCGGCCGTCGGGACGGCGATCCGGGCCGAGATCCTCTTCTACCGGGCGAACCACGACCTGGGCCGCGACGCAGCGAGCCTGGCCGACCTGCGCCGCCGCTGCGCGGCCGTGGTCGCCCGCCACCTCGGCGGCCCGCTGCCGCCGCTCGACCGCCTGGCCGAGCTGCTGGTGGCCAGCCTGCGCTTCGTCCTGCTGCCCGACGCGCTGCCGGCGCTCGACGCCCTGCGGGCCGCCGGCCTGCGCCTCGCGGTGGTGAGCAACTGGGACTGCTCGCTGCCCGAGGAGCTCGCGCGGCTGGGGATCCTCGACCGCTTCGAGGTGACCGGGATCAGCGCGATCGTGGGCTCGCGGAAGCCGAGCCCGGGCCTCTTCCACCACGTGCTGGGCGAGCTCGGGCTGCCGCCCGAGGCCGTCGTGCACTGCGGCGACCGCCCGGACCTGGACTGCCTGGGCGCGCGGCAGGCCGGCGTCGCCGCCGTGCTGATCGACCGCGAGGGCGCCCTCGGCGACGGGCCGTGCCCGCGCATCGGCGCGCTCACCGAGCTGGCGGCGCTGCTCGAGCCGCGGCGCTGAGCCGGCGCCGCGGCCCGCGGCGGCCGCTACTTCTTGATCGCGTCCTTCACGTCGTCGGCCGCGTCCCGCAGCTTCTCGCCGGCCTGGGAGAGCTTGCCGCCGCGCTGGTCGGCGCGGCCCTCGCGCTTCAGGTCCCCGTCGTCGGCCACCGCGCCGGCGGCCTCCTTCGCGCGGCCCTTCAGCTCCCGGACCTTCCCGTCCTCGGTCATCTCGGCCTCCTCAGCCCCGGGCCGGCCCCGCGGCGCGGGGCGGCCTCGGACCTGGGATACCCACAGGGAGGCGGGGTCGCACACCCGCGGTGAGAGGTGTTACTTGGCCAGGGTGGCGTAGCGCAGGAAGGTCGAGACGGCTTCGTCGAACTCCTCGGGGCACTCGCCGTCGCCCTCCACGCAGGCCCGCAGGCGATCGGAGATCAGGTGCAGCCCCACCTGGTCGACGGCCGCCTTGACCGCCGCCAGCTGAGGGAGCACCTCGGTGCAGTCGGCGCCCTCCTCGAGCATCCGCTGCACCCCGCGCAGCTGGCCCTCGGCGCGGCGCAGCCGCACCGCGAGCTGCTCGCGGGAGGGCCGGGGCCGCGTCGAGGCCATCGCTCCGCCCCCCTAGCCGCAGCCGCAGGAGCCGCCGCAGCAGCCCCCACCACCACCGAACCCGGTGACGGTGGTGGTCGCCGCGCCGCGGCTGGGCCGGGCCGTCACGAAGCCGGTGAAGCGCTGGGTCGCGTCGGGCGCGCCGCACTCGGGACAGGAGCGGTCCTCGTCGCGGAGGAACCCCTGCCGGAAGGCCTCGAAGTGGTGCCCGCAGCCCTCGCAGGCGAGGTCGTAGGTCGGCACGGCGCTACCCGTTCAGGCCGAGCGCCGCCTCGAGCTGCGGCCGCGGCATCGCGCCCACCGCGTGGCGGGCCAGCTTGCCGTGCTCGTACAGCCCCAGGAACGGGATGCCCTGGACGTTGTAGCGCTGGGCGATCTCGGGGTGGGCGTCCACGTCCAGCTTGCCCACGATCAGCGCGCCCTCGTGCGCCTTGGCGATCTCCTCGACCACCGGGGCCACCATGCGGCACGGACCGCACCACTCGGCCCAGAAGTCGACCAGCACCGGCTTCTCGTTCTCGAGCACGGTCGCCTGGAAGTTGTCGGCCGTGATCTCGAGGATCCCGTTGTCCGCCATTTAGCGCTCCTCTTTCGCAGTGAGGGCCGTCGGGCCCCCGGTGTGCACGTCCTCGGCCGCCTCGAGCCAGCGCTCGGCGTCCATGGCCGCCATGCAGCCGCTCGCGGCGGCGGTGATCGCCTGGCGGTAGATCACGTCCTGCACGTCGCCGCAGGCGAAGACGCCCTCGACGCTCGTGCGCGTCCCGTCGGTCACCACGTAGCCCTCCTCGTCCAGCTCCAGCTGGTCGACGAAGAGCGAGGTGTTCGGGTCGTGGCCGATGGCGACGAACATCGCCGCCGCCGGGATGTCCTCGAGCTCGCCGGTCACGGTGTCCCGCACCCGGACCGCCTCGACCTTGCCGTCGCCGACGGCCTCCTCGACCGCGGCGTTCCAGCGCACGGCCACCTTCTCGTTGGCCAGCGCGCGGTCGGCCATGATCGCCGAGGCGCGGAACTGGTCGCGGCGGTGCACGATCGTCACCTTCGAGGCCATGCGGGCGAGGTAGATCGCCTCCTCCATGGCCGAGTCGCCGCCGCCGACCACCACCATCGGCTTGTCCTTGAAGAAGAAGCCGTCGCAGGTGGCGCAGGTCGAGACGCCGAAGCCGCGCAGCCGGGTCTCGCTCTCGAGGCCCAGCCAGCGCGCGGAGGCGCCGGTCGCGATGATCACGGCCTTGGCGCGGTACTCCTCGTCGTCCACCCAGACCCCGAAGGGCCGTTCCGACAGGTCGACGCGCGAGACGTCGGCCTGGATCGTGGTGGCGCCGAACCGCTCGGCCTGGCCGCGGAACATCTGCATCAGCTCCGGGCCCTGGATCCCGTCGGGGAAGCCCGGGTAGTTCTCGACGTCGGTGGTCAGCATGAGCTGGCCGCCGGCGCCGAAGCCCTCGATCACGATCGGCTTCAGGTTTGCGCGTCCGGCGTAGATGGCCGCGGTCAGGCCCGCGGGCCCGCCGCCGATGATGACCAGGTCGTGGACGTCCGGCACGCCGTCTCCTCGGTGCTCGTCAGGATACCCCGACGGGTATGGTAGCACCGCCCCGCGAGGGTGTGTCCGCTACCTTCGGGGCGACGGGTTACCCCGCGGCGGCGCGCGATCTCGGCCCGGGTCAGCCCTTGCGCGGCACCCAGAACAGCCGGTCGCCCACGCTGGTGGGGCGACGGCAGGCCGCGAAGTAGTCGCGGCCCTCGGCGTCCTCGGTCATGCGGATGCGGCGGGCGTCCTCGAGCGTCGCCAGGCCCCACGCGGCCAGCATCCCGACCACGACGCCCTCGGCGGTGCCGCCCCGGCCGAGCACGCCGATGAGGAAGGTCAGCATCGCGAAGCCGCCGACGAGAAGGACGATCGCGGTGACGGTGCCCCAGCGGCGCCAGTCCGCGGGGGTGGCCTCGAGGCGCCGGGGACCGCTGAGCCGGCGGGCCTGCGGCAGCCGCACCGACGGCAGCGCGCTCTTGCGCAGCCAGACCCGGAAGAGCGGGAGGAGGAGCGCGCCGGTCAGGCCGGTGACGCCGAGGATCGCGCCGAGCCACCAGGAGTCGATGCCCTCCTTGGTGCCCGCCTCCAGCGCGAACGAGAGGGCCAGGAGGGCGACGGCGACGCCGATCAGGGCCCACGACCACAGCCGCACCAGGCTGGTGTAACGCCAGAGCTTCTCGCCGGTCACCGCGCGCCAGGGTAGCGGAGGCGCGGGGCGGCGGCGCCCGCGGCGGCGCAGGCCATACGCTCCATGGGTGATCGAGCGCCTGCGCCGCCGCCTGCTGCCCGTCCGGGCGCGGCTGCGCGCGCACCCGCGCTGGCGCTGGCTCGCCCTCGCCGTCGTGGCCAGCGGGATGATGCTCTCGGTCGTCAACGTCAGCATCGTCAACATCGCGCTGCCGCGGATCGCGGCCGACTTCGACGTCGACGTGCCCTCGGTCTCCTGGGTGGTGACCGGGTTCCTGGTGACCCAGGCGACCCTGCTGGCGATCGCCGGCCGGGCCGGCGACCTCTACGGGCGCCGGCGCGTGTTCGTGATCGGCGTGATCCTGCTCTCGGTCGGCTCGGTGCTCTGCGCGCTTGCGCCGAACGCCCCGGCGCTGGTGGCGTTCCGGATCCTCCAGGGGACCGGCGCCTGCGCGATGGCGCCCACGGCGTTCGCCTACGCGGCCGAGCTCTTCGGCCCGGCGGAGCGCGGCCGGGCGATCGGGGTGATGGGCGGCGTGCTCGGCCTGGCGCCGGTCCTCTCGCTGAGCCTCGCCGGCGGCCTGGTGGCGCTCGCCGGCTGGCGCTCGGTCTTCTGGTTCACGCCGGTCATGGGCGCGGTCGTGCTCGTCGGGGTCGCCCTGGTCCTGGTCGAGTCGCGCCCCTCGAGCGCGGACCGGAACTTCGACGCGCTCGGCGCCGCCCTGGCCGCCGCCGGCCTCTTCTCGCTGCTCCTGGCGCTCTCGCGCGGCAGCGCCTGGGGCTGGGGCTCGCCCAAGACGCTCGGCGCGCTCGCCGTCGGCGTCGTGGCGCTGGCGGCCTTCGTCGCCCACGAGGCGCGCACCGACCGGCCCATGCTCGACCTGTCGCTGCTGCGCCGGCCGTCGGTCTCGGCGTCGAGCCTCGCCGCCATGACCTCGTCGGCGGCGCTCTTCGGGACCCTGGTGCTGCTGCCCTTCTACCTCACGGCGGTGCTCGGCTTCGGTCCGGTGCGGCTGGCCTTCGGGATCGCGCCGATCGCGGCCTGCTTCATGGTGGTCTCGCCCTTCGCCGGCCGGGTGATGCTGCGCGTCGGGTCCGAGCGGCTGGCCGTGGTCGGCCTGCTGGTCGCCGCCTGCGGCTCATTCTGGGCGTCGTTCGCCGCGACCGCGCAGAGCTACCCGCGGCTGCTGCCGGGCCTGCTCGGCCTGGGGATCGGGCTGGCGATGTCGACCTCGCCGATCACCACCACCGCGATCCACGACGTGCCGGCGGCGCGCCTGGGCGTGGCGTCGGCGCTGCCGAACATCAGCCGCTACACCGGCGGGGCGCTCGGCGCGGCGGTGCTCGGCGTGGTGCTGGGCCACTCGGTCCCGGCGCGGCTCGAGCGGCTCACCGGGCAGGCCGACGCTGCCGGCCGGGCCCTGGTGGCCCACGGCTTCCGGGCGGCGATGGTCGCCGCCGCCGGCTTCCTGCTGCTGGCCGCCGCCGCGGCGCTGAAGATGCCGCGCCTGGACGGCCGGGAGCCGGTGGCGGCGGGGCCGGCGGCCGCGCAGGTGGCCGCGCCGCCCTCGCCCTAGCCGGACTCGGCGCTCATCCGCGCTACCGTAGCGCGGTGCCCGTGACCGATACCGCCATCGCCGAGACCCTCCGCAGCTGGGGCGAGCCCGCCTACCGCGCGCGTCAGGCCCTGGAGGCCAAGCGCGCCGGGGCCGCGGGCTGGGACGAGGTCGCCACCCTCCCGAAAGCGCTGCGCGCGCGCCTTTCCGACGCCGTGCCGCTCTGGAGCGTCGAGCCCGAGGAGCGGGTCGTCTCGCGCGACGGCACGGTCAAATGGCGCCTGCGCGCCGGCGACGGCGCGCTGCTCGAGGCGGTGCTGATCGCCCACGCCGGCGGCCGGCGCACGGTCTGCCTGTCGAGCCAGGCCGGCTGCGCCCTGGGGTGCCGCTTCTGCGCGACCGGCGCGATGGGCCCGGGCCGCGACCTGACCCCCGCCGAGATCGTCGACCAGGCGATGATCGCCGGGGCCGAGGCGGCGGCGCAGGACGCGCGGCTGGCGAACGTGGTCTTCATGGGCATGGGCGAGCCGCTCCAGAACCTCGACGCCGTGCTGGAGGCCTGCGCCGGGCTGAACGACCCGGACGGCCTGGGGATCTCCGCGCGCAAGATCGCGATCTCGACGGTCGGCTGGGTGCCGGGCATCGCCGCGCTCGCGGCGCACCCGCTGCCGGTGCGGCTGGCGGTCTCGCTGCACGCGGCCGACGACGAGACGCGTTCCCGGCTGATGCCGGTCAACCGCCGCTACCCGATCGCGAACCTGCTGGCCGCCTGCCGGCGCTACTGCGACGCGACCGGCCGGCGGGTCTTCATCGAGTACCTGCTGCTCGACCGGGTCAACGACCGGCCCGAGGACGCGCGCCGGCTGGCGCACCTGATGCGCGACGGGCGCTTCCACGTGAACCTGATCGAGTACAACCCGACCTCCGGCCCCTACCGGGCCAGCCCCGCCGACCGGCGCGGCGCCTTCACCCGGGCGCTGGCCGGGGCCGGCATCGAGGCGTCGGTGCGGCGCAGCCGGGGCGCGGACGTGTCGGCCGCCTGCGGCCAGCTCGCCGCCCGCCCCGCGGAGGTCGCGGCCGTCGGCTCGGGGAGCTAACCTCGCGCCTGTGACGACCGAGAAGCGACGGGCCCGTCGCCTCCCCCGCGAGAAGCGCCGCGCGCTGCGCACGCCGCGCCCCCCCGAGGCCGGGTGGGCCCTCGGCGCCGGCGGCCTCCCGAAGGCCTCGTGGGCGACCCTCGCGCTCCTGCTGGTGGCCCTCGGCGTGCTCCTCCTGGCCGTCGGCTACCTCGGCTACGGGGCGATGATCCTGATCCTCGCCTGCGCGGCCGCGGTCAACCTGCTCTGAGAACCCCCTCCAAAATGACGCTACGGCTGCGCTCCGCAGCGGATCAGGGTCGTCGACTCGCGGCGGTGGTCGCGGAACGGTCGTGAAGGCGACCTGATTCGAATCGAAGGGTCATTTTGGAGGGGGTTCTGACCGACCCGGCGCCGGCCGCGGAGCGCCTGGCGGCGGCGCTGCGCGACGCGCACCCCGACGCCGAGCCCCTGGACCTCCACCCGGACGAGCTCGCCGCGTGGGTGGTGGATGCCGGGGGCGACCCGGCCGACGAGCCGTTGCTGGCGGCCGCCCTGGCCGCGTGGGAGGGGATGCTCCTCTAGCGACCTAGGCGGAGGCCGGCGTGGCGGCCAGCAGGTCGTCGAGCGCCGCCGGCTCCAGGTCCAGGCCGAGGCGCTCGGCCAGGGCCTCCGCCAGCGCCCCGTCGACCCGCTCCCGGTCCGGGTCGCCGCCCTCGGCCAGGATCGAGGTGGCGGCCACGCCGGGCGCGCCGCAGGCCGTGAGCAGCCCGAACCAGTCCAGGTCCGGGTCGCGGTTCAGCGCCAGCCCGTGGGTGGTGACGCCCTCGCGCACCCGGATCCCCACGCTGCCGAGCTTGCGCCCCCGGGCGTAGAGGCCCATCGCGTCGGCGCCCGGCGCGGCGCCGGGGATGCCGGCGGCGTCGGCCATCGCGCCCACCAGCGCCTCGACGAAGCCGCGCACGCGCCGGCCCGGGCGCAGGTCGGCCACCACGTAGCCCACGCTCTGCCCGGGACCGTGCCAGGTGAGCTGGCCGCCCCGGTCCAGGGGGACGTACTCGGCCCCGGCGGCCGCGATCGCCTCGTCGCTGAGGAAGAGGTCGGCGCGGTCGCCGCCCCGGCCGGCGGTGAAGACCGGCGGGTGCTCGAGCAGCCAGACCACGTCGGGCAGGTCGCCGGCCCGGCGCGCCGCGGCCAGGCGGCGCTGGGCGGCCCAGGCCTCGCGCGCGCCGATCCGCTCGGTGCGGACCAGCATCCCCCGCCGCCTCATCGCTCCCCCTGCGGGTGCTCGAGGTGGCGCTCCACCACGGTGACGTCGCGCCACTCGCCGTCGAGCTTCGCGTGGGCCCGGTGGGTGCCGACGGCGGTGAAGCCGCCGTCGCGGGCCAGCGCAAGCCCGGCGGCGTTCTCCGGGAGGATCATCCCGACCAGCTTCCAGTAGCCGAACGCCGGCGCGGCCGCGATCAGCGCCTCGAGCATCGTCCGCCCGACGCCGCGGCCACGGGCCCGGGTCGCCACGTAGACCGTGTACTCGCCCACGCCGCGGTACCACTCGCGGTGGGAGAACGGGGCGAGGGCCGACCAGGCCAGCACGCCGCCGGCATCCTCGCCCACCCAGACCGGCGCCCGCAGCGGGCGCGCGGCCAGCCAGGCGCGGCGCTCCCCGGGGGTGTGGGGGCCGGTGGCGAAGGTGGCGATCCCGCTGGCGACGCCCTCGTCGTAGATCGCGCCGATGGTCTCGGCGTCGCGGGCCTCGGCGCGGCGGATGGTGATCGGCGCGGACACGGAATCCCAGTCTAGGAGCCCGGCGAGCCGGGCCTATCCCCGATCGTGCCCGACGTCGGCGGGGCGGTTTGCGAGGGTGAGGTGCAGGGTGCGCCGGGCGCCGTCGCGCAGCACGTCGAGCGCGAGCGACTCTCCGACCCGGCGCGAGGCGACGGCCTGGCTGACGTCGGCCATGTCCTCCACCACCCGGCCGTTCACGCCCACGATCAGATCGCCGCCGCGCGGCACCTCGGCGTCGGGCGGGGTCGTGGCCGCGCGCAGGCCGGCGGCCTTGGCCGGGCCGCGGCCGTCCACCTCGATCACGGCGACCCCGCGCGTGCCCGGCATCCCGAGCGCCTTCGCCACCTTCGGGGTGATCGCCGAGCCGAGCACCCCGACCCAGGCGTGCTGGGCCCTGCCGGTGGCCAAGATCGAGTCGGCGACCGGACGGATCGTGTCGATCGGGACGGCGAAGCCCACCCCGTCGCTGCCGCCGCTGCCCGTCGCGATCTGGGAGTTGATGCCGATCACGCGGCCGCGCCGGTCGAGCAGCGGGCCGCCCGAGTTGCCCCGGTTGATGGCCGCGTCGGTCTGGATGACGTTCTGGATCGTGAAGCCGTCCGGCGCCTCGATGGTCCGCTTCACGGCCGAGACGATCCCCGTGGTCGCGGTCCGCTCCAGGCCGAAGGGGTTGCCGATCGCCACCACCGGGTCGCCCACGGCCAGGCCGGCGCTGCTCCCCAGCGGGAGCGGCCGGGCGTCCGCCGGGACCTCGCCCACCTTCAGCACGGCGAGGTCGGTGCTCTCGTCGCGGCCGACCACGGTGGCGCGCGACTCGGTGCCGTCGTCGAAGACCACGGTCGCGTCGCCCTCCTCGTCGATCACGTGGGCGTTGGTGAGCACGCGCCCGCGCCGGTCGACCAGGAAGCCGGAGCCGACGGCCGGCCCGCTCTCGGGCCCGGAGGTGATCTTCACCACGGCCGGGGCCGTCTCGCGCACGATCCGCTGCACGCTCTTGGCGCCGGCGGCGACCGGCTCGCCGTCGGCCTCGACGCCGTCGCCCACCGGCGCGCGGTCGGCGCTCAGCGGCAGCGGCGTGGGGTCCCGCTCGATCGTGATGACGCGCTCGCCGCCGCCCAGGTTCCCGGTGGCGGCCACCACGACCAGCGCCACCAGGGCGCCCACCAGCGCCGGCACGACCAGGCCGGCCGCGCCGGGGGCGCCGTCGGGGCGGGAGGCGCCGTGCAGCAGGCGGCGGAAT
>JAWVEV010000194.1:0-15849 GCA_033856535.1 Miltoncostaeaceae bacterium | reverse complement strand
GGCCGGCGACCTGGCCGGCCTGGGCCCGATCTCCTACGACCGGTCCGACAGCGACACCCAGGCCGCCGACGACTTCGCCCAGTTCGCCTACCAGTGGTGGTTCGACGCCAACCCGCTGGCCTTCTACCGGGCCGAGGCCGGCGAGCGGCCGTCGACCGACCTGGTGATGGCCGACGCGCGGCCCCCGATCGCCGGCGCGCGCCGGGTGGCCGGTGCGGACCCGGCCCTGTGGGTGCTGCCGGGCCCGGCCGAGGCGGCGCTGGTGCGCGGGGGGGTCATCCCGCCGGGGTAGCGCCATTTGGCGCGGGCGGCGCCAATCGGCGCATCGCCACCACGGCGGCGAGCGCGCCGCCCAGGTCCACCAGGGTGAAGGCGATCCGGGAGGCGGCGGCGAGCAGGATCGCCTCGGCCGCGCCGATCCGCGGACCCAGCAGCCCGACCAGCACGGCCTCGCGCACGCCGATGCCGCCCGGGGCGATCACCGCGACGAAGCCGGCGATCCACGCGATCGCGAAGGCGCCGGCCATGGGGAGCAGCTCGGCCGCCGGCGCGGCGAAGAGCGCTCGCGCGGTGAGCCAGAGCGCGAGCCCGAAGATCAGCCACGCGCCGGCGAAGAGGCCCACCGCGCGGGCCGCCTCGCCCGGCCGCACCGTCGCGCCCGGCCCGGCGGCGCGTGCGAGGCCCGCCCGCAGCACCCCGACCACCCGCGGCCACCGCGCCGCGGCGATCGCCCCCACCGCCACCGTGTGCAGGATCACCACCGCGACCGCGGCGCCCAGGGCGTCGTCGGCCAGCAGCAGCGGCGTCACCAGCGCGGCGCCGGCCACGATCGCGGCGGTCTCCAGCGCCAGCGACGCGCCCGCGGCCCGCAGCGGCACGCCCAGGCGGGCCGCCAGCGCCGCTCGCCCCAGGTATTGCCAGCCACCGCCGGGCAGGTACTTCGCGAGCTGCCCCAGGTAGTAGGCGGCCGCCAGCCCGCGCGGCGGCTCGGCCCCCACGGCGCGCAGGCACGGCCCCCAGATCAGCGCCAGGCAGGTCATCGCGACCCCGGTGGCGGCCAGCGCCAGCGCCAGCAGCGGCCAATCGGCGTCGTCGAGGTCCGGCGGGCGGTCGCCCCACAGGTCGGCCAGCCGCAGGAGCAGCAGGCCGAGGAGCGCGAGGCCCAGCACGGCGCCGGCGACCCGCGCGCGCGGGTCGCGGAGCGCGCGCTCGAGCCGGCTCAGCGCGCCGAGCGCACGTCGAGGCGGACGATCGTCCACGGGAAGGGGCTCCAGACCCCGCGCACCGGGCCGGCGCGCCCGGCGAGGGCCGTCAGGCCGCGCCGCGAGAAGTGGTTGACGTGCCCGGGCGTGTTGCCCAGGTCGCGCAGGTAGCGGCCGGAGAGCACGTTCGCCGCGCGCCAGAGCGGCTCGCGCGGCGTGCTCACCACCACGGCGCGGCGGGCCACGCGCACCAGCTCGGCCATGGCCGCGCCGGGGTGCTCGAGGTGCTCCAGGACCTCGAGGCAGCAGACCGTGTCGACCGACCGGTCGTCGTGGGGGAGGGCGTAGGCCGACCCGGGGCGGAAGGCGAGGTTGCCGCCCTCGCGGGCGCGCCACTCGGCGACCAGCGCCGGGTCCTCCACGTCCAGGCCCTCGACCCGGGCGTCCGGCAGCAGCGCCGCCAGGCGCGCCGTGACCACGCCCTCCCCGCAGCCGACGTCGAGCACGCTCGCCGGCGCGGTGCCCGCGACGGCCCGGTCGACGATCGACAGGAACCGCGACACGACGATCCGCGACAGCGGGTTGCGCGTGCCGTACTTGTCGTACGCGTTGCCGGCGGGCCCGCCGAGGTCGGGCTGCGAAGCCCCCGTCAGATCCGGGGCCGTTCCACGTCCAGCGGCTCGCCGACGAGCCGCTCGGCCTCCACGCCGAGGGTCAGCTCGATCGCCCGCACCCGGCGCAGGGTCCGCTCCGCGATGAGGCGGTTGGTGCGCAGCAGGTCGCCGATCACGCCGAGCATGGCCATCTGCAGCGCGAACACCGCGAGCACCGCGCCCACGATCAGCGACTGGACGTGCCCGGTGGGCCCGGGCTCGGTCGCGTAGAGGTAGCCGAAGCGGCCGAAGAGGACCGCCGCCGCCACCCCGAAGACCCCCGCCAGCGCCATGAAGACGCGCATGGGCTCGTGGACCGCGTAGACGCGCAGGATCGTCGCCACCGACCGGCGCACGTACTGCCGGTTGCTCCGGAAGAGGCGCGAGGGCCGCACGGCCGGGTTGGTCTGGATCGGCACGTCGGCGACCGCGATGTCGTCCTTGCCGGCCTGGATGATCGTCTCGAGCGTGTAGGTGAACTGGGTGACCACGTTCACGCGCATGGCCGCCTCGCGGTTGTAGGCGCGAAAGCCCGAGGTGACGTCGGCCACGTCGGTGCCCGACGCCTGCCGGACGACCCAGGAGCCCCACGCCTGGAGCGCCTTCTTGGCCGGCGAGAACCCGTCCTGGCTGCGGATCACGCGGTCGCCGATCACCAGGTCGGCCGTGCCGGCGAGGATCGGCGCGACCAGCCGGGCGACGTCCGCGCCGCGGTACTGGTTGTCGGCGTCCGTGTTCACGATCACGTCGGCGCCCAGCTTCAGGGCGGCGTCCAGGCCCGACTGGAAGGCCGTCGCCAGGCCGTGGTTCCGCGGGAAGCGGACGATGTGGTGCACGCCGCAGCGCCGGGCCACCTCGGCCGTGGCGTCGGTCGAGCCGTCGTCGATGACCAGCCACTCGACCTCGTCGAAGCCGTCGAGCTCGGCCGGCAGGTCGGCGAGCGTGCGCGGCAGCGACTCCGCCTCGTTCAGGCAGGGGATCTGGATGATCAGCTTCATCGCGCGGGCACGTGGTGAGGCGGGCCGATCCGGGGACGATATCCCGCTCCCGGGCGGACGGGGATCCCATCGACGACCTCCCGTCGGCCGGTCGTCTCCGGCGCTGGCTAGGATGGCCGCCAGTGATCGCGGTTCCGGTCCACACACGCGAGCTTTTCGCGAACCTGGTCAAGCGAGAGATCCGCGGCCGCTACAAGGGCTCGGTGCTCGGGGTCGTCTGGACCCTCGTGACCCCCCTCGTGATGATGCTGGCGTACACGCTGGTGTTCTCGATCATCTTCAAGTTCGTCGACAACCGGCTGCCGCACTACCCGCTCTACCTGCTGACCGGCCTCGCGCTCTGGGTCTTCTTCTCGAGCGCCCTCGTCACCGCCTCGACGAGCCTGATCGGGAACTCGAACCTGGTGAAGAAGGTCCGCTTCCCGCGCGAGATCGTGCCGATCGCCTCCGTGGTCTCCCAGGGGCCCACGCTGGTCGCGATGATCATCGTGCTGGTCCCCTTCAGCGCCTTCCTGATGCCGGGTAACCCGCTCGTGATGCTGCTGCTGCCGGTGATCATGATCCCGATCCTGATGATGGTGGTCGGGATCTCGCTCGCGGTCTCGGTGCTGAACGTCTACTTCCGCGACATCGAGCACATCATCGGGGCGCTCCTCCTGCCCTGGTTCTTCCTCACGCCGGTGCTGTTCAGCTTCGAGACCTTCCCGCTGGCGACCGATCACGCCTGGCTCGTCGACGTGCTGCAGCTCGCGAACTTCGTGACCCCGTTCCTGCTGGCGTTCCAGGACGTCCTCTACTGGGGCCTGGTGCCGGGCTGGAGGATCTGGGCCTACATCTTCGCCGTGGGTCCCGCGATCTTCGTCGGCGGCTACCTGCTCTTCCGCCGCATGCAGCGGGACCTCGCGGTCGAGCTGTGAGCCTCGCGCTCGGCGAGATCCGGCTCCGAGGCGTCACCCGCAGCTACCGGCTGCTTCTCGAGCACAACCGGACCCTGAAGGAGACCGTGCTGCGCCGCCGCCGGGTCCGCGCGCGGCAGGTCTTCGCCTTGCTCGACGTCGACCTCGACATCGAGCCCGGGAGCGTCCTGGGCGTCGTCGGCGCGAACGGCGCCGGCAAGAGCACCCTGCTCACCCTGATCGCGGGCATCCTGCCGCCCGACCGGGGGACCGTGGAGACGCGCGGGCGGGTGGTCTCCCTGCTGGAGCTCGGCGCCGGCTTCCACCCCGACTTCACCGGCCGCGAGAACATCTACGTGAACGCCTCGATCCACGGGATGACCCGGGCCGAGGTGAACCGGAAGATGGACGACATCATCGCGTTCGCCGAGCTCGAGAACTTCATCGACGCGCCCGTCCGCACCTACTCCACGGGCATGTACATGCGGCTCGGCTTCGCGGTCGCGTCCGAGCTCGAGCCGGACATCCTGCTGCTGGACGAGGTGCTCGCCGTCGGCGACGCGGCCTTCCAGCAGAAGTGCATGGGCCGCATCGCCGAGTTCCAGCGCAGCGACGCGACGATCGTGTTCGTCAGCCACAGCAGCCTGGCCGTGAAGGTGGTCTGCGATCGCGCCATCTGGCTGGCCAACGGGCGCATCCAGGCCGACGGCAACCCCGAGGAGGTGCTGCTGCGCTACGAGCACGGGCTCGTGAAGTCCGCGCCGGCGGCGGCCGACGCGACGGGTGCCGGAGTGCAGGGGATCGACTGGCGGTCGGCGCGGATCCACGGCGTGCACGTGCTGGGCGCCGACGACGTCCCGACCGACCGTTTCCTCTCCGGGGACCCCTTTCAGGTCGAGGTCTACTACGAGGTCGTCGAGGACGTGACGCCGGCGATCACGCTCACCTTCAACACCTCCGGCGGGAACCTGGTGACCGTGGTGGACAACCGCAGCGACCTCGAGCCGGTCGGGGGCGCGCCGGGCCTGCGCCGCGCGGTCTTCAGCCTCGACCAACTGCCGCTGCTCGAGGGCCGCTTCACGATCGGCTGCCGGCTGGATCCGCCCGAGGGCGGCGACCCCTTCCACCTGGTCGACCCGTGCGTCGCGTTCTCGGTCTTCGCCCAGGGCCGCGGCTACGGGCCGGTGGCCTTCCCGGGCCGCTGGAGCGTGAGCACGGTGGTGCCGGCGCAGGGCGCCGGCGCCTGAGGCGCCGGGGGTAAGCAGCCGGTAAGAGGTCTGTGGGGGGGCCTCGGCGGACGCGGCCGCGACCGGTACGGTCGTTCGCATGACGAACCTCCGCACCCGCTTTCGCGCCCTCGCTGTTCCGGCGGCCCTCCTCTCCCTGGCGGCCGCGGCCGCCCCGGCCCTCTCTGCCGAGCAACCCTCGCCGCGCTGGCGGGCCCCCGACGTCCTGGCCGCCGGCGTGTTCCGCGTGGATGGGCTCGCGGGGGCGGGCGGGGCCTCCGGGGACGTCGTGATCTGGAACGGCGACCGCGCCGGAGCCACCGTGTTCGCCGCCGAGCTCCGCTCGGGTGCGAGCGCCTGGTCGGCGCCGCGGGCGCTCGCGACGAACTGCAGCGCCAGCGAGGCCCCGCCCGTCGTGGCGGCCAACGCCGCCGGCGACGTCGTCGCCGCGTGGGTCTGCAGCGACTTCGGCGCGGGCGGTCCCACCACGCGGGTGCAGGCCGCGCGCCGCGTCGCCGGGGGCGCGTGGGAGCCGACGATGACGGTGCTCGCCAATGCGACCGAGCAGCCGCGTCTGGACGTTGCCGTGGCCGCCGACGGTGAGGCCACCCTGCTTTGGGCCCTGCCGAGGGACGGGGTCCACGTCGCCGTTCTCCCGGCGGGCGGCACCTGGGGCGCGCCGCGGACGCTCGACTCGGTGCCGGGCGATCCCGGAGTGGACGTGGACCTGGCGCTGCGACCCGATGGCAGCGGCAGCGCCGCCTGGCTGCGCGACGCGCCGGCGGGCCGCGCGATCGTGCTCGCCACCAGGGCGCGGAGCGGCGCGTGGTCCGCCCCGGAGATCGCATCGACCGGTACCAACGCCTACTACCCGGCGGTTGCGCCTGCGGCGGACGGCGAGCTGGTCGTCGCCTGGACCGATGGAGCTCGCGGTCCCAGGGTGGTCGTCCGCGTCCGCGGCGCCGGCGGGGCATGGTCCGCGCCCGAGCCGATGGGGAAGGGATACGCGCCCCGTCTGGATGCGGTTCCGGGCGGACGCGTCCTCCTCACCTGGAACGGCGGTGAGTATCTGCAGCAGACGGTGCGCATCGCCTCGCGCCGGCCGGGCGCGGCGTGGAAGAACGTCGGGACCCTGCCCAACCAGATCGGGACGCGGCCTCGCACCTGGGGCGTCGCAACGGCCGCCGACGGTGGCGCATGGATCGCGACGGTGGATCGGGCACCTGCGGTCCGCGTCGCCCGTCTTGACGCCGATTCGGACGTCCTCGATCCATCCATCTCGCTCTCGAATCCGTCCGCGGTGCGTCCGGAGCAGGCGGCGATCGCGGCCGGGCGGGGCGGCGAGGCGGTTGCCGCCTGGTCGGGCCTGGTCCAGCGAGGCGCTCTCGGGCTCGCGCGCGGCGGTGCGGCGGTGCAGGCCGCCGAGTTCTCCCGGAGTTCGGCCCGGCCTCCGCTGGTGACGCGCCCGCTCATCGCGCCCGTGAACGCCGGCAACGTTCAGGTCGTCGAGCGCGCGCTGCTCCGCCTCACGCCGACGTTCACCCGCTACGCCGGCCCGGTCCCGGTCGTCGTCCAGCGGCTCGTCGCCGGGCGGTGGCGCGCCGTCGCTCGGGCGGTCGCCCGCGCCGAGACCCCGATGGCGGTGCGGCTCACGGGCCCGGGGCGCGCCCGGCTTCGGCTGGCGTACCGGTCCGGAAGCCGCACGCTGTTCGCGCCCGTGAAGGGGGTCACCGTCACGCGGCCGGCGAACCCTCGGATCCCGGCGGGCGCATTCCCGGGCGACGCGGTCGTCGCCGAGAAGGTGCTCTGGACGATCGGCGCTGACGTGAGCGGCGGATCGGCGGTGCACGCCTTCGATGCCGGGTCCGGCAAGGCGCTGATCCCGCCCTTCGTGGTGCCGGCGTCACGCCTCATGTCGGTGGGTGACCGCGTGTGGCTCACGTCGCTGGCCTCGCCGAAGGCGATCCCGCTCGACGTCACCGCTCGGGGTGGGCGCGGGCCGGCGATCACGCTGCCCGGAGCGCCGATCTCGGTCGTCGGCCGCGGCAAGGTGGCCTGGATGATCTTCAATTGCGCCCCGACCGTCGCCTGCAACGGGCTCCAGCTGCAGAGGATCGACCCGGACACGGGGGCGACGATCGGGGCCGCGTCGACCGTGCACTCCGGTCTGATGGCACTCGGGCCCGACGCGTTGTGGACCGCTCGGCCGCTTCCCTGTGAGGGCGAGGACTGCGAGGAGGCGATCGCGTTCGAGGTCGAGCGGCGCGACCGGATGACGGGCGAGGTCGCCGAGTCGGGCGGAAGCCTAGGCGTGCTCTCGGCCGATGACGGCCAATCCGAGGGGGGCCTCGTGGCGACCGCCGGAGCCGTGTGGGCCCGAGACGTCTTCGGGCGGATCGTTCGACGGGGCCTCGACGGAACGCTGACCACGGTCGACACCAGCCAGCGCTACGGCGACCTGGCCGCCGACGGATCCGGAGTGCTGGCGCTGGAGAGGGAGGATGGCGCCGTGGCGACGATCGATGCGGCGGGTCACCTGCTGGGGCGCAAGGCCGTCGGCCTGAAGTCCCTCGCCGACTCGCAGATGGCCGTCGCTCCCCGTGCCGTCTGGGTGACCGCGCCGATCGAGGGGACCCTCATTAGGGTCGGGCGGTGAGCGCCGGGGGGCACGGCGGGCCTCACTAGGATGTGCGCCGTGTCCGCCCCCGCTCCCGCCGACCCGACCGGCGCCATCGACGTCGAGCGCCTCATGGCCGACCTCAAGGCCCGCGTCGCGGACCGCCGGCGGATGGGCGAGTACGACGCGAAGGTGCTCGACCTCCCCTTCGACGCCGGGCTCGGCCCGGATGCGAGCGGGGTCCCGCACGTCCGGCTGCGGCTCGAGACGGCCTACTCCTCGAAGCCGGTGCTCGGCAGGGCGATCACCGCCGCGAAGCGGATCCAGATCCGCTCGTTCTTCCACTTCCTGAACGACGCGGTGACCCAGGTGAACGGTGCGCTGGCCTCGATGCGGGCGGCGCTCGACGCCGAGACGCGCTCGCGCGAGGCGCTCGAGGACCGCGTGCGCGAGCTCGAGGCCGAGCTCGACGAGCTGCACGCCGCGAGGGAGGCCTCTGAGCACGGCTGATCCGCGGGTGCACCAGCTGATGGCCGCCGCGGCCCCGGCGGACGCGGTCACCGGCCAGGCGCTCGCGTGGCAGGACGCCCTGCGCCGGCGCGGCGTCGGGGGCGAGGTCTTCGCCGAGCACGTGCATCCCCGGCTGGTCGGGCGGGTCCGGCCGCTGTCCGACTTCCGCCCCGGCGAGGGGCCGGCCCTGCTGCGCATGTCGCTCTGGAGCGCGGCGGTCGAGCGGGCGGTCGAGGTGCCGCGCGAGCGGCTCGGGATCGTCTACCACAACATCACCCCGGCCCACCTGCTGAAGCGCACCAACCCCGGGCTCGCGATGCTCTGCGAGCGGGGGCGGAACGCGCTGCCGGACCTCGCCCGCCGGGTCTCGGTGGCGATCGCGGACTCGGGCTACAACGCCCGCGAGCTGGAGGGCGCGGGCTTCCCCGACCCGGTCGTGGTGCCGCTGCTGCTCGACGTGTCCGCCGCGCCGCCGGCCCGCTCGGGCGAGCCCGCGCCGAGCGTCCTGACCGTCGGCCGCGTGTCGCCCAGCAAACGGATCGAGGACGTCGTCCGGGCGGTCGCGGTCCTGCGCCGGCACCTCGTCCCCGCCGCGCGCCTCGACGTGATCGGGAGCTGGGAGGGCGAGGAGGGCTACCGGGCCGCGCTCGGGCGCTTCGTCTCCCGGCTCGGCCTGGACGACGCCGTCCGCTTCCGCGGGCGGGTGAGCGACGCCGCCCGCGACCGGGCCTACGCCGAGGCCGGCGCCTACCTCTGCATGAGCGAGCACGAGGGCTTCTGCGCGCCGCTGGTCGAGGCGCTCGGCCGGGGGCTCCCCGTGGTGGCCCGCGACGCCGGCGCCGTCGCCGAGACCCTCGGCGGCGCGGGGCTGGTGCTGCACGGGCGCGACGCCGCGCTGGCGGCCGAGGCGCTCGCCGCCGTCCTGACGGGGCCGGATCTGCGGGCGGAGCTCGCGGCCCGCGCCGCCCGGCGCCTGGCCGAGCTCGCGCCCGAGCGCGTGGAGGCCGCGATGGCCGCGGCGCTGGAGCCGCTGCTATGAGGGTCGCGATCGTCGTCCCCCGCTACGGCGCCGAGGTGAACGGCGGCGCCGAGGCGCTCGCCCGCCAGTACGCGCACCGCCTGGCCGGCCGCGCCGAGGTCACCGTCCTCACCACCTGCGCCCGCGACTACCGCACCTGGGAGGACCACTACGAGGCCGGCGCCTCCCGGGACGGGGACGTGAGCGTCCTGCGCTTCCCGGTGCCCGAGCCGCGCGACGGCGGCGCCTTCGACGCGCTCTCGGCCAGGGTTCTCACCGGGCGCGAGACCGGGCCGGCGGTCGAGCGGCGCTGGATGGACCTGCAGGGCCCGCACGCCCCCGGGCTGCTGCGGCACCTGCGGGAGGAGGGCGCCGGCTACGACGCCGTCATGTTCGTGCCCTACCTCTACGCCACCACCGTGGACGGCCTCCCGCTGGTGGCCGACCGCGCCGTCCTGGTGCCGGCCTTCCACGACGAGCCGCCGCTGCGCCTTGGGATCTTCGAGGGCGTCGTCGGCGCGGCCCGGCGGGTGATCTTCAGCACCCCCGAGGAGCGGGCGCTGGCTGTGGCGCGCTTCGGCGCGGGGCTCGACCCCGGCCGGACCGACGTGGTGGGGGTGGGGATGGACCCGCCGCCGGCCGCCGACCCCGAGCGCTTCCGGCGCGAGGTCGGCCTGACCGGCGACTACCTGCTCTGCCTGGGCCGGATCGAGCCCTCCAAGGGCTCCGACGCGCTGCTCCGCGCGCACGGGCGCTACCGCCGGGCCCGCCGCGACGGGCCGGCGCTCGCGATGATCGGCCGCGCGGTGATGCCCCTCCCGCGCGAGCCCTGGCTGGTCGCGCCGGGCTTCGTGAGCGAGGAGCGCAAGCACGACGCCATCGCCGGCGCGCTCGCGCTGGTCTGCCCGTCGCCCTACGAGAGCCTCTCGCTGGTGCTGCTCGAGGCCTGGTCGCACGGCGTGCCGACGATCAGCTCGGAGGTCTCCCCGGTGCTGGTGGGGCAGAGCCGCCGCGCGGGCGCCGGCCTCTGGTACGGCGACGACCTGGAGTACGCCGCCTGCGTCGACCTGCTGCTCCGGAACCCGGCCCTTGCCGGCGCGCTCGGCCGGGCCGGGCGCCGCTTCGTGGCCGGCCTCGGCTGGCCCTCCGTGGTCGACCGCCTGGCCGGCCATCTGGCCGCGGTGGCGCCATGAGGATCCTGATGGTGGTGCCGCGCTACGCCGAGGGCATCGTCGGCGGCGCCGAGACGCTGGTGCGGGGGCTCGCGACGCGGGCGGGCGGTGAGGGGCGGGCCGTCGAGGTGGCCACCACCTGCGCCGTCGACCACGCCACCTGGGCAAACGTCCTCCCGGCCGGCGAGTCGGAGGAGGACGGCGTCCGCGTGCTGCGCTTCCCGGTGGGCCCGCGCGACCCGGAGACCTACGACCGGCTGCACGCCCGCCTCGTGGAGCAGGGCCGGCTCAGCTACCTCGAGGAGCTGGAGATGATGGGCGCCGGCGTCTGGTCGCCGGCCCTCCAGCAGTTCATCGAGGAGCGCGGCGGCGACTACGACCTGCTCGTGTTCGCGCCCTACCTCTTCGGGACGACCTTCTGGGGCATCCAGGCGTGGCCGGACCGGAGCGCCCTGATCCCCTGCCTGCACGACGAGCCCGACGCCCACATGCGCTGCCTGCGCCGGCCCTTCGAGGCCGCGCGCGGCTGCCTGTTCAACTCGGCCGCCGAGGAGCGGCTGGCGCGGCGCCTCTTCCGGGTGCGCGGCGGCGGGGTGGTGGGTGTGGGGTTCGACCCGCCGGCCGGGCCGGCGCCGGCCGGCTTCGCCGCTTCGCGGGGCCTGGGCCGGTACCTGCTCTACGCCGGCCGCCTCGAGGGGGCCAAGCGGGTCGACGTGCTCGTGGAGCACGTCGCGCGCTTCGCGGCCGCGCGGGCGCCCGATCTGAAGCTCGCCCTGATGGGCCGCGGCTCCTACACCGTCCCGCGCCGGCATGCCGGACACGTCGTGCACCTGGGCTATCTGGACGAGCAGGCCAAGCGGGCGGCCTACGCCGAGGCCGTGGCGCTGGTGAACCCGAGCGAGCTCGAGAGCCTCTCGCTGGTGCTGCTCGAGGCCTGGCTGGAGGGGACGCCGGCGCTCGTGGCGGCCGGCTCCGACGTGATGCGCGAGCACTGCGAGCGCTCGGGCGGCGGCGTCGCCTTCGCCGAGTACGCCGACTTCGCCGCGGCCCTCGCGTCGCTGCTCGACGACCCCGACGCGCGCTCCCGCATGGGTGCGGCCGGCCGCGAGTACGTCCTGAGCGAGTACGGCTGGCCGGCGGTCCGGGAGCGCTTCGCGGCGGTCACCGACGAGCTCGCCGGCCCTCCGCCGCCCCCGCGCCGGCGCCGGGGCGGCTGAGGACCCCTACGGCGCCGCGATGTCCCCGGGCTCCGGGCCCGCGTCGGACCCCTCCCCGACGGCGCCGACCGTCCCGGACGAGAGGGCGACGGCCGGTTTCGGCGCGGGGGCCCGGCCCACCAGCCGGCTCGGCAGCACCCGCGCGAGCGAGGCGCGGTCGAACCGCACGCGCTTGCCGAACTCGGTCAGCGGGGCCTCGATGTAGCGGTGCGCCAGGTAGGCGAGGCCGAAGATGATCACGAAGGACTCGGCCACGTTCAGCACCGGGACCGGGTGGAGCTTGTAGAGCTCGGTGATCAGCATGACCCCGATCACCCAGTGCAGGGTGTAGAGCGGATAGCTGACGTCCGCGATCAGGTTCCAGGTGCGGCTGTACGGGATCCAGTCGCGGACGGCGAAGGTGAGCGCGAACACCGCGAAGCCGATCCCGAAGCTCATCAGGATCTGATCCTGGAAGAGCTGCAGGTCCGGGGCGTGCTCGTTCGAGACGATGAACGCCGCGCCCACCGCGAGCGACATGCCCACGAACTTGAGCGGGGACCACCGCTCGCGGAACAGGTTGAAGAAGCAGAGCCCGACGAACATGAACGCCATGAACTTGGCGCTGAATGCCGGGACCTGGATGGCCGCGTAGAGGTACCGGTCGGTCGTCGCGAGCTCCTGGAACCGCCCCTCGACGGCCAGCGTGTACGCCGTGAGCGCGGCCACGATCCCCAGCACCGGCAGCGCTCGGTGGACCCCGAAGAACCACGCCATCAGGCCGCACAGGATGTAGAACTTGATCTCGACGAGCAGGGTCCAGACCAGCGGCAGGATGTAGGGCGAGAGCGTCCAGTCCTGGATCAGCAGGGCGTTGCGCCACCAGTCCCCCCAGCTGAAGGGGAAAGGGCTGCCGAAGGCGATCCGCGCGATCACGAACATGACCGCCGCCGCGGCGAGGCCCACCAGCCAGACCGGGTACAGCCGGAAGATCCGCGCCACGAAGAACCGGCCCGGCGAGTAGCGCTCCAGCGACATCGGGATCACGAAGCCGCTGATCAGGAGGAAGAGCGCGACGCCGATGTCGCCGAAGATGATGTTCTGCAGGATCAGGTGGTAGAACGGGCGGAGGAAGCCCTCGAAGGCGAGCGGCTCGGTCAGCGGCGGGATGTTGGCGACCCGCGCGGCGCCGGCGTTGTTCGCCCAGAAGGCGAAGCCCAGGTGCTCGATCAGCACGATCACCACGGCGACCCCGCGCAGGAGCTGGGCGAACCAGATGCGGCCGCCCGGGCGCTTGGCGCGCGCCGGCGCGGCGGGTGGCGCCGCCCCGGCCGGCGAGCCGTCCGGCGCCGGTGGCCGCGGGCGGGTCGTGGCTGAGCTGGAGATCGGGCCCCCTCCTGTTCGCGGCACTCTAGCCGAGCCCCACGGATGCCCACAATCGCAAAAGGCGGGGGTCGGGCCGCCCCCGCCGGCTGCTCTCCGTCGCGTACCGGGGCGCGCGATTTGGCACACTAGCCGCGCCGCGCGCCCGGCCGGTCTATCGTCCCGGCGGCCCGCCGGCGCCCCGCCCAGGAGACCCCCACCCCGTCCACCGGGCCCCCCGGCACACCCGCCCGCCCGCTCCCGCTGAGCCGCGCCTGCTCGATCGGCGACTGGCGCGACCCGCGGCTCGTGGAGCTGATGGACCACATCGTGCCCGCGCTCGCCGGCGCGCCGCACCGCAAGGCCTGGGAGTTCGCGGTCGGGGTCGCGGCGCTCGAGGACGCGGGCGTGCTCCACGACGACGCGTTCGGCCTGAGCGTGGCCGCGGGCCACGAGGCGATCCTCTATTTCCTCACCGAGCGCTGCCGGTGGCTCTTCGCCACGGACCTCTACGGGGCCAACGCCTTCGCCGAGCGCGAGTCCAGCGGCTCGATGATCGTCGACCCGGACCTGTTCGCGCCGTACCCGTACAACCGCAGGCGCTTGACGGTGGCGTACATGGACGCGCTCGACCTGCGGTTCGAGGACGCCTCCTTCGACTTCGTGGTCTCCTTCGGCTCGATCGAGCACTTCGGGGGGATCGCGGCCGCCGGGCGCTCGCTGGCCGAGATGGCCCGCGTGCTGAAGCCGGGCGGGCTGGCCTTCGTGACCACCGAGCTGACCGTGGACGGCCTCGGCCACACGGCGCTCCCCGGCCTGGAGCTGTTCTCGCCCGAGACGCTCGCCGGCGTGGTCGAGGACGAGCCGCGCCTGGAGTGGTTCGGCGGCGTGGACCTGACCCCGCGGGAGGACCCGGATGACGTCGTGGTGGACCTGGTGACCGACTACGCCCGGCTGGAGGCGGCCGACCAGTCGTTCCCGCAGGTGCTGCTCGGCCTCGAGGTGGAGGGCGTCGCCCGCCGCTTCACCTCGGTCTCGATGGCGCTCCGGAAGGTGGAGGCGTGAGGCGCCCATGGCGGCTCACGCCGGTGCGAGCGGGCCGGCAGAGCCGGCCCGACGAGCGATGACCTTGAAGCGAGTCGCCGGCTGGCCGCTGCGCCGCGCGCTCGACCCGCGCGTCCAGTGGACCGTGGCCGAGCTCGACGCCCGCCTCGGCAGCGGCGGCGGCGCCCGTCCGCCGGTGCACGAGCGCCTGGACCGGATCGAGGCCTCGCTCGAGGCGCTGACGGCTCGCGTCGAGTCGCTGGCGGCGCAGATCGCGCTGGACCGCGCCGCGACCGACGAGGGCCTCTCGGCGGTGCTCGACGGCCTGCGCGAGCTGCACGCGCGCGCCGACGCCGGCGAGTAGCCGCCGGCGCCCCGGAGGCGGCGCCCGCCCGTGAACCTGCTGCTCGACCTGCGCGGGATCCAGACCCCGTACTTCCCCGAGCGCGGGATCGCCCGCTACGTCGCCAACCACGCCGCGGCGCTCGCCGACCGGCCCGAGGTGACCCGCCTGGTCGGGGTGCTGGAGCCCGACCGGCCCCTGCCGGCGGTGGCGCCGCGCTTCGCCGAGCGCGACGGCCTGGTCTCGTGGCGGCGCGTCAACGACGCGCTGCGCGGCGAGGGGCCGTTCGTCTACCACCTCGGCTCGCCGTTCGAGCTCGATTGGACGGCGGCCCAGCTGGTGCCGGCGGCCGTCCGCCGGCCCGACGTGCTGCGCTCGGTGACGCTCTTCGACGTGATCCCGATGGTCTATCCGGACGCCCACCCGGGCTGGCTGATGCGCCGCTGGCGCTACCGCGCCGAGCTGATCCGGTCGGCCGACCTGGTGCTGGCGATCTCGGCCTTCACGGCCGAGGACGCCATCGAGCGGCTGGGCCTGGACCCGCGTCGCGTGCGCGTGATCGGGACCGGCGTGCCGGGGGTCGACCCGGCCACGCTCGCCGGTCCCCGCGTGCCGCCGGCCATCGCCGGCCTGGAGCCGCGCTTCGTGCTTTACACCGGCGGGAGCGAGCACCCGCGCAAGAACCTGCCGCTGCTCGTGCGCGCATTCGCCCGCCTGCCCGAGGCGCTGCGCGCGACCCACCAGCTGGTGATCGCCACCCGGGTGCAGGAGCCGGTGCGGGCCCTCCTGCAGGACGAGGCCGACCGCGCCGGCGTGGGCGGCCGCCTGCTGATGCCCGGCTACGTGACCGACGACGAGCTGCGCGGGCTCTACCTGAGCTGCCGCTGCTTCGTCTACCCGTCGCTCTACGAGGGCTTCGGGCTGCCGCCGGTCGAGGCGATGAGCCACGGGGCGCCGACCGTCGCGTCGGGCACGACCTCCGTCGCCGAGGTGATCGCCGACCCGCGGGCGGCGTTCGATCCCGAGGACGAGGGCGCCGTCGCGGCCGCGATGGAGCGGGTCCTCGAGGACCCCGCGCTGGCGGCCGACCTCGCGGCCCGCGGGCTGGAGATGGCCGCCCGCCACACCTGGGCGGCGGTCGCCGAGCGCACCGTCGAGGCCTTCGCCGACGCGCTGTCCTCGCGCCGGCGCGCCGCGCCGCGGGCGGCCCGGCCGACGTTCGCGATGTGGTCGTACCCCACGCCGGGCTCGCCGGCCGGCGCCCTGCTGCAGGTGGCCGGGGCGGTCTCGGAGGACGGGCCGGTCGCGCTGGTGAGCCCCGCCGGGCTGCGCCCGCGCCGGGCCGGGGCGGTCACCGCGCTGCCGGCGCGGCTGGGCCGGACGCTGGAGTGGGCCGGCGGGCCGCTCATCGCGCTCGTCGACTCGCCCGAGGCGGCCGGCGCCGCGGTCGGACCGCTCGCCGATCGCGACGGCACCGCGGTGATCTGGGAGCTCGACCGGGCGCTCGCCGCCGGGCCGGACCCGGTGCGCGCGGTCGCGGCCGCGGCCGGCCGCGTGGTGGTGGGCTCCGAGCTCGACGCGTGGCGCCTGCGGCTGGCCGTGGGGCCCGCCG
>JAWVEV010000193.1:0-3395 GCA_033856535.1 Miltoncostaeaceae bacterium | reverse complement strand
CAGACCTGGTCCTCCCCGGCCGGGGTGTTCACGGCCACCCCCGGACGGGGGGTGCCGATCGTCCGGCCCGTCGAGGCTTGATGCGGTCCAGGTCGGGTTTGCCGGGATCGCGCGGCGGAAACCGTTTCGGCATGACGAGGACGATCAAGAACGGTGATCGCGTGCGCTGGAGCTCGAGCGCCGGCTTCCGACACTCGGCCTGGCGCCATCCGCTCACGAACTCGGGGCACGACCCCCTGAGGTAGCGCGAGGAGGACGGGATGGGACTGCTCGAGTCGGTGCGCGGGGTGATGTGGGCGCGCAGGCGCCAGCCGGACGACGTGGCCTACCTCGCCGCCCTGGCCCACGAGCGCTTCACGCCGCGCGAGCTGGTGGTGCAGGCCGTGGCCGCCGAGGGCGCCGGCTTCGACGGGGTCTGCTGCAGCGACCACCTGGCCCCGTGGTGGGAGCCCGAGGACGGCGGCCCGCCGGCGGCCTGCGGGAATTCCTGGGTCTGGCTCGGCGCCGTCGGGATGGCGACCTCGCAGGTCGCCCTCGGCACGTCGGTGACCGCGCTGGTGCACCGCTACAACCCGGTCGTCGTGGCGCAGCAGCTCGCGACGCTCGAGGACCTGTTCCCGGGCCGCGCGTTTCTCGGGGTGGGCACGGGCGAGGCGATGAACGAGGTGCCGGCCGGCATGCGCTGGCCCTCGACGGGCGAGCAGCTCGCGCGCACCGAGGAGGCGCTCACGATCGTCACCCGGCTCCTCGACGGCGAGACGGTCGACTTCGAGGGGCGGTATTTCCGCGCCGAGGGCGCCCGCCTCTTCCTCACGACCGAGCGCCGGCCGCCGGTCTACATGTCCGCGTTCCACGCGGGCGCGGCCGAGGTCGCCGGCCGGCTCGCCGACGGCGTGATCTGCCTGGGCGACCCGAAGATCGCCCCGGGCGTGATCGCCGCCTACCGGCGGGGCGCCGAGGCCGCCGGGCGCGAGCCGGGCGAGATCATCCTCCAGACGCTGGCCTCGTTCGGCGAGAGCGACGAGCGCGCGCTCGCGGCGAGCCGCGAGTGGAAGGGCACGCTGGTCGACGCGACCTACACCGACGACCTGCACGACCCGGCCGAGATCGGCGCCGCGGGGGAGGACGTGTCCGACGCCACCTTCACCTCCAAGGCGATCATCTCCGCCGACCCCGACGTCCACGTGAAGAAGCTGAAGCTGCTGCGCGAGATGGGCGCCACGGCGATCGTGGTGATGAACGTGGCCGGCGAGGACCCGGACTGGCTCTACCGCGCCTACGGCGCGAGGGTGCTTCCGGAGCTGCGCGGCTGACCGGCGGCGGGGCCGGCCTCACGGCCGGTCCCGCACCCCCGGCTCGCGACCCAAGGCGTTCTCCGGATCCGGCTTGCGGCTCCGACGGCCCGTTGCGGCCGGGTCGGGCCGTGCGTCGTCGGTCGCTCAGGAGCGGTCGGCGAGCGGCGCGGTCGCCGGCGCCTCCAGCACCGCCCCGGTCGGGTCGAAGCGCGAGCCGTGGCAGGGGCAGTCCCAGCTGCGCTCGGCGGCGTTCCAGGCCACGATGCAGCCGAGGTGGGTGCAGGATGCGGAGACCGCGTGGAGCAGGCCGGCCTCGTCGCGATAGGCCGCCACCTTCCCGCCGCGGCCGCTCAGGATCGCCGCCTCGCCCGGCGCCAGGTCGGCCGCCGAGCGCGGGCGCCGCGCGAGCCTGTCGCGCAGCAGCCGCCCGGCCACCCCGGTGTTCAGCGCCAGCAGCCCGCGTCGCCGGCGGACGCGCCGGGCGGGGTCGACGAGCCAGGCCCAGGGGTTCGTCCGGCCGAGCGCCAGGTCGGCGAGGATCCGCCCGGCGGCGATCCCGTTGCTCATGCCCCAACCGCCGAAGCCGGTGGCCACCAGGATCCGGCCGTCGCCGCCGCGCGGCCGGCCCACGAACGGCAGGCGGTCGACCGGGTACTCGTCCTGCACGGACCAGCGGTGGCGCACCTCGCCGACCGCGAACCGCTCGCGCATCCAGCGCTCGAGGCGTCGATAGCGGTCCTCGGTGTCGTCGGCCCGGCCCACCGTGTGGCTCTCGCCGCTGACCACGAGCAGCAGCTCGTCGCCGTCCGCCGCGACGCGCAGCGAGTGGTGGGGGCTCTCGGTGCTGATGAACGTGCCGTGCGGCGCCCGCTCGGGCGCGATCGGCGCGGTCAGGACGTATGAGCGCTTGACCCGCATCTTCGCGAAGAGCCGGCCGCGGTCCACGGAAGGGTGATGGGTCGCGACCACCACCTCGCGCGCGCGGACGGCGCGGCCGTCGGCACGCAACTCGCATGGGCGGCCCTCGCGAATGTCCTGCACGCGGGCGTTCTCGAGCAGATGGCTGCCGTCTCCCGGGATCGCCCGGGCCAGCGCCAGCAGGAACCGGCGCGGGTGGAACTGCGCCTGGTCGGCCAGCCGCACCGCGCCACCGGTCGGGTATGGCAGCGGGACCTCGGCGACCAGCTCGGCGGGCAGCCCGGCGCGGCGGGCGGCGTCGACCTCGCGCCCGAGCTCGGCCGGGTCGCCGCCGGGCGGGTGGTGGACGAAGTGCGGCAGCCGCTCGAGGTCGCAGTCGATCTCGCGGTCCCGCACCAGGTCGGCCAGGTCGTCGAGCGCCTGCCGCTGGAGGGCCGCGTAGGCGGCGGCGCCCTCCATGCCGTGGGTGCGCTCCAGCGCCGCGTAGATCAGGTTGTGACCGGCGGTCACCTTGGCGGTGCTGAACCCGGTCGCGCCGGCACCCATCCGCCCGGCGTCGAGCAGGGCGACGGTGGCGCCGGCCTCCTTCAGCCGGATCGCGGTCATCACCCCGGCCATGCCGGCGCCCACCACCGCCACGTCCACGCTCGGGCTCCCGAGGTGGTCGCCGGTCGCGGCCGGGTCGAGGTCCGGCGGCGGCGCGGTCTCCATCCAGAGCGAGGCCGGGCGGCCCGGCAGGGCGCTCTTCGCGCGCGGCGCGCCGTCGGGGGCGGATCGCATTGCTCTTCCTCGGTCGCCGGAGGGCCGGTCCCGCGTTCGGGATGGGCTCCCGGCTACCCCGCGCTTTCGGCCGGGAAACCGGACCCGGGGCTCATCGCCGGACCAGGCGCTTCCAGGACGCCGCGGCGCTCTGTCGATCGAGCTCGACCCAGACCTCCCAGCGACCCTCGGGGGTGCGTCCGGCGCCCCAGCGGTCGGCGAGCATGTCGACGATCGGCAGGCCGCGGCCGCCGAAGCGGTCGACCGAGTCCGGCACGGGCGGCGGCTCGGGAAAGCCCGGGCCCGGGTCGCAGACCTCCAGGCGCACCCCGCCGAGGCGCGGGCGCGCGCGCACGCCGACCCACTGGCCGCGCCGGACCCGGGCGTGGCGGACGCTGTTGGTGACCAGCTCGCTCACCAGCA
>JAWVEV010000192.1:0-3798 GCA_033856535.1 Miltoncostaeaceae bacterium | reverse complement strand
CCGGGAAGGTGGCGGTGTAGTCGGGCGGCACGGCGTCCTCGACCACGTAGGGCACCCCGTTCACCAGCGTCTCGCCCTCCTGGGTGACCACCACCTGGTCGCCCGGCAGCCCGATCACGCGCTTCACGAACGGGATGTTGCCCTGGGTCTCGCCGCAGCTGCGGGCGGCCGAGGACGTGGGCTTGAACACGATGATGTCGCCGCGCTCGATGTCCCGGAACGTGTAGATCAGCCGGTTGGCGATGATGCGGTCACCGGCCTGGATGGTGGGCTCCATGGAGCCGGTGGGGATCTCGTAGGGCTTCGCGACCGATGCCTGGATGACGAAGGCGAGAACGATCGCCACCGCCACCGGGATCAGCAGGTCCTTGACGACCCTGCGCACTACTCCGATCCGTCGCCCGGGCCGCTGCGGCGGGCCCACGCACCTGCGCCGGCCGCCACGAGCCCGACCGCGACCGCGAGGCCGATCCAGACCCCGATCCCGACGCCGCCGTCATCGCCCTCGCCGTTGGTCCCCGCCGTGGCGTCGCATTCCTCGCCGGGCCGGGCCACGTTCGTGACCTGCGCCTCCTCGAGGGCGTCCACCGCGTTCCCATAGACGCGCTCGTCCGCGCGGGCGAGCTTCAGCGCCTGCTGGAACTCCTGTCGCGTGTAGCACTCGTCGATCTGGCCGTTATCCTCGAAGTCGCTGAGGATGTCCTGTCCGCTGGCAACCGCCGCAACGGGCAGCAGCGCCAGGGTGGCGAAGACGGCGAGAAGGAGCAGCGCGACGCGGCGACGGAGCAGGGCGGCCCCCAGGTGACGTGGACCAGGGGCGTACGGCCCCACACTGCGGTCCATCGTAGCGACGGCCTGAAAAGCCCACAACCGCGGACGTTTCCGATCGCCCTCGGAATCGCGCTCCTCGCGGGATGGGCGTTCGTGGCCGTCGCGGCCGGCGGACAGAGTCTGGACCGCGGCGATGGCGCGGGCGGGCCCGGCACCACCGCGGCGTTCCTGGCGCTCGCCCTGGGGACCCCGGCGGCGCTCGCCGCGCTCGGCGCGGCGCGCGACTCGGCCACCCTGAAGGCGGCACCCACCCGCATGGCGATCGGCAGCATGATCGCCCTCGCGTGCTGGACGCTGCTCTCGATCCTCTGGTCCTCGGCACCCGACCTGAGCTGGATCGAGGGCAACGAGACGCTGATCGCCCTTGCGGCCCTGGCCGCCGGGGTCGGCCTGGGCGCGACCGTGCCGCGCGCGCCGGCGCGCATGGCCGTGGGGCTCAGCGCGGCGGCGGCGCTCCCGGTGCTCTGGGGCCTCGGCACCAAGGTCCTGCCCGGGCCGCTCGGCGGCGGCGACCGCGACCTGGCCCGCCTGAGCGCGCCGCTCGAGTACCCGAACGCCCTGGCGCTGGTCGCCGTGATCGCGGTGCCGGGGGCGCTCTGGATCGCCTCGACCCAGGACGGCGAGGCCTGGTGGCGCCGCGCCGCCCGGCCGCTGGCCGCCGCCTGGATCAGCCTCCTCCTGGTCACGCTGCTGCTCACCTACTCGCGCGGCGGCCTGATCGCGCTGGTGCTCGCGGCGGCGATCGCCACCGCCTGGCTGCGGCGCCCGTTCGCGGCGGTCACGGCGCTCGCCGCGGGCGCGGCCGGGGCGATCCTCCCGGCGATCCAGGGGCTCACCGCGCACGGGCTCACGACCGACGCCCTGCCGGTGGCCGACCGCGAGGGCGCCGGGTTCGGGCTCGGCTGGCGGCTGGTCGTCGGGATGCTGATCGCCGCCGGGATCGCCTGGGTCACCCGCGACCGGGAGTTCCCCTTCGCGATGGACGGGCGCCGGCTGCTCGCGATCGCGGCGGCGTCGCTCGCCCTCGTGGTGGCGGCCGTCGGCGTCGCGGCGGCCGTGAACGGGGGCGCCCGCGACTGGGTGGGCGACCGGACGGGGCTCTCGGGGCGCGACGGCGGCGCGGTCCCCAACGACGCGGACCGGGTCCTCGACGCCGGCGTGAACCAGCGCGGCGAGTGGTGGCAGGAGGCGATGGAGGGCTTCATCGCGGCGCCGCTCAACGGCCAGGGCGCCGGCACCTTCCCGCTGGTGCACCTGCGCTACCGCGACAACGCGATCGACGCGCTGAACCCGCGGGACCCGCACGGCTTGATCCCGCGGGTGCTCTCGGGCCTCGGGATCGTGGGCCTCATCTTCCTGGCCGCGTTGGCCGTCGGCATCGCGCGCGGCGTGAGCCGGGCCATGCGGCGCGGGCCGAAGGGGGTGGTGGCGCTGCCGCTCGCGGTGCTCGCCGCGATCGCGGTGCCCTCGCTCTTCGACCGGACCTTCGCGGTGCCGGCGCTCACCGTGCCGGCGTTCGCGGCGGCCGGCGTGCTGCTGGCCGCGGCCGCCCCGGGGCGGGCCCGCCGGCCGCGCCGGCGCGCCGGGCCGATCGGTGCCGCCGTCGGCGCCGGGTTGACGGTGGTGGTGATCGCCAGCGCGCTGCTGCCCTGGTGGTCGGCCCGCGCGGTGGCCGAGGGCACCCAGGCGCTGGCCGAGAGCCGGCCCGAGGAGGCGCTCGACCACGCCTCCGCCGCCCGCGCGCGCAACCCCCTCTCGCTGGCGCCGCTGCGCCTGCGGGCGCTCGCGAACGCCGACGTGGGCGACCGCGAGGCCTCGCTGACGGCCTACCGGGACATGGTGAAGCTGCAGCCCGAGAACCCGCACGCCTGGGAGCTGCTGGCCCTCGCGCTGGGCGACGATCCGGGCGCGCTGCAGGCCTGGGTGCAGGTGCTGGTCCATAACCCGCACGACCAGCGGGCGTTCGGCGTCGTCGCCGCGATCACGCAGGCGACCCAGGACGCCGAGGCCGCCGCGCGCGCCGCGGCCGCGGCCGGCCGGGGCGCGACCCCGTCCGGGGCGGCGGGAGCCGGCGGCGAAGCCGGGGAACCAGGAGGACCGCCTCCAGCACGATCCGGCGGCTCATCTTCGAGGTCCCTCGGGTCCGCTCCGTGAACATGATCGGGATCTCCCGCACGCGGAAGCCGAGGCGGATCGCGCGGTAGGTCACCTCGATCTGGAACCCGTAGCCGGCGGCGGCGACCAGGTCGAGCGGGACGGCCTCCAGCACCTCCCGGCGGAAGCACTTGAAGCCGCCGGTGAGGTCCCGCACCCCGATGCCGAGCACGCGCCGGGCGTACCAGCAGCCGGCCCGGCTGATCATCCGGCGCGCGACCCC
This sequence comes from Miltoncostaeaceae bacterium, assembly GCA_033856535.1. GTDB lineage: Bacteria > Actinomycetota > Thermoleophilia > Miltoncostaeales > Miltoncostaeaceae > JAWVEV01. The sequence continues at coordinate 590 of JAWVEV010000192.1, read as the reverse complement.
CCAGCGGTCGACGCCGCCGCCGCGCACGTAGCGCGAGCCGATCACCAGGTCGGCGTCGCGGGCGGCCGCGATCAGCTCGGGGACGCGGTTCGGATCGTGGGAGAAGTCGCAGTCCATCTCCAGCACCAGCGCGGCGCCCTCGTCCAGCGCGCGACGAAAGCCGGCGCGGTAGGCCGGGCCGATGCCCTCCTTGCGCTCCCGCCGGAGCACGGCCACCCGCCCGTCGCGGCGGCCGACGGCCTCGGCGAGGTCGGCGGTTCCGTCCGGCGAGCCGTCGTCGACCACCAGGACGCGGCCGTCCAGGCCGGAGCGGTCGAGGACGCCCAGCAGCGCGCCGAGCATGGCCTCGACGTTCTCCGCCTCCTCGTAGGTGGGCAGCACCACCCACGCCGGGCCCGGCGGCCATCCGGCCGCGGGCGCGGTCACCGCGGCGGCGTCAGGACGCGCGCCCCCGGGAGCGAGATGCCGAAGGTGAAGGGCCCCGCGAGACCGGGCGCGCCTGCCGGCGCGGCGCCCTCGTGCGGGAGGTCGCGCAGCCGCACGCCGAGGGCCCGCGCTCCCGCCGGAGCACGGCCACCCGCCCGTCGCGG
>JAWVEV010000191.1:0-5772 GCA_033856535.1 Miltoncostaeaceae bacterium | reverse complement strand
AGTCCGAGCCGACCTCTAGCGTCTTCCATGTCCGAGCCCCTCCGTGTCTGCGTTGCTGTCGCAAGCCACAGACTCGGTGAGGGCTCGGACGCCCTCTCAGGTGTTCACGAAGAGCGTGGGCAGCTCAGCTAGCCCCGGCAAACTCGCCGGCGACGCGGCGCGCGGAACTTGATTTAGCAACCCGCTAAGTCGGTACCCTCGCCCGCCGATGCCGGACGCCCACCGCCAAACACGCGCCGCCGCCCTCCTCTCGGTGGCCTCCAACGCGATCCTGACGCTGGCCAAGCTGGTGCTCGGGATCGTGACCGGCTCCGTGGCGGTGCTCTCCGAGGCGGTGCACTCCGGCGGGGACCTGGTGGCCTCGGGGATCGCCTTCGTCGCCGTGCGCGCCTCGGCGCGCCCGGCCGACCACAGCCACCCCTACGGGCACGAGAAGGCCGAGAACCTGGCCGCCGCGATCGAGGGGGCGCTGATCGTGGCCGCGGGCGGCTACGTCGCGGTCGAGGCCGGGCGGCGCCTGGCCGACGGCGGCTCCCACGTCGATCACCTGGGCCTGGCGATCGGGGTCATGGCCGCTTCGGCGATCGTCAACATGCTCGTCACGATCCGGCTGCGCCGGGTGGCCCGGGCGACCGGCTCGCCGGCGATCGAGGGCGACGCCACGCACCTCGGCGCCGACGTCTGGACCTCCGCCGGCACGGCCGGCGGCCTGGTGCTGGTGCTGGTCACCGGCTGGCAGCCGCTGGACGCCCTGGTCGCGCTCGCGGTCTCCGGCTACGTCCTCCTCATGGGCGCCCGGCTCACCCGGCGAGCGGTCGAGGTGCTGCTCGACACGGCCCTGCCGGCCGCCGAGCAGGCCGAGGTCGACCGGGTGCTGGCCGCCTTCTGCGGCGACGGCGTCAGCTTCCACAAGGTGCGCGGCCGGCGCGCCGGCAGCAAGCGGCACGTCGACCTGCACTTGGTCGTCCCGCCCGAGACCACGGTGCGCCACGGCCACCGGCTGAGCGGCCGGGTGAAGGCCGCCCTGGTGCTGGCCCTCCCCGGGACCGAGGTCCTGATCCACCTCGAGGACCACGAGCCCGCGGAGGCCGCCGCCTCCGAGCGCGCGGCGGCTCAGTAGGCCGACCACCCCCGGTCGACGTAGAGCGTCGCGCCGGTCACCGAGTCCGAGTCCTCGCTCGCGAGGAACACGGCCGCGCCGCCGAGCTCGTCGGCCTGCATCCAGACGCCGGGGCCGCCGAAGCGCTCGTCGGCGCGCCGTCGGTAGTCGGGGTTGTTCGCCCGGAAGCCGGCGTTCAGCGGCGTCTCGACGAAGCCCGGGGCGATCGCGTTCACCTGGATGTTCCGCTCCCGCAGATCCAGGGCGAGCACCTTGGTGATCATGTGGACGGCCGACTTCGTCGCGCAGTAGATCGCCGACTCGGGGAACCCGTCGTTCCCGAAGATCGAGCCGATGTTGATGATCTTCCCGCGACCGGCCGCCTCGAGGTCGGGCAGCACCTCCTGGCTCAGGAAGAAGAGGCCCTTGAGGTTCGCGCCGATCATCAGGTCGAAGGCGTCCTCGTCGGTGCCGCCGAGCGGGCTCATCACGAACGCGCCGGCGTTGTTGACCAGCACGTCGATCGGGCCGAGCGCCGCGTGCACCGCGGCCACCGCCTCACCCAGCGCGTCCACCCGCGAGACGTCGCAGGGGATCGCGACGGCGCGCCCGCCGGCGTCGGCGATCGACCGCGCGACCTCGCTCCCGAGGGCCTCGTCGCGGTTGAGGATCGCCACGCCGGCGCCCTCGGCCGCGTACCGGCGGGCGATGGCCTCGCCGATCCCCTGCGACCCGCCCGTCACCACCGCCACCCGGCCCTCGAGCCTCACGCCGTCCTCCTCGTCGTGGATCGTCTGCCGGCATGCGCCGGCCCGGATGCCGGAGCCGGGATTCGAACCCGGACGCCCCGAGGGGCCGGGGAGTTTAAGTCCCCCGCGTCTACCGTTCCGCCACTCCGGCCGCGGCCGGAAGAAGGCTAACGCCCGAAGGTGGCGGCGCCCGGCGTGCGGTCGACCTGCGCCAGGCGGGTCGTCTCCACCGCGGCCGCCCACTCGTCCTCGAGGATCGGCCAGCGCTCGAGGATCTGGCCGTGGCGGAAGTAGTACGTGTTCTCGCCCTTCGGGGCGAGCTCCAGCTTGTCGGGGTTGGGAACCCAGGAGACGGACGAGGCCAGCTCGCCGGTCAACTGGAGTCCGCTCGTCGCGTCTCGTGTCACGGCGCGCATCTTATGACGTCGTGAGATCGCCGACGAGCGCACCCTCGCGGGCCGCGAGGGCGGCGCCGTCGAGGATGTCGCGCTCGCTGACGAGCAGATCCGGGAGCCCCGCGACCTCGAGGATCGTCGCGATCACGGTCGCCCCCGCGACGATCACCGGGGCGCGGGCGGGCTCCAGGCCGGGCAGCTCGCGAAGCTCGGCCAGCGGCATCGCGGCCAGGCGCGCGGCGATCGCCGCCACCTCCGGCGTGGTCAGGCGCAGGCGGTGCACCCGGGCCGGGTCGTAGCCGCCCAGGTGGATCGCGGCGAGCGTCGTGGCGCTGCCGGCCACGCCGACGGCCGGCGCGGGCCCGCCGATCCGGTCCAGGGCGTCGCGCACCGGCCCCCCGAGCGCGTCCCGCAGGGCGGCGAGCTCCTCCGGCGACGGCGGGTCGCCCCCGAGCAGGGCCTCGGTGCAGCGGACGGCCCCCACCTGGAGGCTCACCGCGCCCTCGGGCCCGGCGGCGAGCCCGCGCACCAGCTCGGTGCTGCCGCCGCCCACGTCGATCACCATCGCGGGGCCGTCGCCGTCCACCGCCAGCCGGGCGCCGCGGTAGGCCAGCGCGGCCTCGCGCTCGCCCGAGATGACGGTGAGCGCCACGCCGGCGTGGTGGCGCACGAGCGCGTCGGCGGCGGCGCGGTTCGGCGCGTCGCGGATCGCGCTGGTCCCGACGGCCACAACCAGCTCCGGGCGATGCGCCCGCAGCCGCTCGCCGTATCCCGCCAAGGCGACGTCGAGCCGCGCCAGCGCCTCCGGCGCCAGCGTGCCGTCCGGGCCGGCGCCGCGGCGGAGGGCGGTGATCGTGGTGAGCCGCTCGCCCTCGGGGCCCTCGGGCCCGATGCGGTCGCACAGGAACAGCCGGGTGGTGTTCGAGCCGAGGTCGACCACCGCGAGGCGCTCGCGGGGGCCGGCGCTCACCCCCCCAGGTACCGCAGCGGCGACCGCAGGGTCGCCATGGCCTCGCCGGCGTGCTCGGCCAGCACCCGGGCGTAGCCGATGCGCGACTGCAGCACCCCGAGGGCCCGCTGCAGCTCGGCCTGGCGCCCGGGCAGCCGGGCCAGGTCGGCCGATAGCCGGTCGGCCTCGGCCATCAGCGCGGTGAGGTGGGTCTCCACCTCGCGCTTGGCGGCCTTGATCGCGCGCCAGAGCATGAGGGCGCGCACGCCGAGGACGATCAGGCCCACCAGCACCAGGACGCCGAAGGCGATCGCGGCCAGCGCGGGACCGTTGTCGGTGACGAAGTCCACGGCGGCAGTATCGCAAGCGGTGCCTCGTCGTGGCTTGGCTAGCATCGGCGGCCGTGCCCGCCGCCGAGCTCCCGCGCATCGCCGAGGACGCGCGCTTCGTGCGCCCCGAGCGCCTCGCGGGGGCGCCGCACGTCGTGGTGGACGGGCCGCGGATGCCCGGCACGGTCCTCGCCCTGTCGCACTGGCGCGGGTCGGGCACCCCGCCGGAGCTCGCGGCCGACACGAGCGCGGCGATCGCGGACCGCTACCTCGACGCCGGGGCCGCGGGCCCGCCGGTCGACGCCCTCACGAACAACCACTACGACGAGGACGGCCTCTTCGCCATCTGGCTGCTGCTGGAGCGGCCCGCGCGCGACGCCCCGGCGCGTCGCCTCGCCGTGGCCGCCGGGGAGGCCGGCGACTTCGCCACCTGGACCGACCCGGCCGCCGCGTGGTGCGCGATCGCCGCGATGGCGCTGGCCGAGCCGGTCACCAGCCCGCTGCCGGCCGCCCGCGCCGCGGTGGCCGCCGCCGACGGCCGCGACCCGGCCGGCGCGCTCTACGAGGCGGTGCTCCCCGAGGTGGGCCCGCTGCTCGACGACCCCGAGCGCCACCGCCCGCTGTGGGGGCCGCGCTGGGCAGCGGTCGAGGCCGACATGGCGCTCCTCGACGCCGGCGAGGCGACGATCGAGGAGGCGCCCGAGGCCGACGTCGCGATCGTCCGCGGGCCCCGTCCGCTGGTGCCGCTCGCGGTCCACCCGCGGACCGAGCGCATGCGCGTGCTCACGGTCACCGGCGACGGCCTGCTCGTGCTGACCCACCGCTACGAGACCTGGGTGGACTACGTCTCGCGGCCGCTGGCGGCGCGCGTCGACCTGGCGCCGCTGCTGCCCCGCCTGCAGGCGATCGAGGAGGAGCCCGTGACCTGGCGCTTCGAGGGCGTGGAGCCGATCACGCCGCGCCTCTTTCCCGTCGGCCCGAACCGGCGGATCGCGCGGTCGGGCATCCCCCCCGAGCGCCTGGTGGCCGAGCTGACCGCCGTCCTCGAGGCGGCGGGCGCGGCCGGTCCGGGGCGATGAGCGACGTGCGCATCACCTGAGCCGGCCCGCGCCGCCTCGGGCGCCGACCCCCTACGCCGAGAGCGGCCCCCGCTCCTTGACCGTCGTCGCGGGATCGGCCTGCGCCGCCGCGGCGCCGGCGTCCGCGGCGGCCGCGGTCCCGTCGCCGCTCGCCGGCGGCGGGGCGGGCGCCTCCACCGTCGTGCTCGGCTCCTCGCCGGCCGGCGGCGGCGCCGTGCCGGCGCCGTCCTCCGCGGCGGGGTCGGTCACCGGGTCCTCGTCCGCCGGGCCGTCGCCGTCGTCGGGCACGGGCACCGGCACCTCGACCCGCTGCACGACCGTGACGGTCTGGGGCTCGGGGGCCGGGGCGATGGCGTAGGTGGTGGTCTGGATCTCGCGCACGATGATCTTCGGCGGCGGCGTCTGGGCCGGCCCGTCGGCACCGGCCGCGAACGCGACCGCGAGCGCGCCGACGGCGAAGGCCATGGCCGACCCGGCGGCCCAGCGCTCCCAGCGCCGGCTCTCCGGGGGCTCCGGCGCGGGCTCGACGACCTCGGCGACCGCGGCCGCGCGGCGCCGGCGGATCAGCCGCTCCAGCGGCCGGCGGCCGACCTCGGTGACCGCGGCGACGACCACCGGCACCACCGCGGCGCCGACGACGGTCCCGGTCAGACCGGACTGGCCGACGATGAGCGCGGCCGAGCCCGAGCCCAGGCTGGCGAGCACCACGGCGTGGAGGGAGAGAGAGCGGGCCACGCACCGAGGGTAGCGAGACGGGTCAAGTCGGCAAGGACGAGCGTCCCTGCCGGCCCCGGCCCCGGTGGGCCGCCCCCGCGGCTACAGTTTCCCCTCGCCGTGGCGGGGAACCGAGCATCCGACGTGGGCACGATGACCGCCGAACCCAGGGCCGCGCGCCCGGCCGGCCCGCCGTTCCTCGACCGGCGGCTCTGCTTCGTCCTCGGGAAGGGCGGCGTCGGCAAGAGCACCGTGGCCGCGGCCCTCGGCCTGGCCGCCTCGCGGGCGGGCCTGCGCACGATCGTCATCGAGGTCGCGGGCCAGGAGCACATGTCGGGGCTCTTCCGCACCGAGCGGATCGGCCACGAGCATCCGCGCCGGCTCGGGCCCGGGCTCTCGGGGATCTCGATCGACCCCGAGCGCGCCACCGAGGAGTACCTGGCCAAGCAGATCCGCGT
>JAWVEV010000190.1:0-78722 GCA_033856535.1 Miltoncostaeaceae bacterium | reverse complement strand
AGTCCGAGCCGACCTCTAGCGTCTTCCATGTCCGAGCCCCTCCGTGTCTGCGTTGCTGTCGCAAGCCACAGACTCGGTGAGGGCTCGGACGCCCTCTCAGGTGTTCACGAAGAGCGTGGGCAGCTCATCTAGGGGGTGGTGAGCTCGGCGGTCCGGGTCGAGGCGGCCTCGTCCCCGGCGCCGCGGCCGCGACCGGCGGCGCCGCGAGGCCGATCCCGATCGCCGCCACCGCAATGCCCCGCCGTCGCGCGCTCGCCATGGTCCACCCTCCTCCCCGTCGGCCGCCGTCGCCCAGCGCGGATCCTGCCCGCGGGATGTGAGCGGACCGTGGGGGAGTGAGGCGGCCCGTTCCGGATATTCGAGCGGTCGCGGACCGCCTGTGGCCGTCCGTCGACGCCCGTGCGACGCTGGGCTCGGCGCAGGCAACGGGAGGTAGGCATGCTGAGGACGAGGTTCACGGAGCTCGTCGGCTGCACCGCGCCGATCCAGCTCGCCGCGATGCCCCAGACCGCGACGCCGGAGCTGGCGGCCGCGGTGGCCGACGCCGGCGGCCTCGGGATGATCGGCGGGGCGATGCTGCCCCCGCCCGCCCTGGACGCCGCACTCGACGAGGTCGCCGCCCGCACCAGCCGCCCGGTCGGCGTGGGCTTCCTGATGCCGTTCCTGGATCCCGGCGCGGTCGAGGTGGCCGCCCGGCGGGCCCCGGTGGTGGAGTTCTTCTACGCCCCGCCCGACGCCGCGCTGGTGGAGGCGGTCCACGCCGGCGGCGCGCTGGCCGCCTGGCAGGTCGGCTCGCGGGAGGAGGCGCTCGCGGCCGCCGCGGCCGGATGCGACTTCGTGGTCGCCCAGGGCGTGGAGGCCGGCGGCCACGTGCGCGGCCGGGTGGGGCTGCTGGCGCTGCTGGAGCACGTGCTCGACGCCGTTCGGGTGCCGGTCGTGGCGGCCGGCGCCATCGGCGGCCCCCGCGCGATGGCCGCGGCCCTGGCGGCCGGGGCCGACGGGGTGCGCCTTGGCACGCGGTTCGTGGCAGCCGCGGAGTCGGGCGCCCACCCGGACTACGTCGCCGCCCTGGTCGCCGCCGGGGCGGAGGACACGGTGGTCACCGAGGCGTTCTCGGTGATGTGGCCGGACGCCCCGCACCGGGTGCTGCGGTCCTCGCTCGAGGCCGCCGAGGCCTTCGCGGGCGAAATCGTCGGCGAGATGGAGATCGCCGGCCGGCGCCCCCCCTTCCCCGGTTCGCGGTGCCCAACCCGGTGCGCGCCAGCAAGGGCGCCATCGCGGCCATGCCGCACTACGCCGGCGAGTCGGTGGCGTCCGTGCGTGCCGTCCAGCCCGCCGCCGACATCGTGCGGGAGTTGGTGGAGCAGGCGGAGCGCCTGCTGCGGCGCCCCTGGGGCTGACGGCGCGCCGCGGCCAATTGGCCGGCGGCCCCCGCACTACGAAGCCGCGGCTCGGCGGCGGGCTTGGCCAGCAGCTCAACCCCAGCCGAGTGGATGGCGACGTCGACCGTCCCGGTCGCCTGACGCACCGACCGTCGGACGAAGCCCGGCCCGAGGACAGCCTCGAACCGCTCGATCCAGGCGTCGAGGTCCGGGACCTCCACCGCCAGCCGCTCCAAGCGGACGCCGTCCACGTCAGACTGCCCGCGACTGGCCGCCGGCGACCGTGACGCAGGCCCCCCCACCCAGCTGGCGCGCGGGCTGGCCAGGAAGGCGATGATGTCGCCGACCTCCTCGGCCGTGCCGAAGCGGCCGAATGGGATCTCGCGGCGGACGAACTCCGCCACCCCGGTCGGGTCTCGCCGCAGGCGGTCCTCCCACGCCCCCCCGGCGTGCAGCGTGCTGCCCGGGGCGATCGAGAGCACCCGCACCCCCCGCGGCGCAAGCTCGCGCGCCTGCTCGTGGGCCAGGCTGATCAGCGCGGCCTTCGCGGCGTTGTAGCTCATCAGGCCGCCGCCCTCGCGCCCCCAGATGCTCGCCGCGTGCAGCACGACGCTCTGGTCCCGGCTCCCGGGAGCGTCGACGGAGGCCGGCGTCGCGGCCCCCCGCTCCCGGACGGAGGCCTCCAGGAACGGGAGGGCCAGCCGGGTCGCCCGGATCGCCGGCCAGAGGCCGCTGCAGTGCCAGCTCCCACCCTGCGTCGTCGAGCTCCGTGCCGCCCGGGTGGCTGCCGCCGACCAGCGTGACGAGGATGTCGAGCCCGCCCAGCGCGGCGCCCGCCTCCCCGACCGCTCGCGCCAGCTCGGCGGCGTCCGTGGCGTCGGCGGCGACCCCGACCGCCTCGGGCGCCCCCGCCGCCCGGCACGCCTCAACCCGGTCCTCGAGGGTATGCGCGCCACGACCGCCACGCACGCGCCCTCGCGCGCCATCGCCACCGCAGCCGCCCCGCCCAGCCCCCGGCCGGCCCCGATCAGCAGCGCGCGACGGCCGCCGAGCTGCAGGTCCATGCCCGAGTCTCGTCGTTGACGGTCACTGGTGCACCCACTAGCGTCCGTTTTCTCCACGCGGGAGGCAACATGGCAGCGCTCAGCGACTTCGACGGCGCCGTCAAGCAGCACCACGCGGCGCTCGGCGAGATCCTCCGAGGCAACCCCGAGGGCTTCAAGGCGATGTACTCGCGCGGGGACGACGCCACCCTCGCGAACCCCTTCGGCCCTCCCGCCCGCGGCTGGGCGCAGATCTCCGACACGTTGGACCGCGCCGCAGCGAACTACACCTCGGGCGAGGTCCTCTCGTGCGAGAGCGTGGCGAAGGTCGTCACCCCCGCCCTCGCGTACACCGTGGAGCTGGAGAGGATGAGCGCGCAGCTGGCCGGGCTGAAGGAGGCGCGCGCCGTCTCGCTTCGGTGCACGACGGTCTTCAGGCCCGAGGATGGTGAGTGGCGCATCGTGCACCGCCACGCGGATCCGATCACCTCGGCACGGCCAAAGGAGTCCGTCCTGGAGCAGTAGCGCCGGCCCGACTCGGCCCCGACGCGGGCTGGGCCGGCAGGCCGAAACGGGCTTTTGTACTGCGTTTTCGGCCGGAGAACTGAGAGGCGACGACCGGACTCGAACCGGTGAATAACGGTTTTGCAGACCGCCGCGTTAGCCAACTTCGCCACGTCGCCCGGACCGCTGAGGCTACCAGAGGGCCGTCAGAGGGCCTGCCAAGAAACGTGACGGTCGTGCGGCTGGCGAGCGAAAACCGAGCAATCTGGCCCGCCCCTCCCTTGGGTCGGTGCCGGGCGCACCGCCCATCGAGGGGCGGGACGGAGGGCGACGGTTTGCAGCCGCCAAACGCCCGAGCGGCTTTCTTGGCAGGCCCTTATGCCTCGTCCGCGATCCGGCTCACCGAGCGGATCCGCCAGCTCGGCCGATAGCCCTCCACGCCGAGGATCTCGGCCTGCGCCTGCCGGCGGGCGCTTCGTCCGTCGCACGCCCAGAGCTCCAGGACGTGGACGTCCTCCCGGTGGTACTCCTCGTCGATCGAGTGCCACTCCGCAAACGTGGCGCGATAGCGCCTCGTGCCGGGCGCCCGCGGCTCCAGCGGGCGCAGCACGCCGAGCGACCAGTGCGGCTCGCCGGCGGCCCGCTCGCGCAGCGCGCGCTCGGCCGCCTGGCGGGCGCCGGCCGCATCGGGGGCGCGCAGCTCCAGCCGGCCGGCCACCTTCGGGCGCCGGCCCGGCCCGGGACGGTGCAGGAGCATGACCTCCCACCGCGGCGTCCCGGGCCCGTCGGCCGGCGGGGTCCGGCGGGGCGCCGCATGGCCCATATCGCCCCGCCGTTCCCTCGCCCCCACCACCACCGCCGCTACGGGGTCAGGGCCACCTTGATCGACCCCTCGGTTCGCGAGTCCATGATCTCGTATCCCCTGGACGCCTCTGCCAGCGGCAGATCGTGGGTGAAGACCACGCCGGGCGAGATCGTCCCCTGCGCCAGCACGTTCAAGAGCTGGGGGATGTACGCCCGGGAGGGGCAGACCCCGGGGTGGATCGACACGTTGCGCATGAACGTGGCCGAGTAGGGCTGGTCGACCGGCTGGAAGTAGTGGCTCATCCCGAGCACCGACACGTTGCCGCCGTCGCGCACCGCCTCGAGCGCCCGGCCCAGCGACGCGTTGCTCGAGATCGTCTCGATCACGGCGTCGGCGCCGCGCCCGCCGGTCAGGTCCTTGACCACCTCGATCGGGTCCTGCTCCTTGGCGTTCACGCCGTGGGTCGCGCCATTCGACGTGGCGACCTTCAGGCGCTCGTCGTGGTGGCCGACGATCACGATCGCGCCGGCGCCGAAGAGCGTCGCCGCCTGCGCCGCCGACACGCCCACCGCGCCGTCGCCCAGCACCACCACCGTGTCGCCGGGCTGCACGCGGGCATTGACCACCCCGTGGTAGCCGGTCGAGAACACGTCGCCGAGCGGGAGGACGTCCAGGTCGTGATCGGCCGAGGCGAGGGACTCGGGGATGACCACCAGGGTCCCGTCGGCCTGCGGCACGCGAACCAGGTCGCTCTGGCCGCCCTCGACCTCGCCGCCGGCGTGCTCGCCCCAGAACGGGCTGCCGAAGATGCCGCCGTGCTCGCACGAGCTGTGCAGGCCGCGCCGGCAGAAGAAGCAGTCGCCGTCGGAGAAGACGAATGGCGCCACCACCCGGTCGCCCACCGCCACGTCGCGCACCTCGGGGCCGACGGCCTCGACCACGCCCACGAACTCGTGCCCCAGGCGGGTGCCCGGCTGAAGGCCCAGGTCGCCGCCGTTGTTGAAGAAGTGGAGGTCGGAGCCGCAGATGCCGGCCTTGGTCACGCGCACCAGGGCGTCGGTCCCGACGCGCAGGGAGGGCTCGGGCACCTCCTCGACCCGGACGTCCTGCGGACCGTGGTAGCGCGTCGCCCTCATCGAGACTCCTTAGTCAGTCAACGCTGAGTGATTCGTGAGTGAGTCTAGACTGTCGCGCATGACTCGGGAAGGGGGCTCCCGCCGGAGGACGGCCGACGCCGCGCCGGCGCGCGGGACCGAGTCGACCGCCCCCGCCCCCCCGGCCGCCCCGGAGGCGCCGTTCCGCGGGATGGCGCCCGCCAGCGTCTCCCTCCTCTCCCTCGGCGCCGAGCTCAACCGGCTGCTCGACCACCTCTGCCGCCGGCGCGGCAGCGTCACCTTCAGCCAGTACCAGCTGCTCGCGCTGCTGCGCCTGACACACCCCGACCCGCGCGAGCCGTGGGAGCTCGGGCGCGGCCTGGGCAGCGGCTCGGCCCAGGTCACCGCCCTGCTCGACTCACTGGAGCGCGCCGAGCTGCTCGAGCGGCGCGCGCACGGCGGCGACCGGCGCCGGCGCTGGGTGCACCTCACCGACGAGGGCCTGAGGACGGTCGAGGCGCTCGCGGCGCAGGTGCGGGCCCTCGAGAAGCACGTCTACGCCCACTTGGGCGATGCGGGCACCGCCGCGCTCGGGCGTGAGGCCGAGATCCTGCGCGCCGTGGTCAGCGAGCTGACGGTCGCCGACCTGAGCTTCCTCCTCGTCGCCGACCCGGGGCATCGCCCGGACGCCGACGGGGCCTGAACCGGCTCAGGCCGGCCGGCGGTCCCCCACCCAGTACCGCGGGCCGGCACCGAGCCGCGCGGCGCGGTCGCCCGGGTTGGCGAAGCGGCAGCGGTCGAGCGAGAGGCAGCCGCACCCGATGCACTCGGTGAGCCCGTCGCGCAGGCGCTCGAGCTCCGCGATGCGCGCGTCGATGCGCGCGGTCCAGCCGGCCGAGAGGCGCGACCAGTCGCGCCGCGACGGCGCCCGGTCCGTCGGCAGGCCCGCGAGCTGCTCGGCGATCTCCTCCAGGCTCAGCCCCACCCGCTGGGCGAACACGACGAAGGCCACCCGCCGCAGCACCGAGCGCTGGAAGCGCCGATGGCCCGACCCGGCGCGCTCGCTCGTGATGAGGCCACGCTCCTCGTAGTAGCGCAGGGCCGAGGCCGCGACCCCGCTGCGGCGGGCGACCTCGGAGATGGGCATCAGGTCGTCGGCATCCATGCCGGGAAGCGGACCACACCGGCGCCCCGACCTCAAGCGCGATTGAGCTTGGGTCAGAGCCTCGGCGGTCGGGGGCGGCGCTCCCGCTTCGGCTTCTTGGGCGGCAAGGTCGCGACGAAGACCCGCGCCCGCCCGACCCAGCGCTCCAGGTCGGCTTCCTCGCGCACGCCGGCCGGCTCCACGTAGACCATGGAGCGCATGGGCGGGCCGGTGAAGGTCATCGGGCGGGTGTGCGGCTCGGCGAGCGCCCCGTCGACCCCGGCGGGACCCAGCCGCAGCATCAGGTTCTCGCGGACCACGCCGCAGACCATGTGCTCGCCGAGCATGAAGGCGATCCCGCCGAACATCTTGCGCTCGATCATGTCCGGCGCGTCGGCGAGGACCACGCGGATCCGCTCGGCCAGCTGCTCGTCGTAGGCCACGAGGCCGAGCCTACGGCGGGCGGGAGATCGCGACCAGCACCGCCGGCTCGCCCGTCGGATTGCGCAGCGCCCGCAGCGGCAGTCCGCTCAGCCACAGCGCCTCCCCGCGGCCGAAGCGCCGCCGGCGGCCGTCGCGGCACTCCAGCTCCACCTCCCCGCGCGCCACCACCACCAGGGCGCCGGCCCACTCCCCCGCCTCGTACGGGCGGGTCCCGCCGGGCTCCAGGTCGACCGAGGCGAACCGGAACCCGGCGGGCGGGCGGCCCGCCATCAGAGCTCGGGCGGCAGCCCGAAGCTCGCGAAGACGCTCGGCCCGAAGGTGACGATGTCCGCGATCAGGCCCTCCTCGATGCGAAGGACGTCGATCGCCATCGGACGGTGGGCGTCCTCGCCCGGCCGGCGCCGGTAGATGGCGACCGCCGGCTGGCCGTTGGACCGGACGACCGTGCAGCGCATCTCGCCGAACTCCGGGGTCTCGAAGCCGCCCTGGATCATCACGCCGACGATCGCCTCGGGCCCGGTCCAGACGCCGGGCTGGGGCGGCATGGTGAAGCGGACGTCCTCGCGCATCAGGTCCGCGAAGGCGTGCGCGTCCTTGCGCTCGGTGGCCTCCATGAGCCGGCGCAGCAGCTCGCGCTCGGTGGCGCTTCAGGGTGGCGCGGGCGCGCTGCAGGGCGCTGTTCACGCCGGCGATGGTGGTGTCGAGCAGCTCGGCCGTGTCCCGCGCGGACCAGCCGAGCACGTCGCGCATGATCAGCACCGCGCGCGGCCGCGGCGGCAGGTGCTGGATCGCCACCAGGTAGGCAAGCTCGATCGTCTCGCGGGCCACCGTGAGGCCTCGGGCCCCTCGTCGCTCGGGGCGGCGCCCTCGAGCAGGCGGTCCGGATAGGGCCCCAGCCAGGGGACCTCCATCGGCGGACGACCGTCGGCCGGCGCGGCCGGCGCGCGGCGCGGCGCGCGGGCCAGCGCGTCGAGGCAGGCGTTGGTGGCGATGCGGTAGAGCCAGGCGCGGAACGGGGCGCGGCCCTGGAAGCCGGCGCGGTTGCGCCAGGCGCGCAGGAAGGTCTCCTGAACCTGATCCTCGGCGTCCTCGAGCGAGCCGAGCATGCGGTAGCAGTGCACCTGCAGCTCACGGCGGTGGCGTTCGGCGAGCGCCGCGAAGGCGGCCTGATCGCCGGCGCGGACGGCCTCGACGGCCTCGTCGTCGTTCCGGCCGGGGGCGGTCGCGAGGCTGGTCATGGTGATCTCTCCTCCGGTGGCGTGCGCATTCAGGCTGTGTGACGCCATATCGCCGTGAAACTCATCACCCGGGCCTCGCTCGCCTTGCAATTAGCCTTGCCTAGCGGTACCACTAAGGCATGAAAAAGTCCGGGCTGACGCGCCGCCAGATGCTCCTCGCGGCAGCGGCGTCCGCGCCGATCGTCGCCGGGTTGGCCGCGGCCCCGTCGCTGGTGGCCGACACGGACCCGGATCCGCCGATGCCGGCGGGCCACGACCACGCCGGCGGTCACGCCGCGATGATCGGCCACGAGGTGCCGGCCCCCGGCGGGCCGCGCGACCTCGACAAGCTGCTGACGCCGCCGCCGGCCCTGCCGCACAAGCCCGGCCGGGTCCGCGAGTACCAGCTGGTGGCGGTCGACCGGAAGATCGAGGTGGCCAAGGGCGTCACCTTCCCCGCCTGGACCTACAACGGGACGGTCCCCGGCCCGGTGATCCGCGCGACGGTCGACGACCTGCTGCGGGTGCACTTCGTCAACAACGGGTCGCACCCGCACACGATCCACTTCCACGGGATCCACCCGGCCAACATGGACGGCGTCTTCGAGATCGTCCGTCCCGGGGAGTCCTTCACCTACGAGTTCCCGGCCAAGCCGTGGGGGATGCAGCTCTACCACTGCCACGCCACGCCGCTGAAGAAGCACATCCACAAGGGCCTCTACGGCGCCTTCATCATCGACCCGCCCGAGCCGCGCCCGCCGGCCCAAGAGCTGGTCATGGTGATGAACGGCTTCGACACCGACGGAGACGGCGGGAACAACTTCTACACCGTGAACGGGAAGGCGTTCTACTACGCCAAATATCCGATCAGGGTGCGCCGATCGCAGACGGTCCGGATCTACCTCGCGAACCTGACCGAGTTCGACCTGCTCAATTCGTTCCACCTGCACGGCGAGTTCTTCCGCTACTACCGCACCGGCTCCACGGACCACTTCGAGTACACGGACACCGTCGTGCAGGCCCAGGGCGAGCGCGGGATCATCGAGATCGACTTCACCCACACCGGGCTCTTCATGTTCCACGCGCACCAGTCCGAGTTCGCCGAGCTCGGCTGGATGGGCTTCTTCGAGGTCGTGGACTGATGGCGAACGGCTCGGTCGCCGCGGAGCGGCGCGGCGGGGCGGCGCGCTGGCGCCTGCTGGCGCTGGTGCCGATCGTGCTGCTGGTGGGCATCGCGGCCGCGTTCGTGGCGAGCGGCTCCTCGCTGGTCTCGCTGATCGGGCAGAACCCGCCGGCGCGCGACGAGTTCGACATCCGCCGCGTGGAGTTCAAACCCGGCGAGATCAAGATCCTGGTGCGCAACCCGCAGCCGGAGGACCTCACCATCGCGTCGGTGACCGTGGACGACGCGATCATGCCGTTCACCCTCGACGGGCCCACCACGCTGAAGCGGCTGCGCTCGAGCACGATCGTGATCCCGTTCCAGTGGGTGGAGGACGACCCGATCTCGGTCGGGGTGACCAGCTCGTCCGGCATCGAGACGGTCAAGGAGGTCCCCGCGGCCGTGCCGACGCCCGGCGCCGACGGCGGGTCGATCCTGGGCTACGCGATCATCGGGACGCTGGTCGGGATCATCCCGGTGGCCCTGGGATTGCTGTGGCTGCCGTCGTTGCGCGGCGTCGACGCGCGCTGGCTGGGGGCGTTCATGGCGCTCACCGCCGGGCTGCTGACCTTCCTCGCGATCGACGCGCTGGCCGAGGCGCTGGAGCTGCAGGCGGCGCTGCCGAGCGCGCTGGGCGGCACCGGGCTGGTGCTGCTGGGGGTGGTCGCCAGCTACCTGACGCTGACCTGGATCGCCCGGAGGTTCTCGTCCAAGGGCGGCGGGAGCGCCGGCGCGCCGCTGACCGGCGTGGCCCTGGCGACGATGGTCGCCATCGGGATCGGGCTGCACAACCTGGGTGAGGGCCTGGCGATCGGCTCGTCCTTCGCGATCGGCGAGCTGGCGCTCGGGAGCTTCCTGATCCTGGGCTTCATGGTCCACAACGTGACCGAGGGGCTCGGCATCGCCGCGCCGATGGCCGAGGGCACGAAGGTGAGCTTCCGCCGGCTGGCGACCCTTGCCCTGGTGGCCGGCGGGCCGGCGATCCTCGGCGCCTGGATCGGCGGGTTCATCGTGAACGACGTGCTGGCGGTGCTCTTCTTCGCCGTCGCCGTCGGCGCCGCGATGCAGGTGGTCGTCGAGGTGACGCGCTACGTCGCCAAGCGGACGCCGGGCGGCCTCACCGGCGGCCACGTGGTGGGCGGGTTCCTCGCCGGCGTGGTCGTGATGTACCTGACGGGGCTGCTGGTCGGCTGATAGGCCTGCGCCCTGCGCGCGCAGGCCTATCTTGCTGGGGACGCCAGCGGAGCTGACCGGCGCCGCACCCGCTTGACGTACTCCCCCCCTGTATGAGAGTGTCCGCCTCGCCACCGGATACTCTGGGGGAGTAATTAGGAGGATCGTGATGCCGCAGAGCCTCACCCGCATCAGCCTTGTCGCCACCGCCCACTGCCTCACCGGCTGCGCGATCGGCGAGGTGCTGGGGATGATCATCGGGACCGCGCTCGGCTGGGGCGATTGGCAGACGATCGCGCTGGCGATCGGCCTCGCGTTCGTCTTCGGCTACGGGCTGACCGCGCTGCCGCTGCTGCGCTCCGGGCTGGCGCTGTCGGCCGTGATCCCGATCGCGCTGGCCGCCGACACGGTCTCGATCGCGGTGATGGAGGTCGTGGACAACGCGGTCGTCCTGACCGTGCCGGGGGCGATGGAGGCCGGGCTCGCCAGCGGCCTGTTCTGGGGCTCGCTGGCGTTCGCCCTCGCGGTGGCCTTCGCCGTCGCCTTCCCGGTGAACCGCTGGCTGATCGCCCGCGGCCGGGGCCACGCCGTCGTCCACGGGCACCACGGCCACGGCGCCCACGGACACGCCTGACCCGACCCGCCGCAGATCGGCGCCGCCGACGCCAATTGGCGCGCGGTGCGGCGACCGGCCTATCCTGAGCCCATGCGGACGGTCTGGAAGGGGACCCTCAGCTTCGGCCTGGTGAGCGTGCCGGTCGGGCTCGTCGTCGCCCAGGAGCGCCAGCCCGTGCGCTTCCGCCGGGTCTCGCGCCGCACCGGCGCGCCCGTGCGGCACCGGCGCTGGGACCCGGTCGAGGACCGGGAGCTCTCCCACGAGGAGACGATGCCGGCGCTGGAGCTGGGTGCCGGGCACTACGCCACCGTCGAGCCCGAGGAGCTGCGCGCCCTGCGCGCCGGCGGGCCCGCCGCGCCCCGGCCCCCCTCGCCCGAGCCGGCCGAGCGCGGCGCGTTCGAGCCCGAGCCGGACGAGCTCGATCCGGGGGAGCCCGAGCCGCAGGCCGACCCGATCGCCTCGCGTCCCGCCCCGGAGCCGCACACGATCGCCGTCGAAGGCTTCGTCCCCCTGGCCGACGTGCCCGGCGAGCTCTATGACAAGGCCTACTGGCTGGCGCCGGAGCCGATGGGCCGCCGGCCCTACCGGCTGCTGCTGGCGGCGCTCGAGGAGGCCGGCCAGGCGGCCATCTGCCGCTTCGTGCTCCGCGAGCGCGAGCACCTCGCCCTGGTGCGCAGCGACGGCGACGTGATGGTGCTGCAGACGCTCCACTGGCCCGAGGACATCCGCAGCGGCGACCGCGAGCGGATCGCCGCCGGCGTCGCCGAGGCGCCCCTCGAGGAGCCGGAGCTCGCCCTCGCCCGCCAGCTCGTCGGGATGATGGAGCGCCCCTTCGCCGCCGACGAGCACCGCGACGCCGCCCGCGCGCGGGTCCTCGCCTACCTGGCCACCCGGGGGGCGCCGGCGCCGGCGCCGGCGGCCGAGGAGCCCCGCCAGGTGCCGGATCTCCTCGCCGCGCTGAAGGCCAGCATCGCGGCCGCGCGTGCCGAGGACGGCGAGGAGCGGGCCGCCGGCTGACCGGAGCGTCCGGGGCGGGCTCTAGATTCGCCCCGTGATCGCGGCGACGGCATCCGGCAATCGACGCTGGGCGGGGACGCTCGGCTTCGGCGAGATCGACGTCACCGTGAGGATCGCCGGGACGGTGCCGGCGGCCTGGCCGGACGCCGACCGCATGCGCATCGTCGCCACCGAGCCGGACCGCGGCTCCGGAGGCGCCGCGGGCGCGCTGCTCGCCGCCATGCCGGGCGCCGAGCGCGCCTACCGGCTGCTGGTCGAGGCCCTCTCTGCCGAGGGCCTGGCCGCCGTCCTCGACCCGGGCGACGGCAGCCGCGCCGGCCGGCTCCGCGCAGCCGGCGGCGCGCTGGTGGTCGAGGCCGCGGCCGGGGGCGCGCCCGACGAGGAGGCGCCCACCGAGGAGGAGCTGGCGCTCGCGCTGACCCTGCTGCGCGCGTTCCCCCGCGCGATCACGCCGGCCGACCGCGGCGCCGCCGTCGTGCCGGCGGCTCCGGCCGCGGTGGTCGACCTGGCGGACCGCCGCCGGGCGCGCGCCGAGGCGGCGGCCGCGCGGGGCTGACGCCGGGGACGCTCAGGCGCCCTGCATCATCGCCTGCATGTTCGCCATCATCTGCGCCGAGACGACGCTCAGCTCGTCGGTGGGACTGAACTGGATGTACTCGGTGCCGGCCTCCGCCTTTTGGAGGTGCCCCGGGGGCACGTAGAAGGCGTCGCCCGCCTCGTGCACCTCGACCCGGTCGCCGATCGTGTACGTCACGCGACCGCTGATCACGTAGCCCCAGTGCGGGCTGGTGCACTGATCCCCGGGCAGGCCGCGCAGCAGCGGCGCCGCGTCGATGTCCTGCCGGAAGGTCAGGAAGTTGACCGTGTAGCCCTCCAGCTCCTGGTGGCGGTCCTCGACCACGCCGTGGTCCTCGACCTGTGCGCTCTCCCGCGACGCCTTGGCCATCTGGCCCTCCTCTCGCCCGCCGAGCGGACCGCCCGCCCGATCGTCTGAGCCGAGGCTAGGAGGGCGTCCTCGCGCGGTCGATGAGGCGTTTCCCCCATCTTCTCCGCGGCGCGGGCCGGGGATACGCTCGACCCGTGACCGGACACGGCGACGACGAGGGCCTGCGCCTGGCCGAGCTGGTCGCCGCGCTGTCGCTCGGCGTCGACCTCGGGTTCGGCCAGCCCATGGAGCACGTCCTGCGCCAGTGCCTGATCGCGCTGCGCCTCGCCGAGCGGATCGGCCTGTCCGAGGAGGAGCGGGCGGCCGTCTACTACACCGCCCTCCTGGTGAACGTCGGCTGCCACACCGACGCCCACGAGCAGGCGAAGTGGTTCGGCGACGACATCGCGCTGAAGTCCACCAAGTACGACCACGAGCTCAGGAGCTTCCGCGCGACGGCCGCCGGGCTGCGGATGCTCGGCGCCGGCAAGCCGCCGCTGCACCGCTTCCGGGTGGGCCTCGAGTTCGCCGTGTCGGGGCATCGCGACATGGACGGGATGGTTGCCCACCACGCGGCGCTCGGGCGCGACCTGGCCGAGCGCCTCGGGCTCCCCGACGCGGTGCTCGCCGCACTCGCCGCCGCCTACGAGCGCTGGGACGGCAAGGGGTGGCCGAACGGCCTGCGCGGCGCCGAGGCGCCGGTCGCCTCGCGGCTCGCCCAGCTGGCCGAGTTCGTCGAGGTCGCCCACCGGGTCGGCGGCGTCGACGCCGCCAGGGAGCTCGCCCGCAGGCGGGCCGGGCACCAGTTCGACCCCGCCCTGGCGCGCCTCGTCCGCAACGAGGCCGATCTGCTGCTCGCGGGGCTCGACCCGGCCCTGACCTGGGACGCCCTCATCGACGCCGAGCCGGCGCTCGCGGTGGTCCTCTCGGACGAGCGCATCGAGGAGGCCCTGGCCGCCGTCGCGGACTTCGTCGACGTCAAGACGCCGTACACGCTCGGACACGCCCGCGCGGTCGCCGGCCTCGTGGCGGGCGCCGGCGCCGTGCTCGGCCTCGCCGAGGACGCGGTCGCGACCCTGCGCCGCGCCGGCCTGGTGCACGACCTCGGCCGGCTTGGCGTCTCCAACGCGATCTGGGACCGGTCGGGGCCGCTCGGCGCGGGCGAGTGGGAGCGCATCCGCCTGCACCCCCTCCTGACCGAGCGCATGCTCCACCGCTCGGCCGTCCTTGCGCCACTTGGCGCGATCGCCGGCCAGCACCGCGAGCGCCTGGACGGGTCGGGCTATCCCCGCGGCCTGACCGGCGCCGCGATCGGCCGCCCGGCGCGGATCCTCGGCGCCGCGGACGCCTACCGCTCCATGCGCGAGCCGCGCCCGCACCGACCGGCGCTCACCGCCGGCGAGGCCGCATCCGCGCTGAGGGCCGACGGGGCGGCCGGCCGGCTCGACCCGGAGGCGGTGGAGGCGGTGCTCGTCGCGGCCGGCCACCGGGCCGCGCGCCGGCGCGAGGGTCCGGCGGGGCTCACCCACCGCGAGGTCGAGGTGCTCCGGCTGCTCGCCCGGGGCCTCCCGAACAAGGAGATCGCCCGGCGGCTGGTGATTGCGCCGAAGACCGTCGGCAACCACGTGGAGCACATCTACGCCAAGATCGGCGCCTCGAATCGCGCCGGCGCCGGGCTCTTCGCCATGCGTCACGGGCTGTTCGAGGACGAGGAGGCGGAGCTCCGCTCGGGCGCGGCCGCCGGTTAGCTGCTGCAGGAGAGCATCGAGCACCCCACCCGGTGCCGTGCCCACTCCGGGCGCCTGGCGGCGAAGCGCTCGCGCCCCGGCTGCTCATCGTAGGGGCGGCGCAGCACGTCGAGCAGCTCCCGGACCAGCCCGGGGTCGCCGGCCTCCGCGGCGTCGATCGCCTCCTGGGCCAGGTAGTTCCGGAGGACGAAGCGTGGGTTGAGCGCGTCCATGCGCCGGCGGCGCCCGGCCTCGGGCAGGCCCCCGGCCTCGACGCGCCGGCCCCACTCGCGCAGCCAGGCGAGCAGACCCGCGCGGACGTCGCCGGCGACCTCGTCCGGCCGGTACCAGGCGCCGGCGAGCGGAGCGAGCAGCTCCTCGTCGGCCGCCGCCGGGTCGGCCCGCACCCCGGCGAGGTCGCGGAAGAATACGACCTGGTCGATCTCGGTCCGCACGAGGAGCTCGAACAGCCGCTCCACCAGCGCGGCGTCGCCGTCGCGGGGGTCGCCCCAGCCGAGGCGCGCGGCCATCATCGCCCGGAAGCCCTCGGTGTACCGCCGCGCATAGCCCTCGAGGCCGCCGCGCAGCGCGTCCGGGTCGTCCGTGAGCGCGACCAGGGCGTTGGCCAGCTGCAGCAGGTTCCACTGGGCCACCTGCGGCTGGGCGCCGTAGCGATACCGCCGCGTTCGGGCGTCCGTGGTGTTGGGCGTCCAGGCCGGGTCGAAGTCCTCGAGCCAGCCGTACGGCCCGTAGTCGATGGTCAGCCCGAGGATCGACATGTTGTCCGTGTTGAGCACCCCGTGGACGAAGCCGACCCGCATCCAGTCGACGACCAGATCCGCCGTCCGCCCGCAGACCTCCTCGAAGAGCGCCGGCACCGCGTCCGCCGGCGCGGCGTCCGGGCCGAGTCGCTCCGCCAGCTCGGGGAAGTCGTTCCGCACGGTGAAGGCCACGAGGCGGCCGAGCAGGTCGAGGTCGCCGCGCGAGGCGGGCAACTCGAAGCTGCCGAAGCGCAGGAACGAGGGCGCCACCCTGCAGACCACGGCGCCCGGCTCGGGAGCGGGGTTGCCGTCGTAGAGCACGTCGCGGATCACCGAGTCACCCGTCGCGACGATCGAGAGCGCCCGGGTGGTCGGGATGCCGAGGTGGTGCATCGCCTCGCTGCACAGGAACTCGCGGACCGAGGAGCGCAGCACCGCCCGGCCGTCGGCCATCCGGCTGTACGGCGTGCGGCCGGCGCCCTTCAGCTGCAGCGTCTGGTGGCCGCCGTCGGCGTCCCGCACCTCGCCGAGGGCGATCGCCCGGCCGTCGCCGAGCTGACCGGCCCACGAGCCGAACTGGTGGCCGCCGTAGCAGTGGGCGTGGGGGTCGGCGCCCGCCAGCAGCCGGTCGCCGGCGAAGACCCGGGCGAAGTCATCCGACGCGCAGAGCGCGGGATCGAGGCCGAGCAGCTCGGCGACCTCCGGCGACCAGGCGACCGTCGCCGGCGCCGCGACGGGCTCGGGCGCGACCCGGCTGAACGCGGCGCCGTGCACCTGGCGCGTGCGCCGATCGCCGTCGGGGTCGCCCGGCAGCTCGGCGGTGAAGCGGGTGTCGAAGGGCAGCGCGTCCAGCTCGGCGAGGAGCCGGCGGCCGCCCGGGGCGCTGATCGCCATGGCGGAGCAGGATGACAGCATGCCGCCGGCCCGCGCCTCGGCCCCCGACGACCGCGCCGCCCGGCACCGCGCGGCGCTCGACCGCTGGCCGCGCCTCTGGGGCGAGGACCGCGACCACGGGGAGCCGGGCGAGCCCAGCCGGCCGCTCTCGCGCCGGGAGCTGGCGCACCACCACGGGATCGAGCCGGCCGCGGGGCGCCGGCGCCGGCGCCCCGCGGACACGCTCGAGGCCGCCGTCGCCGAGGGGCGTCCCTTTCTGGCCGTCCGGCTCGAGGAGGGCGGGCGGCGGGCCGTGGTGCTCGCCGCGCTCCCTCCCCCCTCGGCCGAGGCGCTCGCCGCCGACGAGGGCCTCATCGTGCCGGCGCTGCGCGGGCGCGGCGACCGGGTGCCGCCCGCCCTGGCGCGGGCGGAGGAGGCGGTGCTGGTGGTCGTGGAGGTGCCGGGCGGGCGGCACCGGCTGACCAGGCGGCTGACGCCGGCCACGCTCGCGCGGCTGCGCGCGGCCTGAGCCGACCGCGTCCACCGCCCGCGGTGGATGCCGGACCGCCGATCGGAGATGCTCGCGCGGCCGGCGGCGGACGCCCCGGCCACGCCGATGCGCGCCCTCCCCGCAGCCATCCTCGCCGCCGTCGTCCTCGTCCTCGTCGGCGCCGCGTCCGGCGCGAGCGCGGCGCCCGGCGACGCCGTGACGGCCCGGGCCGCCCCGAAGGGCAGCCTGCAGGTGTTCGTGACCGACCTGCCGGCGAGCCTGCGCCCGCGGGTGCGCGTGATCGGCGCCGGCCGGCCCCGCCCCGTGACGGGCGCCGGGCGGACCCTGAGCCTGGCGCCGGGCACCTACACCCTGGTGGCGCGCCCGGTGCGCGCGGGCCGGGCCACCTTCTACCCGCGGCGGGCGCGCTCCCGGCTTCGCGTCCGGCCCGGCGCCACCGCCGTCGGCGTCGCCGACTACGGGATCCTGATCCCGCGGAGCACGCGGCCGTTCACCCGCGCGATGGCCCGCCGGCTGGTCACCGCCACCCCAGGGGAGTTGGTCTTCGCCGGCGCCGAGCCGATCGGCCTGCGGCGCGGCCAGGTGGTCGTCGGCGGCCCGGCTCGGCGGCTGCCGGACGGGGTGCTGCGCAGGGTGGTCTCGGTCGCCGCCGAGGGCGGGCGGACCGTCGTCCGCACCGCCCCGGCGCGGCTGATCGACGCGCTGCCGGCCGGCAGCCTGGACGCGGTCGCCCGGGTCGGCCGGTCGACGCGCGCGGGGGGGCGCAGGACCGCCGGCACCGAGGTTCCCCTCCCGAGCGTGACGATCAAGCTCGACCGCATGCTCTTCACACGCGGTCTGGAGCGGGGCGGCTGCAAGGTGGGCAGGGACTCATCGCTCACCGGCGAGCTCACGGTGGCCCCGGTGGTCCGCATCTCCAGCAGGTGGCGGATCTTCCCGATCCCCCGCCCGACGCGCGTGAGCTTCTCGGCGACGCTGGACCAGCACGCGAGCCTCACCCTGGCCGCGGGGCTGAAGGGCTCCTGCAAGGCCGACTACGACACCCCCGACGTCCGGGCCGGCGCGTTCGCGGTCCAGGTGGGGCCGATCACGCTCCCGGTGGTGGTGCTGATCGACGCGCGGGTGGCGCTCGAGGCCGCGGGCGAGGTCGCCGCCGACGGCGAGTTGCGCCAGGACCTCGTGGTCACCGGGGGGCTGGCGATCAGCGGCAAGGGCGTGAAGAGCCTGAACCGGTTCGCCCTCGGGTTCGGCTTCGACCGGCCGAGCATCGAGACGGTGAAGGGGACGGCGTCGATCCGGGTGGGGCCGCGCGTGAAGCTGACGGTGGCCGGCGCGGCCGGCCCGTACCTGAACGTGAACGCCGAGGCGGACCTCGCGGTGGAGCCGGGCGGCGACCCGCTGTGGGAGCTCACCGGCGGCCTGAACCTGCGCGGCGGCATCAAGCTGCTCGGGCTCGAGAGGGACGCGGAGATCCTCTCCTACCGGCTCCCGACCCCGATCCGGACCCAGCGCGGCGGCGGCTTCGTGCAGACGCCGCCCGAGCTGGCCGCGCCGCCGCCGACCCTGCGCGGGCTGGGGCGGGTCTTCCCGCGGCCGGACCTGACCGAGGCGCCGGTCGACACGGTGCCGACGCCGATCCCGGTCACGATCGTCTGCACGGTCCAGGGGCCGCCCGTCGCCGGCGTCACCGGGATCTCGACCGCCTGGTTCGGGCTGGACGACGGGACCTTCGTGAACGCGGTCGACGTCGCCGGCGCCCCGAGGGGCGGGCTGCCGGGCTGCGTCGTGCCGCCGCCGCGGCGCGGGCCGCCGACGCCCGTGCCGAAGCCGCCCCCGCCGAAGCCGACGATCCCCGATCGCGACCGCGACAGGGTTCCCGATGCGAGCGACGCCTGCCCGGACACCCCCGGCGTGGCGCCGCGCGGGTGCCCGCGCGTGCGCGGCCTCGCCCTCGGCCCGGACGGGGGCTACTGGCTGGCCGCCGAGGACGGCGGCGTCTTCAGCTTCGGCGCCCCGTTCCACGGCTCGCTCGGCGCGACGCCGTTCACCCGGCCGGCGGTCGGGATCGCGCCGAACCCGGCCACCCGCGGCGGGTACTGGCTGGCGGCCGGCGACGGCGGCGTGTTCGCGTTCGACACGCCGTTCCTCGGCTCGGTCGCGACGGCCCGGCTCTCGGCGCCGATCGTCGGGATCGCCGCGCGGCCGCAGGGTGACGGCTACTGGCTCACCGGAACCGACGGCGGGGTCTTCGCCTTCGGCGCCGCGCCCTTCCTGGGCTCGCTGCCGGGCCTGGGCGTGACGCCCAACGCGCCGATCGTCGGCATCGCCGCCACGCCGTCCGGGAACGGCTACTGGCTGGCCGGCGCCGACGGCGGCGTGTTCGCGTTCGGCGACGCGCCCTACCTCGGCGGGCTGGTGGGAACGACCCTGAGCGCGCCGATCGTCGGCATCGCCGCGACGCCCTCGGGCCAGGGCTACTGGCTGGCCGGCGCCGACGGCGGCGTCTTCGCCAATGGCGACGCGGGCTTCTTCGGCTCGCTGGGGAACGGCCCGGCGCTCAACCAGCCGATCGTGGGCATCACCGCCACGGCGACCGGCGCCGGCTACTGGCTGGTCGCCGGCGACAGGGGCGTGTTCGCCCACGGCGACGCGGTCTACCGGGGCGGCACCGCCTAGCGCTCAGCCCCCGTCGACGGTCTCCGCCCAGCTCGGCGCGCCGCTGACGCCGTCGAGGAACGGCTTCACCGCGCGCGCCATCGCCGGCGACTGGAAGGCCTCGTAGTGGGTCACGTCGGGGACGATGGCGAGCCGGTTCTTGGCCATGTGCTCGCGCCCCCAGCCGGCGTCCTTCTGGGCGCCGCCGAGCAGCTTGTAGAAGGCGACCACGTGGTCCAGCGAGACCATGTCGCTGTCGCCGAAGGCCAGCATCACCGGCATCTCGAGCTTCGCGACGTCCTCGCCGTAGTCGTAGTCCTCGCGCATGAAGGCGCCCATGGCGTCGAGCAGGCGCGGGAAGTCCTCGGGGTGCGGCGCCACCGCGGCGTAGCTCGTGTACATGGGCGTGTCCTTCATGTACTCGAACATCGACGCCCCCACCTGGGCCTGCATCGGCCGCATCTCGGGGTAGAAGCCGTCCACGGAGAAGGGCGCCGACGCGAGCACCAGCCGGCGCACGAGCTCGGGGTGCTGCACCGCGAGGCGCAACGCCACCCCGGCGCCGAGCGAGTAGCCGAGAACGTCCACCTGCGCGAGGCCGAGCTCGCCGAGGATGGCCGCCGTGTCGTCTCCCATCTCGATCAGGTTCACCGCCCGGGACCCGAGCTCGGTGTGCCCGTGCCCGAGCAGGTCGATCCCGATCACCCGCCGGCCCTCGCCGAGGATCGGCAGGACCGGCCCGAACATGTCGAAGGACCCGAGCCCGCCGTGCAGGAGCAGGAGCGGCTCGCCCTCCCCGCTGAGCGAGCACCAGTACCTGATTCCGTTTACCTCGACGTGGCGCGTGTCGGTCACGGGGTGCCTCCTTTTCGGTCGAGCGATGCTATCGCCCGACCGCGGAGCGACCTTAGGATCCGCCCGTGGCTCCGGTGACGTCGTTGATCCAGCGGGAACGGCTCGAGGTCCCGTGGGGGTGCCGACCGTGATCGCGCGAGCCGACCCGGAGACCGTGCGGCTGCTGGAGGCGGCGCTGGCGGGGACGCCGGCGAGCGAGCCGGCGATCGCGGCGCGCCTGCTCGCCCGGCTCTCGATCGAGCTGTACCACTCCGATCGCCCCCGGGCGCGCGAGCTGAGCGCCGAGGCGGTGGCGCTGGCCCGCGCGTCGAATGACGCGTCGGCGCTGGCGGCGGCGCTCGACGGCCGGCGGGTGGCCCTCTGGGCGCCGGAGCATGCCGACGAGCGCCTGGAGGTCGCCACGGCGATGGTCGCCGCCGCCGAGGCCGCCGGCGACCGCGAGGCGACGCTCCAGGGCCGCAATTGGCGGGTGGTGGACCTGATGGAGCTCGGCCGGATCGACGAGGCCGCGGCCGAGGTCGACGCCTACGCCGCCCTGGCCGACGAGGTCGGCCTGCCCCACCTCCGCTGGTACGTGCCCATCTGGCGCGGCGCGCTGGCCCTGCTGACCGGCCACTGGGCCATGGCCAACGCGCTCCAGAACGAGGCCCTGGCGCTCGGCCGGCGGGCCGACGACCCCGACGCGCCGCTCGTCGTCGAGATCCAGCGCGCCAATGCCCGGTACGCCCAGGGCCGCTTCGCCGACATGGATCGCGAGCGCCTGGCGCGCGAGGCGGCGGCCTCGCCGGCGCCGGCCGAGTGGCTGGTGCAGCTGGCCCTCGTCGACGCCGAGACCGGCGACCCGGAGAGCGCGCGCCGGCTGGTGCGGGAGCTCAGCGCCGACGGCGGCCGCCGCCTCGCGATGGACGCCAATTGGCACGGCGTGTGCGTGCTGGCCGAGGCGGCCGCCACCGTGGGCGATCGCGAGGCCGGCGAGGTCCTCCACGCGCTGCTGGCGCCCCACGCGCGCCTCTTCCCCGTCGTCGCCCGCGGGGTCGGCTCGCTCGGCTCGGCCGAGCTCTACCTGGGGCGCCTGGCTGCCCTGCTCGGGCGCCACGACGAGGCCGCGGCGCGCCTGCGCCGCGCCGCCGACGCCAACGCGCGGGCCGGCAGCCCGGTCCACGAGGCCATCGCGCTGTTCCGGCTGGGCGAGCTGCTCGCCGCCCGGCCCGGGGACGGCCACGAGGCCCGCCACGTGCTACAGCACGCCGGCCGGCTCGCCTCGGAGCTGTGCATCACCGACCTGGCGAGCCGGGCCGCGCACCTCCTCGACGCGCACCCGTGACCGCGGCGCTCGAGGCGGGGCGGGAGGCGTACGCCCGCCGCGCCTGGCGGGACGCCCACGAGTCGCTCGCGCGCGCCGACGCGGCCGCCGCGCTGGCCGCCGACGACCTTGAGCTGCTGGCGCGCGCGGCCTACATGATCGGCCGGGAGGAGGAGTTCCTCCACGGCTTGGAGCGCGCTCACGGGGCGCATCTCGACGCCGGCCGCCCCCTCGCGGCGGTCCGGTGCGCCTTCTGGCTCGGCATGACGCTGGTCCTCGGCGGCGCGATGGGCGGCGCCACCGGCTGGTTCGGCCGCGCCGGGCGCACCCTCGAGACCGAGCCCGCCGACTGCGCCGAGCGCGGCTATCTGCTGGTGCCGCTCGCCTTCCGGCGCGCGATGGGGGGAGAGCTGGACGCCGCCCTCGCCATCTCCGCCGACGCCGTGGCGATCGGCGAGCGCTTCGGCGATCGCGAGCTGCTCGCCCTCACGATCTTCCAGCGCGGCCGGATCCTCGTCTCGGCCGGGCGGACCGACGAGGGCATCGCCCTGCTCGACGAGGCGATGGTGGCCGCGACGGCCGGCGAGCTCTCGCCGATCCTCACCGGCATGGTCTATTGCGGCGTGATCCTGGCGTGCCAGGAGGCGCACGAGGCGCGGCGCGCGCGGGAGTGGACCGCCGCGCTCTCGAGCTGGTGCGACGAGCAGCCCGACATGGTCGCCTTCACCGGCCGCTGCCTCCTCCATCGGGCGCAGGTGCTGCAGCTCGGCGGCGCCTGGGCGGACGCGCTCGAGGAGGCCGAGCGGGCCACGGCGCGGCCGGGCATCGCCGCGACCGGCAGCGCCGAGGCCCTGTACCTGCAGGGGGAGATCCGCCGCCTGCGCGGCGACTTCGCCCAGGCCGAGCACGCCTACCGGGAGGCGAGCCGGCTCGGCCGCGAGCCCCAGCCCGGGCTGGCCCTGCTGCGGCTGGCCCAGGGGCGGGGCGACGCCGCGGCGGCGGCCGTGCGCCGGGCCACCGGGGAGATCACCGAGCCGTCGGCGCGGGCGCGGCTGCTGCCCGCGTGCGCCGAGGTGATGGTGGCGCTGGGGCACCTGGACGAGGCGCGGGCCGCCGCCGCGGAGCTGGCGCAGCTCGCCGCGGCGTTCGGGAGCGAGGTGCTCGATGCCGCGGCCGCCCACGCGCGCGGCGCCGTCGAGCTGGCGGACGGCGCGGCCGGCCCGGCGCTGGCCGCGCTGCGGCGCGCGCGCGAGGGCTGGCAGGCGCTGGACGCCCCGTACGAGACCGCGCGCGCCGGCGTGCTCGTGGCGCTGGCGTGCCGGGCGCTCGGCGACGACGACACGGCGGCGTTCGAGCTGGACGACGCCGCCGCGGCCTTCCGCGCGCTCGGCGCGGCGCCGGACCTGGCCGCGGTCGATGCCCTGGCGGAGCCCTCGGGCCCCAGCCACGGGCTCAGCCGGCGCGAGCTCGAGGTGCTGCGGCTGCTGGCCGCCGGCGTGACCAACAAGGCGATCGCGGCCGAGTTGGTGCTCAGCGTGCGGACCGTGGACCGCCACGTGAGCAACATCTTCGCGAAGCTCGGGGTCTCCACGCGCGCCGCGGCCGGCGCCTACGCGCACGAGCACAGGCTCGTCTGAGGCTCTTCCGGTGGGCGAAATTGCCCACGCCGCCCGCGCCCGAGGTTGAGCGATGCCGCCGATGCGGCGGGTCGAGCCTGCCTCGTAGCGTCGCCCTACACCGCAACGCGAAAAAAGGGAGCGGACATGGCGATCGCATTGATGGTCGACAACCCCGAGGGCTCGCAGGAGATCTACGACCGGGTGCGTGAGGTCCTCGGCGTCGACACGGCGCCGGCCGGGGGCATCCTGCACGTGGCGGGGCCGAGCCCGAACGGCGGCTGGCGGGTGATCGAGGTCTGGGAATCGCAGGAGGCCTGCCAGAGGTTCGTCACCGAGCGGCTGCTGCCGGCCTTCGAGGCCGTGGGCGCCCCGCCGCCGCCGGCGCCCGAGGTCTGGCCGGTCGCCGGCCTGATGTCGTAGGAGGCCGCGCCGCCGGCGCACGCGGCGGCGGTCCGGCATCGTGCGGGGGGGATGGACGACCTCGGGACGCTCCTGCGTTTCCTGCACGTGCTCGGCGTCGCCGCGTGGCTCGGCGGCATGCTCTTCCTGGGCCTGGTCGCCGTGCCCGCCGCACGCGCCCTCGGCGAGGAGGGCGCCGGGCGCCGCGTGATCACCGCGGTCGCCCGGCGCTTCGGCCTCCTGGGCGGCACGGCCTGGGTCCTGATCCTCGCGACCGGCTTCGGCCTGCTGGACCGGCGCGGGTTGAGCCTGGGCGACCTGCCCGACACCGATTACGGCAAGCGGGTGCTGGCCAAGCTCTGCCTGCTGCTGGCGACCGGGGTGGCCGTGCTGCTGCACGGCCTGTGGCAGGGCCCGAGGGTGCGCCGCGCCGAGGAGGCGGGCGACGCCGCGACCCGCCGGCGCTGGGCGCTGGTCGGGGCGGGCCTGGACGCGTTCATGCTGCTGGCGACGCTTGCCGCCCTGTGGCTGGCGGTCTCGCTGGTCCCCAGCTGAGCTTCCGCCGGCACCGATGAGGCGCGGGGCCCTCGCCGGTCCCTTTACTAGACGTCACATGCCGACCCCGCGCCGAATCCAGACCGTCTACCTGGTGCTCCTCCTGGGGAACACGCTGGCGGCGTCGCTCATCTGGGGGATCAACACGATATTCCTGCTCGACGCCGGCCTGTCGAACCTGCAGGCCTTCGCGGCGAACGCGTTCTTCACCGCGGGGATGGTCCTGTTCGAGGTGCCGACCGGGATCGTGGCCGACACCGTCGGCCGGCGGGCGTCGTATCTGCTCGGCATCGTCACCCTGACGGCCTCCACGCTGCTCTACGTGCTGCTGTGGCGGATGGAGGCGCCGTTCTGGGAATGGGTCATCGCCTCGATCCTGATCGGGCTGGGGTTCACGTTCTTCTCCGGCGCCGTCGAGGCGTGGCTGGTCGACGCGCTCCTGGCGACGGGCTTCACGGGGAAGCTGGACGACGTCTTCAGCAAGGGACAGATCGTCTCGGGCGTGGCGATGCTGGGCGGCTCGGTCGCCGGCGGGTTCATCGCCCAGCAATCCAACCTCGGCGCGCCATTCGTCGTCCGGGCGGGGATCCTGGTCGTCATGTTCGTGCTGGCGTTCAGCCTGATGCACGACGTCGGCTTCACGCCCGAGAAGGGCGGCCGGCCGCTGGCCGAGATGCGCAAGATCGCGTCGGCGTCGATCGAGTACGGCTGGCGCGTGTCGTCGGTGAAGTGGCTGATGGTGCAGTCGCTGCTGACCGGCGGCGTCGGCATCTACGCCTTCTACGCGCTGCAGCCGTACCTGCTGGAGCTGTACGGCGACCCGGAGGCGTACCAGGTCGCCGGCCTCGCGGCGGCCCTGGTGGCGGGCTCCCAGATCCTGGGCGGGATCGCCGCGCCCTTCATCCGCCGCCGGTTCCGCCGGCGCACCTCGGCCCTGATCTCCATCGCGGCGGTGGCGTCCCTGGCGCTGGCGCTGGTCGGCGCGGTCCAGCAGTTCTGGGCGGTGCTGGCGCTGACGGTCGTCTGGGGGCTGACCTACGCCGCCGCGTCCCCCATCCGCCAGACCTACCTCAACCAATGCCTGCCCTCACGCCAGCGGGCGACGATCCTCTCGTTCGACTCGATGATGAGCTCGACCGGCGGCGTCTGGGCCCAGCCGCCGCTGGGCCGCGCGGCGGACGCCTGGGGCTACGGAACGTCGTACCTGATCACGGCGGGAATCAGCCTGCTGGCGCTGCCGGCGCTGGCGCTGTCGCGGCGGGAGAACTCGCCCGCCGACTTCGTGGAGGTGCCGACCGACGCGGAGCTGGCGGCGCGGCCGGCGTGACTCCGCGCCGCAGGGGAACGCCATGGCGGATGCGGGATGCTCGACGAGGTGCGAGAGTCGACCTCCACATCCCGCTGGTGCCCCCGCCGCGGCGAGCCAGCCCCGGCGGGCACGGCGCCCGCGAACGGGGAACCACCGTGAGACGACCGCTCGCGATCCTCGCCCTGG
Source organism: Miltoncostaeaceae bacterium (assembly GCA_033856535.1). Taxonomy (GTDB): domain Bacteria; phylum Actinomycetota; class Thermoleophilia; order Miltoncostaeales; family Miltoncostaeaceae; genus JAWVEV01. The sequence continues at coordinate 53,443 of JAWVEV010000190.1, read as the reverse complement.
GCGCGGCCCTCGCGCCGGCCGCTTGGGCCTCGTGGCCGCCCTCGGCCTCGGCCTCGATCAGCCGCGAAGCCCCCATCGCGCGGCTTCCGCCGCCCGCGTCCGCGGGCCAGCAGGTGCTCTACGGCCATGTCCGGTCGCTCGTCCGCAGGGGCCGACACTTCGAGATGCGCTTCGATCCCGCGCTGTGGCTCACGGGCGTCGCGGCCGAACGCGCCGCGCGGGAGGACGGGGCCATCGGCCCGGGCGAGGCGGTCCCGAACGACTACTACGTCGTCGACGAGAGCCATCGCCTGCTGACCTACGTCGTGGCCGGGACCGCGCGCGTGACCGTGCTGACCCGAGGGGTCCGCTCCACGCCCATCGCGGTGACCGAGCTCTCCCGGATCGTCGCGGGCGGCAATCCCCGGCACCGCCGGCTGCTCGAGCCGAAGGCCGGCTTCTGGCTGCGCGTCGGCGCCCGGTACCCCAACCCGGTCCTCGCGCTCGACCAGCAGTACCAGCCCTGAGCCGCCGGCTCGACGAGATCGGGGCGCAAAAAAAGCCGCGACCCGGAGGCGTACCAGGTGCCGACCGACGCCGAGCTCGCGGCCCGGCCGGCGTGATCGTCCTCAGGAGCTCGCGGCCGCGCCAGTTTCGGCGCCGACGCCCCCGGTGAGGAGGGAGGGATGACCGTCCACCCCGCGCGCGAGGATTCGGACGCAGGACGACCACGACGCGCCCTCGCGGCACCACGAAGCACTGCTCCTCGAGCTCCGTGCCCACGCGCGACTGGACGTCCGACGCGGTTCTCGAGATGACCGACCGAGCCGAGCTCCAACGCGCGTTGTCGGAAACCATCCGAACCTCTGGCGAATGGGCGTTCGACATACCGCTGCCCCATGGACTCCGGACCCGCACCGATCCCGCGTATCCGCACACCCGTTTGAGGCGGGTGCTTCAGATCATCCATGACACGGTGTCGAGACCGTTGTCCGAATGCCGTGTACTCGATCTGGGATGCCTCGACGGGCTGTATTCCCTCGAGCTGGCGCTTCATGGCGCCCGGGTTCTCGGCATCGAGGCCAGAGAAGCAAACTACCGAAGAGCGCTCTTCGTCAAAGACGCCTACGACCTGCCGAACCTGGAGTTCCTCAGGGATGACGTGCGGAATCTCTCCAGGGCAAGGCACGGCACGTTCGACATCGTCCTCTGCAGCGGCATCCTCTACCACCTGCCGGCGCCCGATGTGTTCCAGTTCCTGGAGAACGTCTTCGACGTGGCCGAACGAGAGGTCATCATCGATACGCACATCGCGCTGGACCCGACGGATTCGTTCACCTACGACTCCCGGACGTATCACGGGCTCTTCCACACGGAGCATGAGCCGACCGACGAGGCCGCGGTGATCGAGGCGCGCACGTTGGATTCGATGGACCGCCGTCCCAGCTTCTTCTTCACCCGGCCATCGTTGATGAATTTCTTGGGCAAGCTCGGCTTCTCGTCGACCTATGAATGCTTTGGTCCGCCGCATCTGAACTACGGCATGCCGGGACTGGAGCACCGAAATCGATGCACGCTGCTGGCGCTGAAGGGCGTTGCGTGCCGCGTGTACACGTCACCTTCCGCGCAGGGGTTGGATGAGTTTTGGCCGGAGGGCAGCTTGAAGTATTAGGCCGGCGTTTTTCCGCCGGTAAGTGTTGCGCAGGAACGCCCTGGGAGGGACGAGGTGCCCGGCGTGCGCATCGCGCGTGTGGACCCGGAGGCCGGCTCGATTCCGATCTTCACGCAGCACCAAGCCGGCGCGGCCCGTCCCTACCACGACCCTCACGGGCCGCGGGGCTCGCACTCGATGGAACCAGAGCAACAAAAAGCCCCCGGTTCCGGGGGCTTTGGAGGAGCGGATGAAGGGACTCGAACCCTCGACCTTCTGCATGGCAAGCAGACGCTCTAGCCAACTGAGCTACATCCGCGAGGTGGCGCAGTCTAGCGAACGGGTCCCCTGAGTCGAAGGGCGCCGGCCCCTCCTCTCGCCACCCGGGACCCTCGTCCCCTCCCTAGGGGAGGACCAGCGTCCTCCGGATGGTCTTGCGGCCCACGTTCCCGCGGCCGTCGGCCGCCACGATCCGCACCTGGACCGCGATCCGGCCGTGCTGGAAGAGCAGCCGCTGGCCGGTGAAGTTCAGGATCAGCCGAATCCGCGCCGTCTTCCCGGGCCGGATGCGGAAGGTCGCCGGCTTCAGCGACAGCGACCGGGCGCCGCGCCGCAGCACGACCTGCCCCACGCACGGGCCGGCGGCCTGGGTGCTCGGACACCTGAGCGAGATGCGCGACTCGCCGCCCCGGGGGGCGACCAGCACCCCCGGCGGCACCGCGATCTTCGGCGGGGCGATCTTGAATTCCGCCCGCGCCGGCGTCGGGTCCACGTTCCCGGCCGGATCCACCGCCGCCACCGTCAGCGCGTGCTTCCCCGGCTTCAGGCCGCGCAGCACCAGGACCGGCGGCTCGCACGCGGCCAGCGCCGTCCCGTCCAGCTCGCAGCGGAACGTCGCCAGCTCGGTCCCGCCGAACGTCACCTGCACGTTCCGGTCGCCGCCGGGCGCCGGGATCGGCCCGTCGTCGATCGTCGTGTCCGGCGGCTTCGTGTCGATCGTGAAGCCGGACTCGACGCTCGTCACGCCGTTCCCCGCCAGGTCCTGCTGCGAGGCGGTCACGCCGTAGGGCCCGTCGGCGAGCGGCGGCGTCGCCAGGCTGAAGGTGCCGTCGGCACCGACCGCCGCCGTCAGCAGGAAGTCGCCCGTCGGCCCGTGGACGATCAGCGCGACGGCCGCGTTGTCGCCGGCCGCCGTCCCCGCCCGCCCCGTGATCGTCGGCGTCGGCGTCGGCAGCGCCGCCCCGAGGACGGGGCTGGTGATCGTGGGCGTCACCGGCGGCACGGTGTCGACCGCGAACGTCAGCGGCTCCGACGTGCCCACCCCGGTCGCGTCCCCCTGCGACGCCCGCGCGGTCCAGGTCCCCTCGGCCAGGTCGACGTCCGGGGGCGCCTCGTATCGGCCGTTCGCCCCGATCGGGACCATGAGCGAGAGATCCGGCGTCGCCTTCACGGCCGGCCCCTGGAAGAGATCGATCGTGACCGGCGAGACCGCCGGGCCCGTCGCGCCGCTGCCCGTGAACGCCGGCCGCTTCTGGTTCGTCGCCTCCGCCGGACTCTCGAGCGTGACGATCGGCGCGGCGACGGCCGGCGCGGCCGCGACGAATGACGCGGCGGCGGCGATGGCGGCCGCGAGGGCGAGCTGACGGCGGATCATCGCGGCAGTCTCCCCCAGCCGGGAGCTCCCGGCAATCCGAGAAATCAGGCCACGCTCTGCCAGGGGTCGGTCTCGGCCTCGGCGAACCGGACCTCCACCTTCTCCCCGGTCAGCGCCTTCTGCAGCGTCTTGGTCCACCTGCGCATCGCCACGCGCTCGGCCGCCGCGTGCGGCAGCGCCACCAGCGGCAGGCCCTCCGCCCGGTCCGCGTCGTGGTACTTCAGGTCGCTCGTGACATAGGCCTCCGCGTCGGCCGCGCGCGCGTCGCCGATCAGGGACCCGCCGGAGCCGGTGCAGCAGGCGATCCGCCCCACCTTCCCCCAGGGGTCCCCGGAGTAGTGCACCCCGGCGCCGCCGAACGCCGCCGCCACCCGGGCCGCCAGGCCCTCGAGCGTCGTCGGCGCGATCCGCCCCACGCGCCCCAGCCCCACCGCCTCGTCCGAGCCGGCCGGCCGCAGCGGCCGCGCCTCGGTCATCCCCAGCAGCTCGGCCATGATGTCGTTCAGCCCGCCGGCGGCCGCGTCCAGGTTCGTGTGCGCCGCCATCACCGCCACCCGGCTCTCGGCCGCCCGCAGCACCAGCTCGCTCGCCACCCCGCCGTCCGATAGCGACGTGAGCGACGGGAAGATCGGCGGGTGGTGCGTCAGCACCGCGTCGCAGCCGTGCTCGCGCGCCTCGTCCAGGATCTCGTCGCGCAGCTCCAGCGCAACGATCAGCTTGCGCGCCGGCTGGTTGTGCCGGCCGACGATCAGGCCGACGTTGTCCCAGTCCTCCGCCAGCTCCGGCGGAGCCAGCCGCTCCACGGCGGCCAGCAACTGGGCGACGAGCATGGCGCCATGTTAAGCGCCGTGCTCGTCCCCCGAGCGAACTAGGCGGCGGCCGTCGCCGCCTCGGCGGCCTTCTGCGCCAGGTGCGCCGGCACCTCGGCGTAGTGGTGGAACGCCATCTCGTAGTCGCCGCGGCCGCCGGTCATGGCGCGCAGGTCCGGCGCGTAGCTGAGCATCTCGGCCATCGGCACCTCGGCCTTCACGACCTCCATGCCGCCCCGGTTCTCCATGCCGAGCGGGTGCCCGCGGCGGGAGTTGAGGTCGCCCATCACGTCGCCCACGTGCTCCTCGGGGACCGCGACCTCGACGTGCATGATCGGCTCCAGCAGCACCGGCTTGGCCTTCGCCAGCGCGGCCTTCATGCCGAGCGAGCCGGCGATCTTGAACGCCATCTCCGACGAGTCCACGGCGTGGTACTTGCCGTCGTAGAGCGTCACGCGCACGTCGACCACCGGGTACCCGGCCACCTCGCCGGCCTCCATCGCCTCGATCACGCCCTTCTCGACCGCCGGGATGAAGGCCCGCGGGATCGCGCCGCCCACGATCTTGTCGACGAACTCGAAGCCGGTACCCGGGGGGAGCGGCTCGATCTCGATCCAGCAGTCGCCGTACTGGCCGCGGCCGCCGCTCTGCTTCTTGTGCTTGCCCTCGGCCTTTGCGGCGGCGGTGATCGTCTCGCGGTAGGGCACCCGCGGCTGCGCCAGCTCGAGCTTCACGCCGAAGCGGCGCTCGATGCGCTCGGCGATCACCTCGACGTGCATCTGGGAGATGCCGCCCACGATCATCTCGCCGGTCTGATCGTCGCGGTGGACGTCCAGGGTCGGGTCCTCGTCCTGGATCCGTCGCAGCGAGGAAACCATCTTGTCCTCGTCCGCCGCGGTGGCGGCGGTCACGGCGAAGCTCATCGCCGCCGCCGGCAGCTCGACCGCCGGCAGCACCAGCGCGGCGCCGTCGGTGGTGAGCATGTCGCCGGTGGCGACCTCCTTGAGCTTGGCCACCGCGCCGATGTCCCCGGGGCCGATCTCGGTGAGGGACTGGTGGTCCTTGCCCTGGAGCGTGAAGAGCTGGCCCACCCGCTCCTTCGCGCCGGTCTTGGCCGACTGCGCCGCGCTGTCGCTCGGCAGCACGCCGGTCAGCACGCGTAGCAGGTTGATGCGGCCGCTGAACTGGTCGGCCAGCGTCTTGAAGCAGTGCGCGTAGGCCGGGCCGTCCTCGGAGAGCTCGACCGTGACGGGCTCGCCGGTCTCCGGGTTGACCGCCTGCTTCGGGCCGGCGTCGACCGGCGACGGCAGGCCCTCCACGATCAGGTCGAGCACCCGGTCGGCGCCCAGGCCGCCCTTCGCCGCGGCGGCGCACACCACCGGGCTGAGGCGCCCCGAGTAGACGCCGGCCTGCAGCGCGGCGATCAGCTCGTCGGTGGTGATCTCCTCGCCCTCGAGGTACTTCTCGATCAGCGCGTCGTCGGCCTCGGCCACCACGTCGATCAGGGCCTCGCGCGCGGCGGCGGCGTCATCGGCGAGCTCGTCCGGAATCGGGCCGGTGGTGCCCTTCGGCGAGTCGACGTAGGTCGTCGCGGTCATCGAGACCAGGTTCACGACGCCCTGGAACTCCTGCTCGCTCCCGATCGGGATCTGCAGCGCGACGGCGCCCGGCGCCAGCTCCTTCAGCGCCGCCAGCGTGGCGTCGAAGTCGGCCCGCTCGCGGTCGAGCATCGTGATCACGATGCCGCGCGCCAGCCCGGCCTCCTCGGCCCGCCGCCAGAGGCGCTCGGTCTGCACCTCGACGCCGGCGGTCGCGTTCACGGCGAACAGCGCCGCGTCGACCGCCTGCAGCGAGGCCAGCGTGTCGGAGTGGAAGCTCGGCTCGCCCGGGGTGTCGATCAGGTTGACCTTGGTCCCCTGCCAGGTGGCGTTGCAGAGGGACGCGGTGATGGTCATCCCGCGCCGGCGCTCGTCGTCGTCGAAGTCCGTGACCGTGGTGCCCTCGGCGACGTTCCCCAGCCGGTTGATCGCGCCGGCGGCGAAGAGCATCGCCTCTGTCAGGCTGGTCTTTCCGCTTCCACGGTGGCCCATCAGAGCCACGTTGCGGATCTTCGCGGGGTCCGGGTGCGCCATTGTTTGTGCCTTTCCCTACAAAGGCCGGTGAGGGCGCGCATCCTACCAGCGGGCCGAGCCGAAATCGGCCCGGAACGGCTAGGCGGCGTCCGCCTCGGAATCCTCCTGCAGGCGGCCCTTCAGCCGCAGGATGGCCTTCGTGTGGAGCTGGCTCACGCGGCTCTCGGTGACGCCCAGGATCTCGCCGATCTCGCGGAGCGTGAGGCCGTCGTAGTAGTAGAGCGCGACCACGATCTTCTCGCGCTCGGGCAGCCGCGCGATCGCGTCGGCCAGCGTCTCGCGCAGCTCGGTGGCGTCGAGCAGCACGGCCGGGTCGGACGGGCGCTGGTCGCTGATCGTGTCGATCAGGGCCAGCGACTCGCCGCCGGAGGCCACGTTCCAGGTCTCGTCCAGGGCGACGATCGAGGAGTTCGCGATGTCGGTGATCGAGGTGTTCAGCTCGTTGACGGTGATCCCGATCGCCTCGGCCAGCTCCTCGTCGGTCGGCGCCCGGTGCAGCTTGCGCTCGAGCTCGGCCGACTTGCGCTCGATCTCGCGCGCCCGGGCGCGCACCGAGCGCGGCACCCAGTCGAGCGAGCGCAGCTCGTCGATGATCGCGCCCTTGATGCGCACCACCGCGTAGGTCTCGAACTTGACCTGGCGGCCCGGATCGAAGCGCTCCACGGCGCTGATCAGGCCGAGCAGGCCGTAGGAGATCAGGTCGGTCTCCTCGACGTGGCTCGGGAGGGCGCTGCTCATGCGGCCGGCGACGTACTTGACCAGCGGCGCGTAGGTCAGGATCAGCCGGTCGCGCGCGATCGGGTCCTGGCGGTCCTTGAAGCGCCGCCAGAGCATGCGCGCCTCTTCGTCGCCGCGCGCCGCCGCCGCGCTCGTCCGCTTGGGGTCGAAGGTCACCGCGGGCGGGAGCGCGTCGTCGGGGCGGACACGCTCACGAGTGTACGTAACGCGCGCCGCGCATCTGCGGGACCCCCGTCTCGCGGGCCCCTCAGCGCCGTCGGGGAACCGCGCCCTGGGTCTTGATCAGCAGGCAGATGTCGATCGCGGCGAAGACGTTCACCGCGGCCTGCAGGAAGAGGAGCTGCGTGGACAGCTCCGACGTCTCCTCCCGGATGATGAACCCGATCGCCAGCGTCCCCGCCAGCCAGATCAGGGCGCGGGCGAAGCGCCCCATCAGGACGTGGCCGAGGCCGGGCAGGAGCAGGCTCGCCACGCTCGCCCAGACGTACGCCCGCCGCCCCGTCGGGGGGACGCGCCAGCGGGCGCCTATGCGGCCACCGTCTCGCCCTGGCGCGCCCAGTCGGCCGGGCCGCCGAACGCCTCGGCCGCCACCGCCAGCGCGGCGTCGCGGTCGTGCTCCGGGTAGCAGTGGGTGAGCAGCAGGCGGCCGGCGCCGGCCCGGGCCGCGATGCCGCCGGCCTGGCCGCCGTTCAGGTGCGGGACGCCCTCGGGCACGGGGTCCGCGCCGAAGGAGCACTCCACCAGGAGGAGATCGACCCCCTCGGCGAGCGCCGGCAGGCCGTCGTTGTCGCCGCAGTCCGCGCCGAAGCAGAGGGCGCCGCCGCCGTGCTCGAAGCGCACCGCGTGCGTCGGAGGAAGGTGGGGCACCTGGCCGTGGCGCAGCGTGAGCCCGTCGGCGAGCGCGAGCTCGCCGCCCTCATCGGCCCACTCCTCGAACTCCAGCGCGTCCCAGCCCTCGGAGCCCGAGAAGGCGATGAGCCGCTCGCGCAGCCGCGGCGGGCCGATCACGCGGAGGCGGTGCCCCCGCCCCGGGCCCCACGCCATGTAGACGCGCAGCGCCAGCAGGTCGGCGCAGTGATCCGGGTGCATGTGGGTGATCAGCAGCGCGTCGAGCTCCTCGGGAGCCAGGTGGTCCTGGAGCCGGTTCATGGTGCCACCGCCGAGGTCGACGGCCACCGCGGCTCCCCCGGCGCGCACCAGGTAGCAACTCTGCACCTCGCCGGGCCGCGCATAGGCCGTCCCGACCCCGATCGGGACGAGCGTCAGCCCCTGGACCGTCACGTGCCCTCCCGTCGCGCGGCATCCAGCGCCTCGACCTCGGCCACGTTGCGCCGGTCGAACTCCTCGTCGCCGTCGGGCTCGTCGATGAAGGCGGCCAGGATCTCGGTGCCGAGGGTGTCGCTGGTCGCCCGCAGCGACAGCGCGAGCACGTTGGCGTGGTTGTACCTGCGGGCCATGCGGGCGGTCTCGGCGTCGGCGCAGAGCGCGGCCCGCGCGCCGGCCACCTTGTTGGCCGCGATCGACGCCCCGGTGCCCGACCAGCAGCACACCACGCCCTTCTCGCAGGCCCCCTCGGCGACGCGCCGGGCCACCGCCGCGCTCACCTCGACCCACTCCTCGGACCCGCCGGCGAGCGGCCCCAGGAGCTCCACCTCGTGGCCCGCCGCGCGCAGGTCGGCCACCACCCGGTCGGTGAGCGAGGTGACCTCGTCGGAACCCACCGCGACCCTCATCGCGCCTCCTCGGCGTCGCGCTCGAGCGGGGACGCCCAAGACTGAACCTAGGATAGATTCGAGCGATGATCGTTCGCGGCGGGACCTACGGGCCGGTGGCCACCAACACCTTCGTGGTGGCGGAGAACCAGGGCGGGCCCGCGCTCATCGTCGACCCGGCGGCCGGCGGCGCGGCCTGGGTCGAGGAGACCCTCAGCCGCCTCGACGCGACCCCGATCGCGGTCTTCAACACGCACGGCCACTGGGATCACGTGGTCGAGAACCACATCTGGGCCGAGCGCGGGCTGCCGGTGTGGGTGGGGCAGGGCGACGAGGACTGGCTCCTCGCGCCGGCGCCCTTCAACCCGGCACTCTTCGGCTATCCGCCGCCGACGCCGGGGGTCACGCCGGCGCGCGTGCTGGTCGAGGGCGACGAGCTCGAGCTGGGCGACCTGCGCTTCACGCTGATGGCCGGCCCGGGCCACTCGCCCGGCTGCTACGTGGCCTGGGAGAAGACCGAGGGCCACGCCCTGATGGGCGACATCGTGTTCGCGCAGGGCATCGGCCGCACCGACTTCCCGGGCAGCGACCACACGGCGATGATGCGCACCCTCGCCCGGATCTTCGACGAGATCCCGGGCGAGACGGTGATCTACTCCGGTCACGGCCCCTGGGGCGGGACCCTCGCGGAGGCGGAGCCATGGGCCCGCATGTTCATGTGATGGGCGGCCGCGGCACGATCGACCGCGACGCGGTGATCGCCGCGCTTCGGCCGGTCCAGGACCCCGAGCTGCGCCGCTCGATCGTCGACCTCGGGATGGTCGGCGACATCCGGGTCAAGCGCGGCAACGTCGAGGTGGGCATCAAGCTCACGGTCGCCGGCTGCCCGCTGAAGGCCGAGATCCAGCGGCGCGTGAGCGAGGCGCTGGCGGTGCTGCCCGGCGTCGAGACCGTGCGGGTGACCCTCGACACGATGACCGACGACGAGCGCCGCTCGCTGCGGCACAACGTGGCCGGCGGGCCGGCGCGGCCGTCGCCCTTCGCCGAGGGCAGCGCCACGACCGTCATCGCGATCGCCTCGGGCAAGGGCGGCGTCGGCAAGTCGAGCATCACCGCGAACCTGGCCGTCGCTCTGGCGGCGCAGGGCGCCTCGGTGGGCCTGCTGGACGCCGACGTCTACGGCTACTCGATGCCCCGCATGATGGGCGTCCAGCGGCCGGCCGTGATGGTCGAGGACCTGATCATGCCGGTGGACTCGCACGGCGTCCGCCTGATGTCGATCGGCTTCCTCACCGAGGAGGACAGCCCGGTCATCTGGCGCGGCCCGATGCTCCACAAGGCGCTCACCAGCTTCGTGACCGACGTCTACTGGGACGAGCCGGACTACCTGCTGGTCGACCTGCCCCCGGGCACGGGCGACGTCTCGCTCTCGATCGCCCAGCTGCTGCCGACGGCCACGATCGTGATCGTGACCACGCCGCAGCTCACCGCCCAGCGGGTGGCCCGCCGGGCGGCCGGCATGGCGGCCCGCGTGAACCTGCAGGTGGCCGGCGTGATCGAGAACATGAGCTGGTTCATCGCGCCCGACACGGGGACGCGGTACGAGGTCTTCTCGGGCGGCGGCGGCCAGACCCTGGCCGACGAGCTCGGCGTCCCGCTGCTCGGCCAGATCCCGCTCGAGTCGGCCGTCGCGGAGGCCGGCGACCACGGCCTGCCGGTGGTCGCGGCGCAGCCCGACTCGCCCGCCGCGAAGGCGCTCCTCGCGACCGCCGAGCGCGTCGTGGCGGCCGTCCGGGCGCCGGCGCTCACCGGCTCCTAGAGCCCTTCGTCACACCCGGGCGGGGCAGCATCGCCGCCCGGGCCGCTGGTAGCATGGCCGCGACCGCGGCGCCGCGGTCCACCCCTGCAAAGCGGCGTCGAACGCGCCCACCACGCTCGAGGGAATCTCCGCCAATGGCCTACATCATCACCGAGCCCTGCATCGGCACGAAGGACACCTCGTGCGCCGACGTCTGCCCGGTCGATTGCATCCACCCGGCCCCCGGGGAGGAGAACTACGACGAGGCCACGATGCTGTTCATCGACCCGAATGAATGCATCGACTGCGACGCCTGCGTCGAGGCCTGCCCGGTCGACGCAACCATGGCCGAGGACGACGCTCCCGGCGGCATGGAGATCTTCAAGGAGATCAACCGGGTGTACTTCGAGGAGGGCCACGCGGCCGGCGAGAAGATGCTCGCCGAGTACCTGGCCTCGAAGGCCTAGGCAGAACTTCTCGCTCGTCCGCCGCGCCCGGCCGGGCGCGGCGGCCGCTACTCCTCAACCGGGGCGGGCGCCGGTCGGATGATCGGCGAGGCGTGGTGCACCGTCAGGTGCCAGCCCGTCGCGTCGAGCACGAAGACGTTGGTGGCGGCCACCTCGGCCACCGACGGGCCCTGCGGGCCCGAGCTCGTGATCCGCTCGATGCAGGTGACCCAGGCCACCGGGTCGACCACCCGGGCCCGGGCGTCGCGGATCTCGAACTCGATGTAGCCGGTGGCGGTCATGACGGCCCCCCAGCCGGCGCGGACGTCGTCCCAGCCGTGCTGCCAGTCGCTGCCCGGGTGCAGGCAGGCCGCGTCGGACCCGGTGTCCCACACGGCCTCCATCTGCCCCATGTCGAGCGACTCCAGGGCGTCGTAGAACCGCCGGTTCGCCGCCAGGACCTGCGCGCGCATCGCCTCGGTGCTCATCGGGGGCCATCCTCTCCCAGGAGGACGGCCTGCGCCTCCTGAACGGCGGCGCGGCAGAGGGCCTGGGCCACCTTGCGGCCCGCCGCGGCGGCCTCGGGCGGGGCGTCGCCGCCGATCAGTCGAGCCATCCGCGCGGCCGCGGCCACCAGCGGGCCGGGCGAGAGCCCCTCCGCGGCGCGCGCGGCCTGGGCCAGCAGCGGCCCGGCCACCGGGTCTCGCCGGACCATCGCGATCTCGCACTGGGCCAGGGCGGCGACCAGCCGCACGGCCTCGGCCCGGGTCACGCCAGCCACCGGAGCAGGTTGCCGCCGAGCACGCCGCGCAGCTGGTCCGCGTCCCAGCCGGCCACCCGGGCCGCCAGCGCCACCAGCTGCAGCGCGGTGGCATGCTCGCCGTAGGGCCGGTCGGCCCCGAGGCAGAGCCGCTCCGGCCGGATCCCGACGAGGTCCGGCAGCGCGGCGAGCGAGGTGTCGAAGAGGACGTCGTCGCGATCGCCGAGCCGCTCGACGACGGCTCGAGCATCGCCACGAGCGCCATGGGCGAGGATGAGGCGAGCACCGGGCGCGCGAGCGAGAAGGGTTTGGATAGGCCCGGCGAGAGGCCGGGCCCCGTACCCAGCGTGAATCAAGACCGGCCAACCCAAGTCCGTCGCGGCGCGCACCAGGGCCGCGGCATCCGGGGGCCGGAAGCGCTGCGCGATCGGGTGCAGCTTCAGCCCGCGGACGCCGGCCTCGCGCGCCGCCGCCAGCTCGCCGTCCCAGGGCATGCCCGGGTCCAGCCGGCAGAACGGTACCAGCCGCCCGCCCGAGGCCGCCGCGGCCTCGCGCACGCGCCGATTGGCGTCCGCGAACTGGCCGTCGGCACCCGGCTCGTTGGCCGGGAAGCAGACCGCGCCGGCGAAGCCGAAGCGGTCGAGGTCGGCCAGCAGGCCATCGGCGGTCAGCGCGTGGCCGTCGGCGTCGCGGCCCAGGTGCGCGTGTGCATCCCAGAGCTCGGTCTCGGGGAGGCCGAGGCCGTCGACCAGGTCGCGCTCCAGCGCCGCCAGCTCGTCCGTCGGGGCGCCAAGTGGCGCAAGGAGCCCGGGGTCCTCACCCCAGAGGCGCCCGCTCAACGCATCTCGAGCGCGGCGCCCTCGAAGGCCTCGATCGCCTCCCGCATCTCGGGCGGCATCCGCGACGGCCGGCCGCCGTACTCGCGGAGGCCCACCACCGTCAGGCGCCCGGCTGCCACCAGGGACCCCTCACCGTCGCCGTCCAGCCGCTCCATCCGCACCTCGATGGTGTGGCTGGTGCGTCCGACGGCCGAGGCCCGGACGAAGACCTCCATCTCGTCGTCGAAGCGGGCCGAGCTGAAGTACTCGAGCTCGATCGCGCGCACCACGAACAGGTGCTCCGGCGGGCCGAGCGGGGTGATGCCCAGGTGGCGCCGGTAGGCGATCGCCGCCCGGTCCACGAAGGTCGGGTAGCGCCCGTAGTAGACGACGGCGCCGAGGTCGGTGTCGGTGAGCTCGACGCGGAAGCGCGCGCTGAAGCCGAACGGCGGGACCCGGTCGGTGGGGCCCGCCGCGAAGACCTGCTCCGTCAACCCGGCTTCCGCCCGAGCAGCAGGTGGTGCCACCCCTCGTCGAGGCTGACGGTCCGCTCGTGGGGGCAGCCGGCGGCGGCCATCCAGGCGCGGTAGTCGGCCTCGGAGTAGCTGCCGCCCCCGTCGGTGGCGAGCAGCATCATCACGCCGAAGCGCGGACCCTGCGGGCTCTCGAGCACCACCTCCTGCAGCGCGAGGAGCCCGCCGGAGGCGATCGCGGCGCCGGCGCGGCCCACCAGCGACGCGGCGGTGGCGCCGTCGAAGAGGTGGACGAAGTTGCCCAGGTAGATGCAGTCCCAGGGGCCCTGCGGCAGGCCGGCGGTGGCGTCGCCGGGGACCGTCGCGATGCCGTCGCGGGCGAGCTCCTCGGCCGAGAGCTCGAGCGACTCGGGCAGGTCCATCACGGTCACCTGCCAGCCGGCGCGCGCGAAGTGGCGCGCGTAGGTGCCGGGCCCGCCGCCCACGTCGAGCAGGCGCCCGCCCCCGCTCGGCGCGCCGAGCGCCGCCACCGTGTGCGGCGCGCGCACGGAGGCCACGTGGCGCATCGAGCGCATGAACCGCTCGCGGGTGAGCCGGTCGCCGGCCGAGACCTCGTCGACCTTCCGGCCGGTGCGCAGCACCTCGGCCAGGTGCAGGTGGGCCCGGATCGCCCGGGTCGAGAGCGCGACGTCGGCCGCCGGGTCGCCCTCGTCCTCACCCGGGCTCAACAGCCGGTGGCCGCGCTCGGTCAGGGCCAGGCGGCCGTCGGCGTCCTCCGCCACGTAGCCGTAGCCCGCGAGCGCGCGGGCCACCACGTTCACCGCGCGGGCGTCCAGGCGCAAGGCGCTGGCCACCTCGCTCGCCGAGCGGGGGCGCTCCAGCGCCTCGACGAGCCCCTCCTCCACCGCGGTGTGGAGGATCAGGATCTCGTGCCAGTCGTCGATGCGATCGGGGCGCGGCACCGGCGGCAGGCTAGCGGTGCTCGCGCCGGTCCGCCTGGTACCGTTGCGGGTCGTGGCGAGGATCGGCGCAAAGCCCAAGAAGAAGAGCTCCGGACGGCGGCGGAACTACGCGCCGGCCGCCGACGCGGTCGGCATCCGCAAGTACCTGCCGGTCGACTGGGTCAACTGGTTCGGCCTGGCGCTCTTCGGCTTCATCTTCGTCGCGCTCGCGGCCGAGACGATCCACTCGGTCGCCCAGTCCCGCGGGTCGGACATCATCGCCGCCGCGGCCACGACCGTGGGCTTCGGCTACATGGTCTACCTGTTCGGGACCACCCGCCTGCGCCAATAGGGCGGGCGGTGCCGCGGCTAGGCCGTGGGCGCCCCGGAGACCTCGGCCACGCAGGCCTCGTCGCCCTGGGCCCGCGTGCCGGCCACGCTGAGCGTGGCGTCGGGCGCGAACGCCGCGAGCATCCCGCGCCAGATCGCGCGGTCCAGGCCGCAGATCCGCTCGGGGTCGTCGAAGGCGATCTCCTCGAACGGGCAGGCGCAGGCGCGAAGGGCCGTGTCGCCGTCCGGATGGGCCGCGAAGCCGTACCGCGAGAGCAGCCGCACCACCTGGGCGACGGCCTCGCCGCCCGAGGCGCCCGGCCCCACCCGGCCGGCCGCGACCTCCGCCTGGCCGAGCTCGCGGCCGAACTCGTAGCCCACCCGCTCCAGGCGCTCCTGGGGGCTGGTCGCGTCGACCGGCTCGCGGGTGGCGCGCAGGAGCAGCTGCGCCAGCAGCTCGTAGTGGCGCTCGGGCAGCGAGACGCTGACCTCGGAGGGGGCCAGGAGGTAGTGCTTGGCCGGGCGGCCGGCGCCGGGGCCGGCGCGGCCGTTGCGGCGGTGGAACTCGGCCTCGAGAAAGCCCTTGGCCACGAGCTTGTCGAGGTGGAACGCGGCCAGCCGGCGCTCGATGCCGACGGCCTCGGCGACCTCGTCCTTGCTCAGGGCGCGCTCGGCCTCCCGGACCGCGAAGAAGACCCTGCGGCGGGTGGGATCGCCGAGGGCCGCCGCCAGGCGCTCGATGTCCCGCTCGGCCCCGCCCGAATGCGCCTCGCCCCTCTGCACCATCGCCCATCGCCCCGATAGCAGCGGCTTTCGTCGAGGATACACCCGGTTCCCCGGGGCTCCGAACGACCCTTTCCGTGTTCCGGGCATGGGCGTATCCTTTAGAGCTCACGAGGGGTACGTGAACGTCCGGCCGCCGACCGTCTGGCCGCCGGAACGCAGGACGGAATCAGGCCACCAGCCAGGAGGACCCGTGTCCACTGTCAAGCCGCCCGACATCGACCTCGGTCAGTACAAGTTCGGCTGGCACGACCCGGCGAACTACGTCTTCGAGCCGAAGCGCGGCCTCAACGCCGACGTGGTGCGGGAGATCTCGTTCCTCAAGGGCGAGCCCGAGTGGATGCTGAAGTTCCGCCTCCGCGCGCTGGAGATCTTCGAGCGCAAGCCCATGCCCGACTGGGGCGGGGACATGAGCGGCATCGACTTCCAGAACATCTTCTACTTCATCCGCGCGTCGGAGAAGCAGGGGAAGGACTGGGAGGACGTCCCGACCGACATCAAGAACACGTTCGACCGCCTGGGCATCCCCGAGGCCGAGCAGAAGTACCTGTCGGGCGTCAGCGCCCAGTACGAGTCCGAGGTCGTCTACCACTCCATCCGCAAGGACCTGGAGGACAAGGGCGTCATCTTCTGCGACACCGACACGGCCCTTCGCGAGCACGAGGAGCTGTTCCGCGAGCACTGGGCCACGGTGATCCCGCCGGGCGACAACAAGCTCGCGGCGCTGAACTCGGCGGTCTGGTCCGGCGGCTCGTTCATCTGGGTGCCCGAGGGCGTCCACGTCGAGATCCCGCTGCAGGCCTACTTCCGCATCAACGCCGAGAACATGGGCCAGTTCGAGCGGACGCTGATCATCTGCGAGCCCCACTCGTTCGTGCACTACGTCGAGGGCTGCACGGCCCCGATCTACTCCAGCGACAGCCTGCACTCGGCGGTGGTCGAGATCATCGTGAAGCCGCACGCGCGCTGCCGGTACACGACCATCCAGAACTGGTCGACCAACGTCTACAACCTGGTCACCAAGCGCGCCGTGGCCCAGGAGCACGCCACCATGGAGTGGGTCGACGGCAACCTCGGCTCCAAGCTGACCATGAAGTACCCGGCCGTGTGGATGACCGGCCGCGGCGCGCGGGGCGAGGTGCTCTCGGTCGCGATGGCCAGCGAGGGGATGCACCAGGACGCCGGCGCCAAGATGGTGCACGTCGCGCCCGACACCTCCTCGACGATCATCTCCAAGTCGATCTCCAAGGGCGGCGGGCGCACCAGCTACCGCGGCCTGGTGAAGATCGAGCCCGGCGCCAAGCGCGCGAAGGCCAGCGTGGTCTGCGACGCGCTGCTGCTGGACGAGGACAGCCGGTCGGACACCTACCCCTACATGGACATCCAGGAGGAGGACTCCTCGGTGGGCCACGAGGCCACGGTGTCCAAGGTCGCCGACGACCAGATCTTCTACCTCCAGAGCCGCGGCCTCTCCGAGGAGCAGGCCATGGCGATGATCGTGCGCGGCTTCATCGAGCCGATCGCCAAGGAGCTGCCGATGGAGTACGCGGTGGAGCTGAACCGCCTGATCGAGCTGCAGATGGAAGGCTCGATTGGCTAGCGCGGCGGCGTCCCCGGCCTGGGCGGAGGAGGCCCGGAAGAGCGCGAGCGAGGCGTTCCAGAACCTGCCGGACCCCACCGGCCGCGAGGAGTGGCGGTTCACCCGCCCGCGCGACCTCGCGCTGGTGGGCCCGGAGCCCGAGGCGCCCGGCGCGGCCGCGGTGCCCGCGGCCCAGACGTCCGGCGAGCGGGCCGCCCGGTTCGCCTTCCCCGACGGCCGGCCGGGCGAGATCTCGATCGGCGAGCTGCCCGAGGGAATCGTGGTGGGCGAGCTCGGCGCGGCGCTCTCCTCGCACGAGTCGCTGGTGCGGGAGCGGCTCTACGAGCTGATCGGCTTCGGCGGCACCCCCGGCGCCCTCAACGGGGCCCGGTGGGAGGGCGGCACCTTCGTCTACGTCCCGCGGGGCGCCGAGCTGACGCTGCCGGTCGAGGCGGTGCTGTCGGCCACCGGGGCCGAGGGCCGCGTCTTCGGCCGCACCCTGATCGTGCTGGACGAGGGCGCGAAGGCCACGGTCATCGACCGCTACGTCTCCCCGGATCTCGGCGGGCGCGTGCAGGCCTCGACCGTCGCGGAGCTCTTCGTCGGCCCGGGGGCCGAGCTGGAGCACGTCGCGATCATCGACTGGGGCGCCGGCGTGCGCCACCACGCGCAGCTGCGGGCGCGGGCCGACCGCGACTCGAAGGTGCGCTCGGTGGTCATCACGCTCGGCGGCGACGTGGTGCGCGTGGAGCCCACGATGGTCTGCGCCGGCCCCGGCTCGGACGCGCGGGCGCTCGGCCTCTTCTTCGCGTCGGGCCAGCAGCATTTCGAGCATCGCACGGTGGCCCGCCACGAGGCGCCGAACGCCTACTCGAACCTGCTCTACAAGGGCGCGCTGCAGGACCAGGCGCACACGATCTTCTTCGGCAACCTGGTGGTGCCGCCGGGCGCGCCGGGCACCGACGCCTACCAGACCAACCGCAACCTGGTGCTGAACGAGGGCGCCCGGGCCGACACGATCCCGTTCCTCGAGATCGAGACGGCCGAGGTGAAGTGCTCGCACGCCGGCGCGGTCGGCCGGGTCGACGACGAGCACCTGTTCTACCTGCGCTCGCGGGGCGTGCCCGAGCACGTGGCCAAGCGGCTGATCGTCCTTGGCTTCTTCCAGGAGGTGCTGGCCCAGGTGAGCCTCGAGGAGCTGCGGACCGAGCTGGAGCGCGCCGTCGAGGCCAAGCTCGCGGTATGAGCACGATGGTGGACGTCGCGGCGCTGGATGACCTCGCCCCGGGCGAGGCCGTGCGCGTGGACCTGGACGACACCCCGGTCTGCCTGGTCCGGGTGGACGGGACGGTCCACGCGGTCCATGACACCTGCACCCACGCCGAGGCGTCCCTCTCCGAGGGCTGGGTGGAGGGCGACACGATCGAGTGCCCCAAGCACGGCGCCGCCTTCTCCCTCGAGAGCGGCGAGGCGCTGACGCCGCCGGCGACCCTTCCCCTCCCCACCTTCCGCGTGGAGGTGCGCGACGGGCGCGTGATGGTCGATCCGACCCCGAGCCTGCCGCATCCCCTCCTCGACTGACTGACCGCCGTACCGACTCACCCAAGGAGCGACGTGGCTGACCCCATCCTGCAGATCAAGGGCCTCGAGGTGGCCGTCGAGGACACCCCCATCCTGAAGGGGGTCGACCTGACGGTGCCCCAGGGGGAGGTCCACGCGCTGATGGGCCCGAACGGCTCGGGCAAGAGCACGCTGGCCTACGCCCTCGCCGGCCACCCCCGCTACGACATCACCGCCGGCGAGGTCCTCTTCGACGGCCAGGACCTGGCCGAGATGGAGGCCGACGAGCGCGCCAAGGCGGGCCTGTTCCTGGCGATGCAGTACCCGGTCGAGGTGCCGGGCGTCTCGGTGATGAACTTCCTGCGCAGCTCGCTGAGCGCGATCCGCGGCGAGGAGATCAAGCCGCGCGAGTTCATCAAGCTGTTCGACGAGACGAGCAAGCTGCTCGAGTTCGACCGCAGCTTCGCCGACCGCTACCTGAACGAGGGCTTCTCGGGCGGCGAGAAGAAGCGCCACGAGATCCTCCAGATGGCGATGCTGAAGCCGCGCTTCGCGGTGCTGGACGAGACCGACTCCGGCCTCGACGTCGACGCCCTGAAGGTCGTCTCGAAGGGCGTGAACGCCCTCCGCGGCCCGGACCTCGGCGTCCTGATCATCACCCACTACACCCGCATCCTCCGCTACATCAAGCCGGACGTGGTCCACGTGATGTACGAGGGCCGCATCGCCCGCACGGGCGGCCCCGAGCTGGCCGAGCACCTCGAGGAGCACGGCTACGTGGAGTTCGGCTCGACCGAGAAGGCCGCGGCGCCGACCCGGTAGAAGGCCCCTGAAAAGGTCGCCACCGCGGCGAGTGGGTGCATCAAGGAGGCGTTTTGAAGGAATCTCGAACAGCGCGGTCCGCCTTCCTCCCCGACGATTCGGGAGCGGCGATTGGACGAGACCTTTTCAGGGGTGTTCGCAGGAGACCTCTGTGAGCACGGCGGCCGGACTCGACGCGACCGCCCTCCGGGCGGACTTCCCGATCCTCGACCGGGAGGTGCACGGACGGCCCCTGGTCTACCTCGACTCGGCCGCCACCTCGCAGAAGCCGGCGTCGGTGCTGGACGCGATGGACGCGTACTACCGCGAGACCAACGCGAACGTGCACCGCGGCGTCTACGAGCTGGCCGCCGAGGCCACCGAGCGCTACGAGGCCGGCCGGGCCGCGGTGGCGCGGCTGGTGAACGCGCCGATCGAGGGCACGGTCTTCGCCAAGAACGCCAGCGAGGCCATCAACCTGGTGGCCTGGGCCTGGGGCGTGCGCGAGCTGAAGCCCGGCGACGAGATCCTCGTCACCGAGATGGAGCACCACTCCAACATCGTCCCGTGGCACCTGGTGGCCAAGATCACGGGCGCGAGGGTGCGCTTCGCGCCGGTCACGCCGGGCGGCGAGCTCGACATGGACGGGTTCCGCGAGATGCTGGGCCCGCGGACGAGGATGGTCTCGGTCGTCCACGTGAGCAACGTGCTCGGCACGATCAACCCGGTCGCCGAGATCACCAGGGCGGCCCACGAGCAGGGCGCGCTGGTGCTGGTGGACGGCTCGCAGAGCGTCCCCCACATGCCGGTCGACCTCGCGGCCATCGGCTGCGACTTCCTGGCCTTCACCGGGCACAAGATGCTCGGCCCGACCGGGATCGGCGTGCTGGCGGCCAAGCCCGAGGTGCTCGACCGGATGGAGCCCTTCCTCGGCGGCGGCGAGATGATCCGCGACGTCACGGTCGAGGGCGCCAGCTGGAACGACCTGCCCTGGAAGTTCGAGGCGGGCACCCCGCCGATCGCCGAGTCGGTCGGCCTGGGCGCGGCGGCCGAGTACCTGATGGACGTCGGGATGGAGAACGTGCGGGCGCACGAGCGCGACCTCGCCGCCCACACGATCGCGGCGCTCGAGGAGGTCGAGGGCGTCACGATCTTCGGCCCGACGGACCCGGAGCGGCGCGGCGGCGCGGTCTCGTTCACCCTCGAGGGCTTCCACCCGCACGACATCGCCCAGATCGTCGACCGCGAGGGCGTCTGCATCCGCGCCGGCCACCACTGCGCCAAGCCGCTCATGCGTGTGCTGGGCGTCGGCGCCACGGCCCGCGCCAGCACCTACCTCTACAATCGGGACGAGGAGATCGACGTCCTGGTGCGCGCGCTGGGCACGGTTCGCTCGTTCATGGGCGGCCCCGGGGCGTAGGGAGAAGGAGCGACGTGCCGGGCCTCGACGACCTCTACCAGGAGCTGATCCTCGATCACTACCGCACCCAGCGCGGGCGCGGGAACCTCGAGCCGCACTCGGTCGCCGTGGACCAGAACAACCCGCTCTGCGGGGACCAGATCCACCTGGAGCTGCTGATCGAGGACGGCCGGATCACCGGACTCGGGCACACCGGCGAGGGCTGCTCGATCTCCCAGAGCTCGACGTCCATGATGAGCGAGGTCCTGCCGGGCCTGACGCTCGAGGAGGCGCTGGAGCTCGTGGAGCACTTTCGCCTCGTGATGCACTCCAAGGAGGAGGGCGACGAGGACCGGCTGGGCGACGCGATCGCGCTGGAGGGGGTCGCCAAGTACCCCGTCCGCGTGAAGTGCGCGCTGCTCGGGTGGATGGCCGCCAAGGACGCCATCCAGACCTACCAGGGCAACGGAGGAGACTGATGGCCAGCGAAGACGAGATCCGCACGGCCATGAAGCAGGTCGAGGACCCCGAGCTGGGGGTCAACGTGGTCGACCTCGGGCTGCTCTACGGCATCACCCAGAACGACGAGGGCCACGTCATCCTCGACATGACGCTCACCTCGATGGGCTGCCCGCTCACCGAGCAGATCCTCGGTGACGCGCGCAACGCGGTCGGCCCCCTGGAGGGCGTGACCGGCGTCGACGTGAACTGGGTCTGGGACCCGCCGTGGTCGCCCGAGTCCATGACCGAGGAGGGCCGCTTCTTGATGAAAGTGATGGGTTACGGATGACGACGTCGAGTCCCTCCGGTGCAGCCGCCCCACTGCCGGCCGCTGAGGTCGGGAATTCCGCTGCGGGCCCTGCCGGGACGGCCGTTGCCGATCGACCGCTCACCCTCGAGGAGAAGAAGGCCGCAGCGCGCGCCCGGGCGAAGGCCGCCCGCGCCGCCGAGGAGGGCGGCGCGGCCTTCGTGTCGATCTCGCCCAAGGCGGCGGACTACATCCGCCAGAGCGCCGAGGAGACCGGCAAACAGCCCGGCGTGCGCCTGCGGATCCTGGCCGGCGGCTGCAGCGGCCTGGAGTACAAGCTCGACCTGCTGGACGCCGGCGAGGAGGCCAAGCCCGGCGACCGGCGGATCGACAGCAACGGCGTGACGATGCTGATGGATCTGAAGAGCGCCATCCACGTCACGGGGTCGGTGATCGACTACGAGCAGTCGCTGCTGCGGCGCGGGTTCAGCATCAAGAACCCGAACGCGACCTCGACCTGCTCCTGCGGGGACAGCTTCAGCGCCTGATTTTCCCGGCCGCCGGCGCGCTGCTGGCGGCCGGCGCGTCGGTGGCCGCGGCCGCCCCGGCGCGGCTGCTCCCGGATCTGGTTCAGGAGGCGCCGTCGGGCCTGGTGGTCCGCGAGTCGCCCGACGGGCCGCTGCTGGGGTTCGCCTCGGCGGTGACCAACCTGGGCGACGGCCCGCTGATCGTCGACGCGAGCCGCCCGACCCTGGACCGGCCCACGATGCTGGCCGAGCAGGTGGTCCCGCGGCCCGGCCGGGCCCCGCTGCGGCACGCCGGCGCCGGCGAGCTGAGGTACGTCGAGTCGCCGGACCACTCCCACAGGCACCTCTCGCCCTTCGAGCGGTACGAGCTGCGCCGGGTGGGCGGGCGGCGGGCGGTGCGGTCGGGCAAGCAGGGCTTCTGCCTGGGTGACCGCTACCCCTCCCCCCTGGCGCCGCGACACGCGCCGCTGCGGCCGAGCTTCGTCACCAACTGCGGGCGGAGCTCACCGGCCAAGCTGCGCCTGCGCGAGGGGATCTCGGTGGGCTACGGCGACGACTACGCCGCGATCCTCGAGGGTCAGAGCGTGCCGCTGGCCGGGCTGCCGCCGGGCCGCTACGTCCTGGTGCACTGGGTGAACGGCGACCGGCGGCTGCTCGAGACCGACTACTCGAACAACGCCGCCTCGGTCCTCGTGCGGCTGGCCTGGCGCGGCGGGCGGCCCCGCGTGACGAAGCTGAAGGTCTGCGTGGGCAGCGCCGTCTGCCCCCTTCCGGGGCGCTCACGCGTGGCTGCCGGAGGACCTCCGGGCTAACGCGTGGCGGCGGCCAGGCCGTCCTCGGTGGGGGGCGCCTCGTCGACCGCGCGCTCGATGCCCACCAGCGTCGCCCCCGAGGCCGGCGCGGCGCCGGTCGAGAAGGCCGCCGCGATGAAGGCGCGCGGGATCTCGGTGCCGTTCTGCCAGGCAATGAGGTACGGGTAGGGGTCTACCGAGTCGCCGCCGGCCGGGTGGATCTCGAAATGTAGGTGCGGCGGCGTGGTGATGGCCTGGCCGGTGTTGCCGACGAAGGCGATCACCTGGCCGGCGTGGACCCGGGCCCCGTCGGCCGACGCGGGCGCGTAGGCCGAGAGGTGCGCGAAGTAGAAGGCGTTGCCGGCGTCGTCGGTGAGCCACAGGCGGTTCCCGCCGAGCGTGTTCACGCCGACCTTCGAGAGGACCCCGTCGGCGACCGCGAGGACCGGCGTCCCGGTCGGGGCGAAGATGTCGTTCCCGTGGTGCCAGCCGGTGCCGGCGCGCGGGGACCCATAGTCGTCGGTGAACCCGCCGGCGCCGTACAGCGGGAAGACGTAGCCCCCGCCCCCCGGAACCGGGACGAAGGGCGCCTCGTGGCGCGGCAGGCCGAGCACCGGGGGCGGCGAGGGCGGCGGCGGCGCGGACTCCGGGGGCGTCGCGGCGGGCGACGGCGGGTCGGGCCGGGGGGCCGTCGTGTCCCGGCCCGGCGCCGCGGGCGCCTCGGGCGGGGACGCGGCCTCGGCCTGGGCGTCCAGGTGGCCGAGCACGACGGTGGCGCCGGGGGCCACGGGCGCGCCCGGCTCGGACACCTCGAGCCGCAGCGCGTTGGCGCGGACGTGCGCGCCGGTGACGACCTGCTCGAAGAGGACCAGCGCGCCGACGCCGGCGACCTCCACCCGCGCGCCGGGCGTCGCCGCGACCGGGGCGCCGTCGACGACCAGGCCCTCGGCGACGGCCTCGGTGATGCCCGCCCTCGGGCCGTCGGGGCCGACGCCGGCGACGGCCGACATGCGCACCGAGGTCGCCGTGACGCGGCCGCCCAGCAGCGAGACGTTGCTCAGGAGGACCGTGCCCTCGGCCCCCTCGTGCACGCTGGCCCGAACGTCGACGCTTGCGCTCGCCGAGCCGGCGGCGTCGCCCACCGCGCCCTCGGCGTGCCCGGAGGGGTCCCCGCCGGTGGCGGCCGCCGCGGCGGCCTGGTTGCCGGCGGCGAGGATCGCGCCATAGCCCCGGATCTGGGCGGTCTCGGCGGCCGCGGCGGCGGTCGTCGCGGGCGCCGTGGCCGTCGTCGGGGCGGTGGCCGAGGGCGCCGTGGCGGAGGGCTCCTGGGCCCCGGCGCCCGCGGCCGCGACGGCGGTGGCGGCGATCGCGAGGGTCGCGAGCAGGGGCAGCCGCGCGCGATCTGACCGCCCCCTCACGCGCCCGATTGTCGCGAGCCTGCCGCGGGCCTTCAACCCGATGTACCTCCGCTTGATCCCGCAACGAGCGGACGGCTCGCATCGTGCCTGCATTTGCCGATAACGAGAAGGATGGTAGGGTGCCGCCGCCGCCGCTGGACCGATTCCGGTAGCGAGGCCGTGCCGTCTGCCCGGGAGCCACGCTGAGTCCGACCCCCCGTTCCCTCGCGCGCCGCATCGCCCTCTCGGGGCTGACTGCGATGGTTTGCGCGACGGCGATCGGGGTCCCGTCGGCAGGCGGTGAGCCGGCCCAGATCGAGCAGCGCCGTGCCCAGGTCGCGGCCCTCCAGGCCGAGCTGGACGGGATCAACACCCGCGTCGCGGATGCGGCCGAGGCCTACAACGGCGCCCGGTACCGCCTCTCCCAGATCCAGGGGCGGATCGAGTCGAACGTCCGGCTCACCAAGGTCACGCAGCGCAACCTGAAGCGCTCCCGCGCGGCGCTGGCGGTCCGGCTGAAGCGCCTCTACGCCACGCCCGACCCCTCCCTGGCGCAGATCTTCCTCGAGAGCGACAGCCTCTCGGGGGCGATGGAGTCGATGGAGCTGCTGGACCAGGTCTCGCGCCAGGACAGCGGCGTGGTCGACCGGATCGCCACGGCGGCGACGCTGCTGAAGAGGGCGCGCACCCAGCTGGTGACCGACCGCGAGCAGACCCAGGCCGAGGTCGCCGAGCGCAAGGCGCAGCAGGCGAAGGTGCAGAGCCTGCTGGCCGAGCGCCAGCGGGTGCTGAACAGCGCCAAGGGCGAGCTGGGACGGCTGCTGGAGGCCGAGGAGGCCCGCCAAGCGGCCGAGACCAACCGCCAGAATCAGATCGCCCTGGCGCGCCAGGCGAGCACGCCGGGCGTCCCGACGCCGACCCCCGGCGGCCCGCCGGTCGCCCTCCCGTCGGGGAGCGGCAACGCGGCGGCGGCCCAGGTCGCGATGCAGTACCTCGGGACGCCGTACGTCTGGGGCGGCGCGGCGCCCGGGGGCTTCGACTGCAGCGGCCTGGCCTCGTACGCCTACGCGCAGATCGGCAAGAGCGTCCCGCATTACACGGTGGCGATCTACAACCAGTTCCCGAAGGTGCCCTCGGACCAGCTGCAGGTGGGCGACCTGGTCTTCTTCCGCGGCCTGGGCCACATGGGGATCTACATCGGCGGCGGGCAGTTCGTGCACGCGCCGCAGACCGGCGACGTGGTCAAGGTCTCCACGATGAGCTCCCGCAGCGACTACGTGGGGGCCGTCCGGCCCTAGCGGTCACCGGCGGTCAGGCGCAGAGGGTCGGGTCGCGGTCGAGCGGCCAGCTCTCGATCGCGCCGCCGGGCGTGGCCACGTAGATCCGCTCCGGGTCGTCGGGGACCGCCCAGAGCTGGACGGGGCCGAGGCGCAGGCCGGTGTCGGCGGCGTCCGACGGGAGCGTGGCCTGGAGGTCGAGCAGGCCGGCGGTGCGCTCGTCGCCGAAGGCGTTCTCGGGGTCGCGGACGTACACGTGGGCGTCGCCCGGGCTGGAGTAGCGGGTCCCCACCGGATGGCCGGTGACGATGAAGCGGGCCGCCTGGAAGTCGCAATGGGCCGGCCCGTCGTAGTCGGCGATGACGTCGACGCGGGCGAGGCAGCCGTCGGTCGTGATCCAGGCCCGGCCGCTGGTGTTCTCGCGCCAGAGGGGCGGCTCGCCGGCGACGTCGGCGACCGTCCCCGGCGCCCCCTCACAGGTGCGCGCCTTGGGCGTCGCGGCGGCGGTCGTCCTCAGGGCCTGCGGGATCGGGTCGGGCGCCGGCGCGGTGGTGCCGCAGCCGACGGCGAAGGCGATGCCGGCGGCGCCGAGGATCACGGCGAGGCCGGTCGTGCAGAGCGAGAGCAGGGTCCGTGAGCCCACGTCGGCGTCTCCTCATCAGGCCGGGCCGCGATAGATGCCCCCCTGATACGTCGGCCGGACGGCCGGCGTCACGCCCCCATCCCGTCCGCGCCAAGGGGCGCCCGCGGCCCCAATTGGCGCGTTCGGCCCTGCGCCGCGCGCCGGTGCCGTTCCCGGTCCGTTGCGCCACTTGGCGCATGAGGTCACCGTCGAATGACGCGGGAGCATCCAGGCGGCTCGGATGCGGCAGCCCGCCTGCGGCCTGAACCACCCGGGCCTCTCACCGAGCCGAGAAGCCCTTGGGCGAAACCGTCGGACTCGCGCGGGCGGCGCTTCTAGGTCCGATCTCTCGGCACCTCGCGCGGCGACACCAGGCCTGGCGGCCCGGAAGGCATCGGCGGATGTAAGGACCGTTCGTGTTCCGTAGGAGGTCTGTGAGCAATCCGGAAGGGGCCCTTCCCGGGCCCGCCGGTCGCCCTACCCTCGATCCATGGCCAGGAAGGCACTACTCATCGGGGCGCTTTGCGTCGCAGCGCTTCCGGTGGGGACGGGGGCGGCGGTCGCCGCGGAGGGCGCCGGCGCCCCCGGGTCCAGCTGGAGGGCGCCGGAGGTCGTCTCGCCCGGCGTCGGCGTCTTCGCGCCGCGCGTGGCGGCCAACGGCGCCGGCAGCGCCGTCGCCGCCTGGCTTCCCTACGTGACCGCCCCGCGCGCCCAGGCGGCGTTCCGCTGGTTCGGCGGACCGTGGGAAACGGCCGAGAACCTCCCGTCCGGCGTGCGCTGGCCGGCGTCGATCGCGATGGACGAGACCGGGAACGTGCTGGTCCACTGGGTCGTGAACCGCCAGCTGCGGATGAGCATCCGCCCGGCGGCGACCGGCCAGTGGAGCCCGGCGCAGACCGTGGCCGCCGGCGTGAATCGTGGGAAGGTCGTTGTCGCCCCGAACGGGACGATGGTCGCGGCCTGGACGCGCGGCTCGGGCGCCAAGCGCGTGATCGAGGCCGCCGTGCGCGGCCCGGGCGCCGCGGACTGGGGCGAGCCGAAGGTGCTCGCCGGGCCGGCCTCCGTCGGGAGCAACGACGTCGCCGTCGACCGCACCGGAACCATCTTGGTGACCTGGCGCGGCGGCAACACGGCCTTCTTCGCCCGCCGGCCCCCCGGCGGACCCTGGGGCCCGCAGGAATCCGCGCCGGCCCTCGGGCCGACCGCGGCCAGCGTGAGCCTGGGCCCCTCGGGCGATCTCCTCGAGCTCTGGACCGGCGGCCCGCAGACGATCACCGCCTCGCAGCGCCCCGGCGGCACCTGGGAGGCTCCCGCCGCCATACCGGCGGCGGGAAAGCTGATCTCCGCCCGGCTCGACGGTTACGGCAACGGGACCGCCCTCGCGACGAATGGCGGCCGGGTGCTCCTCGCGAGCCGCGCGGCGGGCGGGGCGTGGTCCTCGTTCCGGGCCGTGTCGGAGGACGAGCGCTGGGGCGCCTCGCCCGAGCTGGCGGTCAACCCGGGCGGCGCCGCGGCCGCGCGGTGGTCCACGCTCCGCGAATCGACGTTGGGGCTGTCCGCGGCGGTCCGGCCGTCGTCCGGGGCCTCGTTCAGCACGGCGGAGACCCTGGTGCCGCCACGGAGCGGCATCGGGGAGAGCGGCATCCGGATCGACGACGCCGGCCGGGCGATGGCCTACTGGGTCCAGGACTTCAAGCTGATGGCGGCGGACCGCTCGCTGGGCCGGGCGAGCACCGTCCGCCTGACCCGCGGTCAGATGCGCACCAACCAGCGCATCGCCCAGGCCGCGGTGCGGAGCGCCAATGCGCTGGCGGCCCGCCTGCAGAGCGGGCTCACCGGCGCGGACATCCGCCAGGGCGCGCTCGGCGCGTTGAGCTTCGCGCCCGGCGTCTCCCTGTCGGGCCGGGACACCCGCGCGCTGGTGGGGCCCGGCGCCCCCGGCCCGACCCCGCCGGCCAGCGGCGGGAGCACCGCCGGCCGGCCGCCGGCCCTCACCGCCGCCCAGCTCCTCATCAACCAGCGGATCTCCCAGGCCGCGCTGCGCCGGGCCAACGCGATCCGGGCGATGCTCGCCTCCGGCCTGACCGGCGGCAACTTCGCCGACGGCACGATCACCGCGGCCCAGCTGGCGCCCGG
This sequence comes from Miltoncostaeaceae bacterium, assembly GCA_033856535.1. Taxonomy (GTDB): domain Bacteria; phylum Actinomycetota; class Thermoleophilia; order Miltoncostaeales; family Miltoncostaeaceae; genus JAWVEV01. Next base: position 25,582 of record JAWVEV010000190.1, on the reverse strand, counting down.
CCTGTCCGTGACCCGCGCGGTCGCCGGCGGCGAGGTGCCGGCCACCCCGCTCACGATCCCTGAGGCGCCGCGAAAGAGCGCCGCCCGCGTGTCGCTGACGCCGGCGCAGCTCCTCGTGAACCAGCGCATCTCCCAGGCCGCGGTACGGCGCCTGAACGCCCTTGCCGAGCGGCTCGAGCACGGCCTCACCGCCCGCGAGATCCGAAACGGCACCATAAGCGCGGCCGACCTGGCGCCCGAGCTCCGCACCTAACCGCTGCGCCAATTGGCGCGGCCGGCGCCAACTGCCGGGGGTCGCGTCCCCGAGATTCAAGAGCGTGGCCCCCGAGGTCGATCCCCTCCTCAATGGCAGGACGCCACCCCATGGCCGCACGGATCGTGGCCGGGATGATCGCGCTCGGTGCTCTCGCTCCCCTCGGGGGCACCGGCGCGATCCCCCTCGCCGCGGCCATGCCCGGCACCGAGACCCAGGCCGAGGCCGCCCTGCACGCGGCGCAGGACCGCATGGACCAGACCTCCGCCCGCCTGATGGCCGCCCGCAGCGCGGCCGAGACCGTCGGCGGCGCCGAGCGCGACGAGCTGCTGCGCCTGGAGCGCCGGCTGCAGGCCGAGAAGGCCGACCTCGTCGAGAACGAGAACGCGCTGGCCGAGGAGCACGCCCGCCAGCAGGCCGACGCGGCGGCGGCCGCAGCTGCGGCGACGACGGTGCCCGTCCCCTACGCGACCCCGACGGCCACCGTCGGCAGCGCCCTCCCCGCCGTGACGCCGTACATGCCGGCGCTGACGACCGACGACGCGGCGCTCGCCACCGCACTCGACGGCTACCTCGCCACCAAGGGCAGCCCGATGACCGGCCTCGGCGCGGTCTTCGTGAACGAGGCCCGCGCGACCGGCTTCGACCCGCGCTTCATCGTCGCCATCAGCGGCGCCGAGACCAGCTTCGGCACCTACGGCCCCTCGCAGCTGATCCAGAACGCCTTCGGCATGGGCCCCGGCATCAGCTATCCCAGCTGGGCCGACGCCATCCGCGCCGTCTGCCAGAACCTCGCCGGCGGCTACTACGTGGGTGAGGGCCGCTACACGATCCCGGCGATCCAGCAGCGCTGGGCGCCCCACGGCGCGACCAACGACCCGACCGGGCTCAACAGCAACTGGACCCGGAACGTGAGCACGTACTACGCCGAGCTCGGCGGCGACCCGGCGGGGGCGGTCTACACCGGCCTGGTCGCCCAGGCGTACATCGCGCCGCCCGCCTCCTGAGGGCGGTCCGCTAGCCTCCTCCCCCGACCCGGACCGGATCGAGGGAGGCCCCGTGAGGACGATCGCAGCGCGCGGGGCGGCCGTCGCCCTGCTGCTGGCGCTGCCGGCGGCGCTGCTCGCCGGGCCCGACGCCGACACGCGCGTCCTGGCGGTCGACCTGGACGGCGACCCCGATCTGGAGACCGTCGCGGTGCGTCCGGTCGATCCGGCCGGCTACGCGCAGCAGCGCGTCGTGATCGGTGACCCGACGACCGGCGCGAAGGCATCGCTCGGGCGCGCGCTCGACCGCATCGGCCGCCTCGCGGCGCGCGACTTCGCCCGGACCGGGCACCCGCAGGTCTTCGCCGACGGCAGCTCCGGCGCCAGCGGCCACTTCTACGCGGCCGCCCTCGGCCGCTGGGACGGGACCGCGCTGCGGACCCTCTGGCGCTACGACACGGGGACCGCGCGCAGCCCGCGCGGCTTCGCGGTGGGCTCGGCGCAGGCCCGCATCGCCGGCCGCCTGATCCACCTGCGCGAGACCCTGGTGCCGCCGAACGACCCCACCTGCTGCCCGGGCGTGATCCGGGTGCGGATCTCGGCTTACCGCTACCGGCCCTCCGCGGATCGGTACCTGCTCGAGCGGCGCGTCACCGGTCCGCCCCGGCGCCTGCGCTAGGGGCCCTAGGGCCGCTCGCCCCCGGGGACCCAGAGCACGTCGCCGCCGGCGTCCCGGTTGGCGGCGCGGGCGAGGATGAAGAGCAGGTCCGACAGGCGGTTCAGGTAGATGACCGCCTGCGCGTTGATCGGCTCCTCGTCGGCCAGGGCGATCGTGGCGCGCTCGGCGCGCCGGCAGATCGTGCGCGCCAGGTGCAGCGCGGCGCCGGCGGGCGAGCCGGCCGGCAGCACGAAGCTCTTCAACGGCTCGAGGGTGTCGTTCACCTCGTCGCACCAGCGCTCGAGCCGCTCCACCTGTCCGGCGGTCACCCGCAGTGGCCCCCGGCCCTCGGCCGGCGGCTCCTCGCCCTCCCCGCCCCCCGGGCGGCAGAGGTCGGCGCCGAGATCGAAGAGGTCGTTCTGGATCGCCGCCAGCCAGGCGTCGGCCGGGCCGCCGGGATCGTGCGCCCGGGCGATGCCGATCGCGCTGTTGAGCTCGTCCACGTCGCCGAAGGCGCCGACGCGCGGCGCGGTCTTGCGCACCCGGCTCATGTCGCCGAGGTGCGTGTCCCCCTTGTCGCCGCCGCGCGTGTAGATGCGTGTGAGCCGGACCACCGCCCGGACCCTAGCCATCCACCGGACGCCTGGCGATGACGACGTCGTGCTGGGGAAAGGCGCCCGCCGGCACGATGTCGACGATGTCGAGCCATCTCGACCAGTGCCGCGTCACGTAGTCCGGGTGGTGATACGACGTCTGGTAATAGTCGGGGAACTCGTCCTTCCAGAAGTCGTTGGCCCAGTAGACGAGCCGCCCGGCCTCGAACTCCTCCTGGCGTCCCCGCAGGTAGGCGCCCCGGCTCATCCCGCGCTCGAACACCGTCGGTCCGTGAACGGTGATGAGCAGCACGCCGCCCGGTTTCGCGACCCGTCTGAGCTCCGCGAGCCAGGCGTCCTGGTAGTCCTCGGGGAGGTGGGTGAAGACGCTGTAGCAGGTGATGAGGTCGAAGCTGGCGTCCTCGAGGGGCAGGGGCGGAAGGGTGTCCGACGGGAACGCCCGGACGCCGCCGACGTTCTGATCCACCCAGCCCACGGCCTCGGCGTCGATGTCGCAGGCGTGCCAGTCGGCCTCGGGAGCCTTCGACACGAGCCATCGCAGCACGCGTCCGCACCCCGTGCCGAAGTCGAAGATCGCCAGCGCCTCGCCGAGAGGGCGGAGCGCGCGCTCGGCGGCCCGCGCCAGGTCCTCGGCCACGCGATGGCCCGAGTAGAGGAACTCGACGACGTCGTGCATCCCCATGACCCGGTACACGAGCTCCGGCGGCGGGACCCTCGCGCGATCCGGGTCCAGCCCGGCCCGGTCCTCGAACCGCCCGGAGAGCGCGTGTCCGCAGGCCGGGCAATGCGTCGCCCCCGCCTCGAGTCGGCTGAGACACAGGGGACACATGGCGCCGAGTCTAGTGCGCGCGACTCGGGCGGAAGCCCGGCGCGCTCGGCTACCGCGGCGGCTCCGCGGCCACGTTCACCGTGAAGGTCACCATTCCGTGGCAGTCAAGGGCGGCGCCCACGCCGATGAACCGCCACCGACCGTCGAGCAGGGTCCTGCGGTGGGGCGGGCTGTGCATCATGAGCCCCGCCGCCTGCCGGGCGCTCCAGGCGCGGGCGAGGTTCTGCCCGCCGGCGCGCGAGTGGCCGTAGGGAAGTCGCGCGCTGTGCTCGAAGAGGCCTCGGCGCACCAGGCGGTGGCTGTGCCGGCGCGCGGCGCGCGTCAGCACCGCGGTGGCGCGGAGGCGGGCCTTGCCGCGCGCCGCGCGCAGGTGCGCGATCTCGCGCCGGAGCGCCCGCTCCTGGCGCGGGGCCGGGGCGCCGCGCACGCAGGTGGCCGGCGGGGGCGGCTTCGCCTGTTTCGCCGCGTCGACCGGCGTCGGGGCCGGCATGGCGGAGCCGGCGCCGAATGACGCGAGGAGACACGCGCACAGCGTGGCCGTGGTCGGCGAGAGGAGCTTGGGCATCGAGCGGGCGGAGGGTCATGGCCGAGCCGCGCGGCGGGCGACCGGATCCCCGACTGCGCGCGACCCTAACCTGGGCACGCCGGCGTTCCAAACCCGTCAGAAGCTGGAACGGTCCGACGCCACCCACCTTCGCGCAAATTGCTCGGCTTCCTCTGCGCTCCGCACCGCGCCGACCAGCTGCTCCTCGCGCAGCGCGGCGAGCAGGTCGGTGAGCCAGGGGCCGGGCGGGCGGCCCGCCGCCCGCGCCAGCGCGTCGCCCGGCACCGGCGGGCGGATCGGGCCGCGGTCGAGCAGCTCGAAGTGCACGCCGGCCACCTGACGGGCCAGCGCCAGGTGGCGCGTGATGGCCGAGGGACGCGTCATGGGGCCGGCGGTCGCCAGCCGGTCCGCCACCGTCAGCACGATCACCTCGATCTCGGCCGGGGCGGTGCGGCGCAGGTAGCGGTCGATCTGGCGCAGCGACAGCGGCTCGCGGTGCACCATGAAGCCCAGCGGCAGGTGCTGGCGCACCAGCAGGGTCACGAACTCGCGCAGCTTGGTCGAGGTGCGCAGGCGCCGGAAGAGCGTGTCGACCATCTCCGCGCCCAGCCGGTCGTGACCCATGAAGGTGACGCGCCCCTCCGGCGTCACCGCGCGCGTCGCCGGCTTGGCCATGTCGTGCAGCAGCGCCGCATAGAGGGTGGCCTGGCCGGCGGTGAGGTCGTCGGCCAGCGGCCGGGCGAGCGCCTCGGCCACCCGCGGCGCCAGGCCTCGGAAGACCGGCTCGGGGTCGGCCAGCAGCTCGGACGCGTGGCGCACCACCTCGAGCGTGTGCCCCAGGACGTCCTTGTGGTGGTACGGGCTCTGCTCCACCCCCCGGCTCTGCTCCAGCTCGGGCACGAGGGCGCCGAGGGCCCCGATCTCGTCGAGCAGCTCCACCCCGCGCCAGGCCTCGGGGAGGCGCAGCAGCCGGCCGAGCTCGTCGCGCAGGCGCTCGCCGACGGCGCCGGCCAGGCGCGGGGCGTCGGCCCGGGCCTGGCGGACGGCCTCGGGGTCGACGGCGAAGCCGAGCTGGAGCGCGAGCCGCGCCAGGCGCAGCATCCGCACCGGGTCGTTCGCGAGCGCGGCCGGGGTCACCAGCCGCAGCCGGCGGGCCTCGAGGTCGGCGACGCCGCCGTGGCGGTCGACGATCTCGCCCGCGCCGGGCCCGGCGACCGGCGTGGCGAGGGCGTTCACGGTCAGGTCGCGGCGGGCCAGGTCGGCCTCGAGGGTCGGCCCCTGGAGCGGCGTCAGGTCGACCGGGTGGGGCAGCCGCCCCCCGAAGACGCGCCACGAGCCGAAGCTCGCCGAGAGGCGGAAGCGGCGCGCGTCGTGGGCCTTGGCGAGCTCCTTGGCGCGCTCGGCCGGGCGATCGGCGACCGCCACGTCCAGGTCGGCCACGGGCCGGCCGAGCAGGAAATCGCGGATCCCGCCCCCCACCGCCCACGCCCCCTCGCCGAGCGGCGCGAGCGGCGCCACCTCGGCGCCGAGGGGCCGGCTCACCCCGAGTGGACCCTCGGCACCCGGGCGCCCACCGAGCAGGTCACCTCGTAGCCGATGGTCCCGCGCCACTCGGCCAGGTGGTCGGCGCTGATCCGCTCGTCGCCGCGCTCGCCCATCAGCACCACCTCCCCGCCGACCCGCTCCTCGCCCTCGGGGCCGAGGTCGATCGTGAGCTGGTCCATGGAGATGGTGCCGACCACGGGCACCCGGCGCCCGCCCACCAGCGCCTCGGCGCGGTTGGAGAGGTTGCGCGCGTAGCCATCGCCGTAGCCGACCGGGACCACGCCGATGCGGGTGCCGCGGGCGGCGCGGTAGGTGCGGCCGTAGCCGACGCTGTCGCGCGAGCGGATCGTCTTGACCGAGGCCAGGTACGAGACCAGCGACATCGCCGGCCGCAGGTCGTGGTCGCGGGCATCGTCGCCGGCGAAGGGCGTGCAGCCGTAGAGGGCGATGCCGCAGCGCACCAGGTCGAAGCCGGCGTCGGCCGGGGCGCGCAGGGTGGCCGCCGAGTTCGCCGCGTGGGCCAGCGCGCCGGGGAAGCGGTGGCGCAGCTGCGCCACCTGAGACCGGAAGCGCACGAGCTGCTCGCGCATGAAGGCCGCGTTCTCGCCCTCGCGCTCATCGGCGGTCGCGAAGTGGGTCATCAGGCCGACGACCTCGACCGGGCCGGCGTGCGCGGCCGCGGCGTCGGCGAGCGCGGCGACGTCCTCGAGGCGCGCGCCCAGGCGGCCCATGCCGGTGTCGAGCTTGAGGTGGGCCCGGACGGCCGTGCCGGCGGACTCGGCGGCCGCGACCAGGGCCGGGAAGACCTCCGGCGTCCAGACCGTGACGTCGGCGCGGGCCGCGACGGCGCGCCCGATCTCGTCGCCGATCATCGGGCCCATGACCAGGATCGGCGCCTCCAGGCCGGCGGCGCGCAGCTCCTCGGCCTCGGCGGCGGTGGCGACGCCGAGCCAGGCGGCGCCCCCCTCGAGGGCCGCGCGGGCGGAGGGCACCGCGCCGTGGCCGTAGCCGTCGGCCTTCACGATCGCCATGAGCGCCGCGGTGCCGGCGGTTCGGGCGAGCGTCTCCGCGTTGTGGCGGATCGCCGCCAGATCGATCCGGGCCTCGGCCCGGCGCGTGATCATCTCCGTCGGAGAGCGGATGGGAGCGCCTCCATGACGTCGCCGGCCACGGTCCCGTCGCCGCGGTCGGCCAGCTCGCCGGCCACGCCGTGGGCGGCGACCGCGGCGGCGGCGGCGACGAACGGATCCATGCCCTTGGCCAGGAAGGCGGCGACCGCGCCGGTGAGCACGTCGCCGGTGCCCGCCGTGGCGAGCGCCGGGCTGCCGGTGCCGTTCACGACCAGGCGGCCGTCGGGCGCGGCGACGATCGTGCCCGCGCCCTTCAGGACCGCGATGGCGCCGCTGCGTTTGGCGAGCTCGCGGGCCGCGTCGAGCCGGCCGGCCTCGACCTCGGCCCGCGGGACGCCGAGCAGGCGGGCGGCCTCCCCGGCGTGTGGCGTGAGCACGGTGGGGGCCGCGCGGCCGGCGATCCGGCCGAGGTCGTCGCCCAGGTGCCACAGGCCGTCCGCGTCCAGCACCACCGGCAGCTCGAGGGCGGCGAGCAGCCGGTGGACCGCGGCTGTCGTCGCCTCCTCGCGGCCGATGCCGGGGCCGAGCGCGACCGCGCCGGCGCGGCGGGCCTGGGCGAGGACCGGCTCGACGGACTCGGGGCCCAGGTGGCCGCCCCCTCCGGGGACCGCCGCGCACATCACCTCCAGGAGCTGGGCGGCCATGATCGGCTGCACCTCGGCGGGCGCGGCGGCCACGACCAAGCCGGCGCCGGCGCGCAGCGCCGCCCGCGCGCAGAGGCAGCCCGCCCCGGTGAGGCCGGGGGCGCCGGCCACGACGAGCACGGCGCCGGCGCGGTACTTGTCGCCGATCGCGTCCTTCGGCGGCACGGCGGCGACCGCGGCGGGACCGGCCAGCCAGGCGACCGGCTCCAAGCCGAACGCCGAGGGGATGCCGATATCGGCGACGACGACCTGGCCCGCGAGCCCGCGCCCGGGCTCGACCCAAAGGCCGACCTTGTGGCCGTGGTACGTCACGGTCGAGCCAGCGCGCACCGCGTCGCCCGGGGCGCGGCCGGTGTCGGCTTCGACGCCCGAGGGCACGTCCAGCGCCACGACCGGCGCCTGCAGCGCGGCCATCCAGGCGACCGCGGCGCCGATCGGGCCCCTCGGGGCGCCGCTCGCGCCCGTACCGAGCAGCGCGTCGACGACGACCGGGCCGTCGGGATCCACGAAGCCGTGCGTAAGGGGCTCTACCGCGAGGCCGAGGCTGCGGGCGATCGCCGTCATGACCGCGGCGTCGGGCGCCTCGGGCTCGCGGCCCTCGGGCGCCACGACGGTCACGCTCCAGCCGGCCTCGGCCAGGTGGCGGGCGACCACCATGCCGTCGCCGCCGTTGTTTCCGGGGCCGACCACCACCAAGGCGGAGCGGCGGTCGGGGTGGCGGGCGAGGATCACATGCGCGCTGACCCAACCGGCGCGCTCCATGAGCAGGATCGAGGGCATCCCGTGCTCCTCGACCGCCCGCCGGTCGCCCTCCCGCATCGCCCGGGCGTCGAAGAGCGGGGTGCAGCCGGGGAGCGGCGCCGGCGCGGCGGAGCGGGCGGTGGGCACAGCCCCGATCCTCGCATACGGCCCCCGCCGTTCCGCCGCGCCATTTGGCGCCGTCGGCGCCAAATGGCGCGGCCGGCGCTGACCTCTCAGTCCTCCGCGACCCGGATGATCGTCTTGCCGGGGGCGCGCCGGCGGCGGGCGAACGCGTCGGCGGTCTCGGCGAGGGGGCGCACCTCGCCGACGATCGGCGTCAGGCGCCCGTCGCGCACGCGCTGGGCCAGGTCCGCCAGCCGCGCGCGGTCCGGCTCGACCACGAAGAAGATCGCGCGCCCGTCCGCGGGCCGCACCGCCGGCGGCGCGGCGATGGTCACGAGCGTGCCGCCCGGGCGCACCAGCGCGGTCGACCGCTCGAGGACGTCCCCGCCGATGACGTCGAGCACCACGTCGACCTGGCCGACGCCCTCCAGCGGCTCGGCGTCGAGGTCCACGAACGCGTCGGCGCCGAGGCCGAGCGCGACCTCGCGGTCGGCGGCCCGCCCGGTGCCGATCACCCGGGCGCCCACCTCGCGGGCGAGCTGGACGGCGATCGACCCGACGCCGCCGGCCGCGCCGTGGATCAGGACGGTCTGGCCGACCGCGAGCCGCGCGTGATCGAACAGCGCCTGCCACGCGGTGAGCCCCGAGATCGGCAGCGCCGCCGCCACGGTGTGGTCGATGTCGGCCGCGAGCGGGGCCAGGTTGCGCGCCTCCACGGCGACGTACTCGGCCAGGGTGCCGTTGCGCGCCCAGTCGGCGAGGCCGAACACCCGCTGGCCGACGGTGAGCAGGGTGGTGCCGTACCCCAGCCCGACCACGACGCCCGACAGCTCGTGCCCGGGCACGCTCGGCGTGCGGTCCCGGCCGGCGCGATCGGTCCAGGTGGCGGGCCACTCGAGCTCGCCCGGGGTGAAGCCGGCGGCGTGGACCCGCACGATGACGTCGTTCTCCGCGGCGTGCGGGTACGGCACCTCGGTCAGCTCGAGCCCGCCGATGCCGGCATCGGGGTCGCGAACGGTGATGGCCTGCATCCGGGTCCTCTCTGTCAGCTCGGCCACGCGGATCCGAGGATGCGCTCGACGCTGGTCGTGCGCCGGTAGGTGGGCATGAAGTGCTCCACGACGTCGGCGTTCCCGGTCCCGTTCGCGGTCTCCGGGCGGTGCTTCAGCCCGTCGAAGTACTCGCGCAGGAACCGGTTCTTGAAGTCGCCCCGCGGGTGGGCGGCGACGATCTCCTCCACCTGCTCGGGGTCCAGCGCGTCCAGGCCGAACCCGGAGACGTCGGTCAGGACCCCGAGCTGGGTGGCGGCGACCTCCGGGCCCATCCGCCCGGGGATGCCCGGCGTCGTGTGGAGGGCGATCGCGGTCCACACGGTCTCGGCGGCCTCGCGGGAGAAGCCGTGCTCGATCAGGAACCTGCGCCCGTGGTCGGCGCCGTCGACCTCGAACCGCTGCACCGCGTCGGAGAAGGGCGTCGCGAGCCCGACGTCATGGAAGATCGCGGACAGGTAGAGCAGCTCGGGGTCCGGGGCCAGGCCGAGCCGGCGCGCGTGGATCTGGCCGAAGAGGAACACCCGGCGCGAGTGGTGGTAGATGAGGGGGCTCGCGGTCTCCCGAACGAGGCGCGACGCCTCGGCGACCGCCGCCGTCTCCGGAACTTCCACGCCCGCGATGATCTCTGTCATGACGTCCGCACCTTCCACCGATGGGTTTCCGCCGCCGATGTTGCCGACCACCATCACCCGGGTGCTGCCCGCTTCCGGCCAGGAGTCCCTCGAATCCGGACGCCCCGCCCCGCGCCGCGTCGCGTTCCTCGTCTATGACGGCGTGAGCCTGCTCGACGTCGCGGGACCGGGCGAGGTCTTCAAGGAGGCGAACGGGCTCGGCGCCGACTACCGCATCGCGCTGCTCTCGCCGACCGGCGAGGACGTCACGACCAACCTCGGGTTCACGGTCGGGGTCGACGGCGCCGCCGCCTCGCGCCCCGCGGTGGACACCTACCTGGTCCCCGGCTCGGGCCGCTTCCCCCGGACGCCCGTGCCCCGGGCGCTCGCCGAGGCGGCCCGGGTCCCGGCGGCCGGCGCCCGCCGCCTCGGGTCGGTCTGCACCGGCGCGTTCATCCTCGCCGCCGCCGGCCTCCTCGACGGCAAGCGCGCGACCACGCACTGGAAGGTCGCGCACGAGCTCGCGGCCCGGTGCCCGACCTGCCGCGTCGAGCCCGACGCCATCTACGTCCGCGACGGCACCACGTACACCTCGGCGGGGGTCACGGCCGGGATCGACCTGGCGCTCGCGCTCGTCGAGGAGGACCACGGGTCGGACCTCACCCGCGAGGTCGCCCGCGCCCTCGTGGTCTACATGCAGCGCTCGGGCGGCCAGTCGCAGTTCTCCGCCCCGCTGCAGGGACCGCCGCCCCGCTCGCCGGCGCTGCGGACGGTCACCGACCTGGTCACGGCGAACCCCCGCGGGGATCACTCGCTCGACGGGCTCGCGAAGCACCTCAGCATGAGCTCCCGGCACCTCACCCGGCTCTTTCGCGACGAGCTCTCGACCACGCCGGCCCGGTACGTCGAGAGCGTCCGCTTCGACCTCGCCCGGGCGCTGCTCGACCGGGGGCACACCGCCACCGAGGCCGCCGCGCTCGCGGGGTTCCCCGGCTACGAGAGCATGCGCCGGGCCTTCGCGAAGCGGCTCTCGATCAGCCCCGCGGCCTACGGGCGCCGGTTCGGCACCGCTCGCCGGGATGAGGCTCAGCCGCCCGGCGCCTCGGCCACGGCATAGGCGATCGCCGAGTCGCGCCCGTGGGTCAGCGAGATGTGGATCCGGCTCACGCCGAGCTCCTCGGCGCGAGCGGCGTAGCGGCCGTGGAGGCGGACGGTCGGGGCGCCCCGACCGCGCACCACCTCCACCTCGCGCCAGCGGGTCATGCCGATCCCGAGCGCCTTCCCCACCGCCTCCTTGGCCGCGAAGCGGGCCGCGAAATGCTGGGACGGGTAGGCGCGGGATGAGCAGTAGGCCGCCTCGTCGGGCGTGAAGCAGCGCTCGGCCAGCCGCGGCCGGCGGGCCAGCGAGGCCGCGAAGCGGTCGATCTCCACCACGTCCACGCCGACGCCGACGATCACGCCGCGATCGTGCCACAGCGGCCGAGGTTCCGGCCGCGGCCGGAGCGGGCAGCCCCACCGGGATCCCACCGATCGGAGGCCTCCCCGTGGCGCTCAACGCGATGGTCCTGAACTGCACGCTCAAGCCCAGCCCGGCGGAATCGAACACCGAGGCGCTGGCCCGGGTCGTGATGGACGCGCTCGCGGAGCGGGGCGCGACCGTCGACATCGCGCGGGTCGTCGACCACGACGTGAAGCCGGGCGTCTCTTCCGATGAGGGGAACGGCGACGAGTGGCCGGCCCTCCGCGAGCGCATCCTGGCCGCCGACATCCTGATCGTGGCCACGCCGACCTGGCTCGGCCAGCCCTCCAGCGTGGCCAAGCGGGCCCTGGAGCGGATGGACGCCTTCCTCTCCGAGACCGACGACGACGGCCGGCCGGTGGCCTACAACCGGGTGGCGGGCGTGATCGTGACCGGCAACGAGGACGGCGCCCACCACTGCATCAGCGAGATCGCCGGCGCGCTGATCGACATCGGCTACACCGTCCCGGGCCAGGCCTGGACCTACTGGAACCGCGGCCCGGGTCCGGGACCGACCTACCTCGAGAACCCCGAGGGCCACGAGTGGTCGCGGACGACCGGAAAGGCCGCCGCGGCGAACCTCCACGCGGTCGCGAGCGCCCTGGCGAGCAAGCCGATGGGCCCGCCGCCGGAGGATTAACCCTCTACTCGACGGTGACGGTCTTCGCCAGATTGCGCGGCTGATCCACGTTCAGGCCCCGGACGCGGGCCGTCGCGTAGGCGAAGAGCTGCAGCGGGACGATCGAGGTGATCGGCGAGAGCAGGGCCGGTGAGCGCGGCGCCCAGAGCACGTCGTCGGCGTGCTGGGCGATCTCCTCGTTGCCCTCGGTCGCCACCGCGATCACCTTCGCGCCCCGGGCGCGGACCTCCTGGATGTTCGACACGACCTTGTCGAACACGTGTCCGTCCGTGGCCACCACCACCACCGGCGAGCCGTCCTCGAGCAGGGCGATCGGGCCGTGCTTCATCTCGCCGGCCGGGTACGCCTCGGTCGGGATGTAGCTGATCTCCTTGAGCTTCAGCGCGCCCTCGAAGCAGACCGGCACGCCCACGTGGCGGCCCAGGTAGAGGAAGAAGGGCCGGTCGGCGTAGCGGGCGGCCACCTCGGCCACCCGGTCGGGCTCCGGCGAGGCCAGGTAGCGCGTGATCGCCTCCGGCAGCCGGCGCAGCTCGTGGGCGAGGTCGATCGCGCCGGCCTCGGTCAGCGCCCATCGCAGGCGGCCGAGCTTGAGCGCCAGCAGCGCCAGCGCCATCACCTGGGCGGTGTGGGTCTTGGTGGCCGCGACCCCGATCTCCAGGCCGGCCCGGGTGTAGAGGACGCCGTCGGCGTCGCGGGTCGACTGCGAGCCCATGATGTTGGTGACCGCCACGACGTGGGCGCCGCGCTCGCGCGCGACCCGCATCGCGGCCAGCGTGTCGGCGGTCTCGCCGCTCTGGGTGATGCCCAGCACCAGGTCGCCCGGCCCGGCCAGGCAGGTGCGGTAGCGGTACTCGGAGGCCACCTCGACGTGCACCGGGATCCGCGCCCAGTCCTCGATCAGGTACCGGCCGACCAGGCCGGCGTGGTACGAGGTGCCGCAGGCCACCACGTGCACGCGCTCGACCCGCGCGAGCGTCGCGTCGTCCATCCCCAGGCCGGGGAGGTCGACCCCGCCGTCGGCGCGGAGCCGGTCGCCGATCGTGTCCCAGAGCGCGGCGGGCTGCTCGTGGATCTCCTTGAGCATGAAGGTCTCGAAGCCGCCGCGCTCGGCCGCGTCCTCGTCCAGATCGACCCGCTGCGGCTCGCGGTGAGCGGGCTCGCCGGCGCCGCTCCAGATCTGGAGGCCGCCGGCCTCGAGCGCGACCACCTCGTCGTCCTCGATCAGGACCACATCGCGCGTCTCGCGCAGGAACGCCGGGATGGCCGAGGCCACGAACTGCTCGCCGTCGCCGACGCCGATCACCAGCGGGCACTCGCGCCGGGCGGCGACCAGCCGGCCGGGCTCGTCCGCGTGGATCGCGACGAACGCGAAGTGGCCGGCCAGATCCGGGAGGATCGACCGCACCGCGGCGGCCAGGTCGCCGTCGTAGCGCTCGGCGATCAGGTGGGGCAGCACCTCGGTGTCGGTGTCGCTGCGAAAGACCGCGCCGCGGTCCTGCAGGCCGGCCTTCAGCGCCATGTAGTTCTCGATGATCCCGTTCATCACCACGGCGACCGTGCCGGCGCCGTCCGCGTGCGGGTGGGCGTTGGCCTCGGTCACGCGCCCGTGGGTGGCCCAGCGCGTGTGGCCGACGCCCGCGGTCGCACCCGAATCGGCCGCATGGGCCGCGGCCTCACGCAGGTGGGCGAGGTTCCCCACCGCCCGGACCGTGTCGAAGGCCCCGCTGCCGTTGGCCGCCAGCGCGTAGCCGGCCGAGTCGTAGCCGCGGTACTCCAGCCGCTCCAGCCCGGCCAGGATCAGGTCCCGGCAGGAGCGATCCCCGACGTATCCGATGATCCCGCACATCGGGGCTCCCCCCTCGTCAGGCCGGCGGGCCGGCGCCGAGCTCGCGTTCCACGACCGCGGCGATCCGGCGCGCCCAATGCTCGCAGGACCCGGCCTCCGGCGCCTCCACCATCACGCGGACCAGCGGCTCGGTGCCGGAGGCGCGCACGACCACGCGGCCCTCCTCGCCGAGCTCGTCCTCGAAGGCCGTCACCTCGTCCCAGACCGCCGTCGCCCCGGCGAGCGCGGTCCGGTCGGCGACGCGGATGTTCAGCAGCAGCTGGGGCGAGCGCACCACGATCGCGCCGGCCTCGGCCAGGGTCTCGCCGGTCTCGCGCAGGGCGCCCAGGAGCTGGATCGCCGCCGCGAGCCCGTCGCCGGTCGGCCCGTGCAGCAGGTTGATCACGTGGCCGCTCTGCTCGCCGCCGAGCACGTCGCCCCGGGCGCGCATCTCGGCCAGCACGTAGCGGTCGCCGACGTCGGTCCACCGGACCGTGATCCCCGCGGCCTTCATGGCCCGGCGGAAGCCGAGGTTGGTCATGGTGGTGGTCACCACGGCGTCGTTGGCCAGCGTGCCGGCCCGCCGCATCGCCAGCGCGCAGATCGCGAGGATCTGGTCGCCGTCGACCGGCCGGCCCTGGCCGTCCACCGCCAGCACCCGGTCGCCGTCGCCGTCGAAGGCCAGCCCCAGGTCGTGGCCGCCGGCCTGGACGGCCGCGGCGATCGACGTGAGGTGGGTCGAGCCGCAGCCGTCGTTGATGTTCACCCCGTCCGGCTCGGCCGCCAGCACGTCCACCTCGGCGCCCAGCCGGCGCAGCGCCTCCGGGGCGGTCACGGCGGTGGCGCCGTTGGCGCAGTCCACCGCGAGGCGCATCCCCGAGAGGTCGACCGGCAGCCGCTCCAGCAGCGAGTCGAGGTAGCGGGCGCGCCCCTCGGGCCAGGACGCCACGTGGCCCAGGCCGGCGCCCTCGGGCCGCGGCCCGGCCTCCTCCATCGCCCGCTCCACCAGCTCCTCCTCACCGTCGGGCAGCTTGAAGCCGTCCGGGCCGAAGAGCTTGATGCCGTTGTCCGGGAAGGGGTTGTGCGACGCGCTGATCACCGCGCCGGCCGCCGCCCCGGCGGCGCCCACCAGCTCGGCGATCGCCGGCGTGGGGAGCACCCCTCCCAGCAGAACCTCGACGCCGGCGCTGGCGAGGCCGGCCGCGAGGGCCGCCTCGAGCATCGGGCCGCTCAGGCGCGTGTCGCGCCCGACCAGCACGCGGGCGCCCGGCGCCAGCCGGCTCCCGACCGCGCGGCCGAGCGCCAGGGCCAGCTCGGGCGTGAGGTCGCGGTTTGCGACCCCGCGCACGCCGTCGGTTCCGAAGAGCGCGCGCCCGGACCGGCCGCCGCCCACCCCACTCGAGCCCGCGGCGACTACCGCTTCGAGAACTGCGGGCGCTTGCGGGCGCCCTTGAGGCCGGCCTTCTTGCGCTCCTTCTCGCGGGCGTCCCGCGTCAGGAAGCCCTGGCGCTTGAGGTCGCCGCGGAGCTCGAGGTCGGCCTCGACCAGCGCCTTGGCAATGCCGTGGCGCAGCGCGCCGGCCTGGCCGGACACGCCGCCACCGTGCAGGCGCGCCTGCACGTCGAAGCGACCCTGGGTGGCCGTGGCCACGAACGGCATGGTCGCGGTGGTCACCAGCACCTTGCGCCCGAAGAACTCCTCGACCGGCCGCCCGTTGCAGGTGATCTGCCCGGTGCCCGGCGTCAGGATGACGCGGGCCACCGAGGTCTTGCGCTTGCCGGTGGCGCGGTAGCGCGCCTCGCCGACGGTCTCCGTGCTCACGAGGACACCTCCGCCACGCGGGTGAGTCGCAACGGCGCCGGCTGCTGGGCCGCGTGCGGATGGGTGGGACCGGCGTACACCTTCAGCTTCAGGAGCTGCTTCCGGCCCAGCTTGTTCTTGGGGAGCATGCCGCGTACGGCCTTGCGGATGACCTCCTCGGGCCGGCGCCCGAGCTGCTCGGCCAGGGTGCGGCTGCGGATCCCGCCGGGGTAGCCGGAGTGGCGCCAGTAGCGCTTCTGCTCCAGCTTCTTGCCCGTCACGGTGATCTTCTCCGCGTTCACCACGACCACGAAGTCGCCCGTGTCGCAGTGGCGCGTGAACCAGGCCGAGCGCTTGCCGGCGAGGACCTCCGCGATGACCGCGGCCAGGCGCCCGAGCGTCTGCCCCTCGGCGTCGACGACGTACCAGCGTCGCTCGACGGTTCCCAGCTTCGCGCTCTGAGTGGTGACCGGCATGAATCCCTCCACAAAACGACGCGGCGCTCTGGGGCGCCGCGGAACGACCGCGAAGACTAGGAAAATGCGCGGACTGCCGCAAGGCGAGTCGGCCCCAGCCGCTTTACGAAACGGGTCGTTGGGGTTTAGGAATGGTCAACCGGGAAACGTACTCGCTTCAGTCGTCCCGGCCGGGGGTGCATGGATGGAGAAGACGCGTTCGGTCAGCCGGTGCGTGGCGGTCGCCGCACACGGACGCCGCTGCCAGCAGAGCCCGTTCCGGGGCAGCCCATACTGCTGGCACCACACCCAGAGTCGCAAGGTCTGGGCGCCGAGCCGCCCGCTGGCGGCCAACGGACCGATGCGGCTGGTCGATGACCAGGCGGTCATCGTCGCCCCGCCGACGCCGCCGGAGCTCACCACGGCCGAGATCGCCACCGCCGAGCGCCTCCTGCGGGCGCTGGGCCCCGAGCGCGCCCAGGCGCTCCTGAGCTTCCTCGACGGAACGCCGGGAGCCGACGACTTCACGATCGTGCGGGAGCGCGTCGCGCAGCGGCGCCCGCCCGCCCCCCGGCTCCGCCGCCAGGCGGCCGGGTAGGGATTCACCGCCCGGCGGTCACGAGCCGGCGGATGAGCCCGCCGGAGCCGGGACGGCCGCCGGGAGCGTGATCCGCACGCGGGTGCCGCGGCCCTCCTCGCTGCTCAGCTCGATGCGGCCGCCGTGGCTCTCGACGATCATCTTGACGATCGCCAGGCCCAGGCCGCTGCCCTGCACCGCGTCGGACGAGGCGTGGCTGCCCCGGTAGAAGCGCTCGAAGAGCCGCTCCTGCTCGGCCGCCGGGATGCCCACGCCGGTGTCGGCGACCTCGCAGGTCACCTCGTCCCCGTCGGCCTCGACGGTGACGCTCACCAGCCCGCCGGGCGGGGTGAACTTCAGCGCGTTCGAGACCAGGTTGTCGACGACCTGGCCCAGGCGCCGGCGGTCGCCGGTCACGACCGCCCCGGACTCGGCCACGACCGAGAGCTCGATGCCGCGCTCGACGGCCGCCGGGCGGGCGGCCTGGCTCGCCTCGGCCAGCACCTCGCCCAGGTCGACCTCGGACATCGCCAGCGCGAGCCCGGCGTCGGCGCGGGCCACGTCGAGCAGGTCGTCCACCAGGTGCCGCAGGCGGTCGCCGTTGCGGGCGATCACCTCGAGGAAGCGCTCCTGCTCCGGGGCCAGGTCGCCGGCGTCGCCCTCGCGCAGGGCCTCGAGGTACCCGATGATCGACGTGAGCGGGGTGCGCAGCTCGTGCGAGGCGGTCGCGACGAACTCGTCCTTCATCCGGTCCATCCGGCGCTCGACCGTCACGTCGCGGGTCACGACGATCCGGGCCGTCACCGGACCGTCGGCCTCCATGCGCACCGGCGCGGAGAACTGGCGCAGGATCTGGCCGGTCCGCAGCTCGAACTCGTCCTCGCGGGTGACGCCCGGGTCGTCCTCCAGCGCCCGCTGCAGCGCCAGCCAGCGCTCGCCGTCGACCACGAACTCGGGACCGATCGCCAGCCGGCCGCGCGCGTCGCGGGCCAGGTCCGACCCGGTCACGCGCCGCGCCATGCGCTCGAGCGCCGGGTTCGCCACCAGGACCTCGCCCTCCGGGCTCACCAGCATGATCCCGTCCGGCACCGCATCGAGCAGGGCGCTCCGGACCCCCGCCTCGCGGATCAGGCGCTGCTCGGCCTCGGCCAGGTCGCGCTCGCGGCGGTTGCCCAACGTGAAGAAGAGCGCCACGAGAGCCGAGAGCAGCACGCCGCCGCCGAGGATCGTCGCGGGCAGCGCAAGCGCCGGGGAGCCAGGGGCGTCCAGCACGATCCGCCAGGGGCGGCCGCCGACGTCGACGGTGCCCTCGGAGCCGTGGATCTCGCCCGATGCGCCGACGACCTGCCGGTCGCCGTCGAAGATCTGGAGCCGCGCCCCGGGCGGCAGCACCTCGAGCGCCGCCTGCGCGAAGCCCGCCGCGCGAAAGAAGGCCCCGGCGTAGCCGCTCAGGGCGGCCCGGCGCTGGGCGGCCGTGGCGAGGGGGGCGCCCGGGCGGTAGTGGGCGCCGATCAGGAACAGCGCGGGGCTCTCGTCGCGCAGCGCGAACGGCCGGGCGGCGACGATCCGGCCCGAGTCGCGCGCGGACGTGAACGCGTCCAATACACCCGGGATCACGCTCAGGTCGAGGTTGACCAGGGCCCCGAGGAGCTCGGCGTCGGGCGCGAGAAGGGTGGCCGGGTAGTACAGCGGGCGACGCCGGGAGGTCGTCAGCGACGGGCTCGGCAGCAGCGCGATGCTCTTGATCTCGCTGCCGGTGCGCCGCTCGAAGGCCGCGCGGTCGGCGTCGCGCACGGGCTCGGCGGCGAAGAGCGCCTGGAGGCCGCCCCGGTTGAGCGCCAGCCCGGCGAAGCGGACGAACGCCGCCTGGGTCACGTCGGCATCGGCGGCGAAGAGCCCCCGCACGCCCTGGAGGGCGTCGTGCGCCTGCGTCACCTGCTGGGCGAGCGCCGAGCGCACGAGCTCGACGTGCTCCTTCTCGCGGTTCTTCGCCTCGTCCCGGCCGGCGTCGAGGGCGGCGAAGGCGGCGCCCGCGGTCGCGAGCAGGAGGCAGACGACCAGGAGGATCTGGAAGCGGCTCAGCGCGGCCGGCGCCCAACGGCGACGCGCGCCGGCCGGCGTCGCGCCGTCCGCGGGCCCGCCGCTCGTCATGTCCGCCACCACGCTCCCCGGGACCCAGGGGCCACCGGCGGCCCCAACGTCATTCCATCGGGATCAGGACCGCGCCACTTGAGGCCGCCGCCCGACCGCGGATCGCCGACGGCGCACCTGGAGGACCGTTTTGCCGGGGGACTCCCGGCTGCGGGGATCCCTCGTGATCGCGGCCGCTCGCCCGGAGCGTTGGTCAAGTGGCCGAAAAGGCGAGGCGCGCTCCCTCGGGCGGAACCCCCGCGGGCCGGCCGGCGCGCCCTCAAAGCACTGGACGGCCGGCCCGCGGAGCCGCGGTCAGCCTCTGCGGGCTACTCCCACTCGATGGTCCCCGGCGGCTTGGAGGTCAGGTCGAGCGCGACCCGGTTGACGCCGGCGACCTCGTTGATGATCCGGCTCGAGATCGTCTCGAGCAGGTCGTACGGCAGGCGCGCCCAGTCGGCGGTCATGGCGTCGTCGCTGGTGACCGCCCGGATCACGATCGGGTAGGCGTAGGTGCGCTCGTCGCCCTGGACGCCGACGCTCTTGATCGCCGGCAGCACGGCGAAGCTCTGCCAGAGATCGCGGTAGAGGCCGGCGCGGCGGATCTCCTCCTGGAGCACGAAGTCCGCGCGGCGCAGGATGTCGAGCCGCTCCTCGGTGACCTCGCCGATGATCCGGATCGCCAGGCCGGGGCCCGGGAAGGGCTGGCGCCAGACCATGCCGTCCGGCAGCCCGAGCTCCTGCCCCACCACCCGGACCTCGTCCTTGAAGAGCTGGCGCAGGGGCTCGATGAGCTCCATCGCCATGTCCTCGGGCAGGCCGCCCACGTTGTGGTGGCTCTTGATCTTCGCGGCGTCGCGGGAGCCCGACTCGATCACGTCCGAGTAGAGCGTGCCCTGCACCAGGAAGCGCGGCGGGCCCTCGGGGCCGCGCTGCAGCTTCTCGGACTCCTCCTCGAAGATGCGGATGAACTCGCGCCCGATGATCTTGCGCTTCTGCTCGGGGTCGGTGACGCCGGCGAGCGCCGAGAGCATCCGCTCCTGGGCCCGCACGTGCACCAGCGGGACGCCGAAGTGGCCCCCGAAGGCGGTCTCGACCTGCTCGCCCTCGTTCATCCGCATCAGGCCGTGGTCGACGAAGACGCAGGTGAGCCGGTCGCCGATCGCCTTGTGCACCAGCAGCGCCGCCACCGCGCTGTCCACGCCGCCCGAGAGCGCGCAGACCGCCCGGCCCTCCCCCACCTGGGTCCGGATCCGCCCCACCTGCTCCTCGATCACCTGCGCCGCGGTCCAGGTGGGCGCGCAGTCGCAGGCGTCGAACAGGAAGCCCTTCAGCAGGTCGGTCCCGAAGGGCGTGTGGATCACCTCGGGGTGGAACTGGACGCCGTAGAGGCGGCGGGCGCGGTGCTCCATCGCCGCCACCGGCGCGCCGGCGGTCTCGGCCGTGACCCGGAACCCGTCGGGCGCCTTCACCACCGCGTCGCGGTGGCTCATCCAGCAGCTCTCGGCGGGCAGGTCGTGGAAGAGGCCGTCCCGCGAGCGCACCTCCATCGCGGTCTTGCCGAACTCGCCGCGGCCGGTGTGGGCCACCTCGCCGCCGAGCGCCTGGGCCATGCTCTGCATCCCGTAACAGATGCCGAGCACGGGGATCCCGAGCTCGAGCAGGCGGGCGTCGAGCGCGGGCGCGCCGGGCTCGTAGACCGAGGCCGGGCCGCCCGAGAGCACCAGGCCGGCCGGCTCGAGCCGCTGGATCTCCTCGGGCGGCGTGTCGTGGGGCACGACCGCCGAGAAGACGCGGCACTCGCGGATGCGCCGGGCGATCAGCTGGCTGTACTGGGCCCCGAAGTCGACGACCAGCACCCCGCCCGGCGCGGCGGCCGCCAGCGCGGGGTCGAGGGGCGGCGTGGTGGCGGTGGAGGTGCTGCCGGACGCCACCGTCCTAGCCCATCCCGACGGACTGGGCCATCTGGAGCCGCTTGCCCTCGGTCTTGAGGGCGGGAGCCACCATCACCTCGCATTTCTGGAAGGAGTGGATGGAGTCGTAGCCGCAGGTGGCCATCGCGCTGCGAAGGCCGCCCATCAGGTTCAGCGAGCCGTCGTTCTCGTGCGCCGGCCCGAGCAGGATCTCCTCGAGCGTCCCGATGGTGGCCGTCTTGACCCGGGTCCCGCGCGGGAGCTCGGGGTGGAAGGTCGCCATTCCCCAATGGTGTCCGCGACCCGGGGCCTCGGCCGAGCGGGCCAGCGGGGAGCCGATCATGCAGGCGTCCGCGCCGCAGGCGATCGCCTTGGCCAGCTCGCCGCCGTAGCTCATGCCGCCGTCGGCGATCACGTTCACGTACTGGCCGGTCTCGAGCAGGTGCTGCATCCGGGCTCCGGCGGCGTCGGCCACGGCCGTGGCCTGGGGGACGCCCACGCCGATGACCTGCCGGGTGGTACAGGCGGCGCCCGGGCCGACCCCGACCAGCACGCCGACCGCGCCGGTGCGCATCAGGTGGAGGGCGGTGGAGTACGAGGCGCAGCCTCCGACGATGACCGGCACCGGCAGCTCGGCGATGAAGCGCTTCAGGTTGAGCGGCTCCGCGACCGAGGAGACGTGCTCGGCGGAGACCACCGTTCCCTGGATGACCAGGATGTCGAGGCCGGCCTCGAGCACCACGTCGATGTACTGGCGCACGCGCTGCGGCGTGAGCGAGCCGGCCGCGACGACGCCCTGCGCCTTGATCTCACGGATGCGCTGGGCGATCAGCTCCGGCTTGATCGGCTCGCGGTAGATCTCCTGCAGCCCGCGCGTGGCGTGGTCGGGCGGATACTGAGCGATCCGCTCGAGCTCCGCGTCGGCCTCCTCGTAGCGCACCTGGATGCCCTCCAGGTTCAGCACGCCGAGCCCGCCGAGCTTGCCGATGATGCCGGCGGTGCGGACGTCGACCACACCATCCATCGCCGACGCCAGCAGCGGTAGCTCGAACTCGTGAGGCCCGATGGAGAAGCTCAGGTCGACGTCCTCAGGGTCGCGCGTCCGCCTGCTCGGAACGATCGCGATCTCATCCATTCCGTAGGCCCGCCGGCCCTTCTTGCCCCGCCCGATCTCGATCTCCATCGCTGTCAAATGCCTCCATCTGCCTGGTGGTCACGAGCCCCGTCCCCGCCCGCGTAACCCTGTGAACGGACGAAAAAACCCAGGCCGTCGGCCGCCGGTCCTGGGTTGGTCCACCACGATGAGGTTGTTTGCCGCCGCGTGCGAGTCGTGTGGAAAAGCTACTCCCCGGGCCGGTCGCCTCGCAACGCGCGTTTCAGCGGCCGGGGACGCTCAGCCCAGCGGCTCGACCCGCACCTGCCGCATCAGGGCCTCGACGTCCTCGGGATCGAAGACCCCGGCGCCGAACCGCTGCGTGTTCGCGGCGCCGCAGGCGACGGCGAGCGCCAGGGCCGCCTCGGGCGCCTGGGTGCGATAGCGCGCGGACAGGTATCCGGCCAGGAAGGCGTCGCCGGAGCCGACGGTGCTGACCACCTCGCGGCGGGGCAGCGTGGCCCGGAAGGTGCGCGCCGGCTTGCCCGGCGCCGGGCGGATCCGCGCGACGCAGCCGTCCTCGTTGTGGATCAGCGCGTTGGCGGCGCCCATCTCGACCAGCGTCTCGACGCCGGCGGCCAGGTCCTCGTCGTCGCCGAACTCGTGCCCGACGATCATCTCGGCCTCGCGCTGGTTCGGGCTCACCACGTCCGGCTCGGCGGCCAGCCCGGCCCGCAGCGCGGGCCCGGTGGCGTCGAGCGCGGTGAACATGTGCTGGCGCCGGAGCTCGCGGACGAGCGCCCCGTAGAAGTCCGTGGGCACCTCGCGCGGCAGCGAGCCGGACACCGCGAACATCTCGGCGCCCTTGGAGAGGTAGCGCACCTTCTCCATCAGCACCTCGAGCTCGGCGGCGGCCACCTGCGGGCCCTGCTCGTTGATCTCGGTCTGGCCGCCGCCGGTCGGGTCGATCACGGCGGTCGAGGTGCGCGACTCGTCGTGGATGCGGACGAAGTCGTTGAGGATCCCCTCGGCCGTCAGCTCCTCGATGATGTAGGTGCCGGTGCGCCCGCCGGCCAGGCCGGTGGCGATCACCGGCTGGCCCAGGCGCTTGAGCGCGCGGGCGACGTTGACGCCCTTGCCGCCCGGGAGGCTCAGCGAGGACTCGGCGCGCTGGCGCCCGCCGGACTGGAAGTTGGCCACCCGGAGCGTCCGGTCGAGGGCCGCGTTCATCGTGACGGTGACGATCACCGGGTCACCCTAGAAAATGTCGTCGAAGCCGGCGCGCAGCCGGTCGAAGATGCCGGGGCCGTCGACGTCCTCGAGCGCGACCAGCTCGCGCCGGCCGAGCTCGCGCTCGCCCTGGCGCATCACGAGCGCGCCGATCGGGTCGCCGGCCCGGACCGGCGAGGGCACCTCGCGCGGCACGGTGAGCGTCTCGGTGATGCCCGGGCCGTCGAGCAGGATCGACGCGGTGAAGGGCTCATCCACGCCGAACTCGACCCGGCGGCCGGGGCGCCCGCGCACCGGCGCGTCGCCAAGGGCCTGGCCGGCGGCCGCGAGGGTGGGCCGGGCGAAGCGCGAGAAGCCGTACTCGATAAGCGCCTCGGCGTCGTTCGCGCGGGCCTCCTCGCTGGGAGACCCGATCATGGCGAGGTAGAGGCCGGCGCCGAGGTCGGCGCGGCGCGCGTGGGCGACGATCGCATAGCCGGCGCCGTCGGTGTTGCCGGTCTTCACGCCGTCCACCGACGGGTCGATCCCGAGCAGGTCGTTGCGCGAGTCGAGCACGCGGGTGCCGACGCCGCCCGGCCCCGGGATCGCGGCTTCGTGGTTGCGCACGGTGTTCCGGAAGAAGGGCTTGCTCATGGCGACCCGAGCCATCGCGATCAGGTCGGCCACCGAGCTGTAATGGCCGTCCTCGTCGAGCCCGTGGGGGTTCGCGAAGCTCGTGTGCTCGAGACCCATCGCGCGGGCGCGCTGGTTCATCAGCGCGACGAAGGCCTGCTGGGAGCCGGCCACGTGGACCGCGAGGGTCACCGCCGCGTCGTTGCCGCTGGCGATGAGGAGCCCGGTGAGCAGGTGGCGGACGGAGATCCGCTCGCCCGGCACGAGCTTGGCCGTGGAGCCGCCGACCTCGGCCTCCTCGGGCACCGTGGCGATGTCGTCCAGGTCCGCGCGCTCCAGGGTGACGAGCGCGGTCATGATCTTGGTCGTGCTCGCCATCGGGAGGGACTCGTCCGGGTCGTGCTGCGCGAGGACCGTGCCGGTCGCCTCGTCCACCAGGAGGTAGGCGGCGGCGTCGGGCACGGGCGGCGCCGCGCTCGCAACGGACGGCAGGGCCGCCGCCATGGTCAATAGCGCGGCGACCAGGACCCGCCAGGCGAGCGACACGCCGGGATCGTAACAGCGGCCCGAAAACGCCCGGGCGACGGCGGTGGCCGCGCGACCGGTCCTGGGGGGCGGCGGCGACGATAGCCTCAGCGCCCCCACCCGCCGGAGGCCCGTCATGCCCGCGCTCGACCCCGCAACCACGGCCCTGCTGATGATCGACGCGCAGGAGGAGTACTTCGCGCCGGGCGGACCGAACGAGCTGCCGGCCGGGGCGCCGGCGCTGGCGCGGGCCGCCGAGCTGCTGGGAGCCGCGCGCGAGGCCGGCGCGCACGTGGTTCATGTGCGCCACATCGTCGACCACCCCATGGCCGAGGAGTTCCGCGCCGGCAGCCCCGAGATCGAGATCCGGCCCGAGGTGGCGCCGGTCGACGCCGAGCCGGTGGTCGACAAGCGCGCCGTGAGCGCCTTCGCCGCCACGCCGCTCGAGCAGATCCTGCGCGAGAAGGGCGTCGAGACCGTGATCGTCGCCGGCTTCATGACGCAGACCTGCTGCACCGCGACGGCCCACGAGGCCGTCGGCCGCCGCTACCGCACGCTCTTCGCCTCGGACGCGACGGCCGCCCAGAACTACGGGCCGCACCCCCACGAGGAGGTCCACGAGCGGGCGCTCGAGCAGCAACGCGCGATCGGCTCGGAGGTCATGCCGACCGAGTCGATCGCCGCGCTGCTGCGGGGCGCGCCGGCGCCGGCCTGAGACCGGCGCCGGCTCCGCGGGTCTAGTCGGTCGCGGCCGCGCGGAGCGCGGCCTCGAGCTCCGGCGTCATCTCGGCGGGGCCCCCGTGGTGGTCGTGGTTGTGGGCGGCGGCGCGCTTGATCACGCCCTCGTAGCTGTCGTCCTTCAACTGCTCGCCGCACTTGTCGCAGTTCCAACTGGCCATCGTTCCTCCTCTGATTGTCATGGGATGGAACCTCTGCCCGGCGCGGCTCGTCCTCACGCGACCAGCAGCGCCTGGGGCGCGGCCTGCTTCATGCGGGTCCGGAGCCACTTGAGCTGGATGTCGGTCTCGCCCTCGCAGGCCCGCACGACGCCGAGGAGGTCGTCGTCGCGGGCGCCCTGGGCGGCCTGGCCGACGATCGTCCACGAGATGTCGCACTCGCAGGCCATGAGGTAGAGGTCGTGCAGGTCGCGCAGCAGGCCCATGCCGCCGCCGCGCACGCCGCCGGCGAAGAGGTCGCTGTGGAGGCGGTCCGGCTCGTCATCGGCCTCCTCCCCATAGCGCTCGGCGAAGGGCCGCAGCAGGTCGGCGTGACGGTCGCACTGGCCGGCCAGCTGCGCGCAGATGTGCCGGACGTCCGGCTCGTCGGCGTGCCCGCGTCCGACCTCGCGGAAGGCCGCGGCCAGGTCGACCTGGGCCCGGTGCAGCAGGCCGAGGTAATGCGGCAGGTTCATCGCTCGTCGGGCCGGCTCCGCCGGCCCGCTCGCGCCGGCGTGAGCCGCACAAGGCGGCTCATGCCTTCGCTCCGATCGTCGAGATGGCCTCGGCCACGGCGCCACCCTCGGTCGGCGGGGCC
>JAWVEV010000189.1:0-2618 GCA_033856535.1 Miltoncostaeaceae bacterium | reverse complement strand
TCACCTGCTACGGTCCCGCCCATGATCGAGACAAGCCTGCCCGGGCCGGGGGCGGCCGCGCTCGAGTCGCCGGCGGCCGGCGAGCGCATCGTGGTCCCGGCGGCGGGGATCCCGTTCTCGGCGCTGGTCTGGGGCGTGGCGTCGGCGCGGCCCCTGTTGCTGATCCACGGCGTGACCGCGTCCGCGGCGATCTGGTGGCGGGTCGGGCCGGCGCTGGCCGCAACGGGGCGCCGGGTGGTGGCCGTGGACCTTCCCGGGCACGGGCTGACCGGTCACTGGCAGGGTCACTTCCGCTTCCGCGACAACGCGGCAGACGTGGCGTCCTTCGCCCGGGAAGCCGGGCTCGTCCGGGACGACCTGCAGGTCGTCGGCCACAGCTGGGGTGCCATGACCGCGGCGGCACTCCCCGCGGTGGGGCTGCGGCCGGCGACGCTCGTGCTGCTCGATCCGCCGGCCCTGCCGCTCGCGATCATCGGCGGCCTTGTCGAGGGGGAGGTCGGGCGGGAGAACCCCACGATCGACGAGGCCGTCGCCGCGCTCCGCGCCGACAACCCGGCCTGGATCGAGGGCGACGTCCGAGCCAAGGCCGAGGCCATGACCCAGGTCGATGAGGCCGCCGCCCGCTCCGTCCTGCTGGACAACGGCGACTGGGACGGTGGCCTGGCGGACCTCGCCGATCCGGCGGCGGTCGACATCGCGACCTGGCTGATCCGCGGCGACCCGGCGTTCGGCGGCTACATCTCGGATGCGGCGGTGCCGGCGTTCGCGGCTTTGATCGGCGCGGACCACGTGATCACGATCGAAGGCGGCCCGCACACGCCACAACGGACGCACCCGGTCGAGACGACGGCGGCGTTCATCCGGGCGTTGCAGGGCTAGCGGCCGCTCAGCTCGTCGCGCGGTCCGCCTGCCGGATCGCGACCGCTCGCCGGTAGGCGTCCACGTACTTCGGCGCCGAGCCCGTGACCCAATCGAAGTCCACAGCCATCCCGCGGTCCACGAGGCCGTCCCAGGCCGCGCCCCCGGCCGCGCGCAACGCGAACGCCGCCTCGCACGCGCCCAGCAGCCCAGCGGCCGTCGCTTCCTCGAACACGAACCCGGTCCCCTCCCCGGGCTGCCGCGTCTCGTCGATCACCGTGTCCGCCAGGCCCCCGGTCCGGTGGACGATCGGCGGCGTCCCGTAGCGCAGCGCGATCATCTGGCCCTGCCCGCACGGCTCGAACCGTGATGGCATCGCGAAGAAGTCGGCCCCGGCGTAGATGCGCCGGGCCATCGCCCGGTCGAAGCGCTCGATGAACGCCACCTTGCCCGGTGACGAGGCCGCGATCCCCCGAAAGCCGTCCGCCAGCTCCGGATGCCCGGAGCCCTGCACGACCAGCCGCGCGCCACGGTCCAGCAGGTCCGGCGTCGCCGCGGCCAGGAGGTCGAAGCCCTTCTGCGGATCCAGCCGCCCGATCATCCCGACGACCGGCCCGTCGTCGTCCGGCGCGAACCCGACCCGGGTCAGCAGGTCAGCCCGGCAGCGCGCCTTCCCGCCCAGATCGCCGCGCCCGAACGGCGCCGCCAGGTCGGCGTCCGTGGCCGGATCCCAGACCGTGGTGTCCAGCCCGTTGAGGATCCCCATGAACCGGTCCCCGCGCGAGCGCAGCAGCCCATCGAGACCCATCCCGAACTCCGGCGTCAGGGCCTCCCGCGCATACCCCGGCGAGACGGTGTTGACGACCTCGGCCGCCTCGATGCCGGCCGCGATCAGGTCGATGCCGTCGGCGTTCTGGCCCGGGGCCCTGTCACCGGCCCGCAGGCCGAGTTGGGGCAGGGCCGAGTTGGGAGCCCAGCCGTGGTAGGCAAGGTTGTGCAACGTCATGACCATCGCGGCCGAGCCGACCAGCTCGTCCGCCTCGTAGCGCAGCGACCGGAACACCGCCGCCGGCCCTGACTGCCAGTCGTGCAGGTGCAGGACATCGACCGGCCGGCCCTCCGCCCGGATCGCCTCGAGCGCCGCCCGGCAGTACAGCCCGAACCGCCAGGCGTTGTCGGCATAGTCGCCGGCGGCATCGCCGTAGAAGCCCTCCCGGTCGAAGGCCGGCGGATGGTCGATGAGCCGCAATCGATAACGGTTCGCCGCGACATCGACGATCGTCACGGCCGACGACCCCGTCCTGGCCCTGGGATCCGGCACGTCCAGCACGGTCTCGCCGATGACCGCGTCGTCCGCGGGCTCCGGCACGCCCCGGTAGCGCGGCAGGTACACGTCCACCGGCCCGTCGATCGCGTCGCCCGGCAGGTGACCGAGCGCCCGGGCCAATGCATCGACCACGTCGGCCAGGCCGCCGGTCTTGGCCCACGGCTCGCACTCGGCGGACAGGAAGGCGACACGCAGTCCCATCGGCCCATGGTAGCCGTCCCGGAGTGTTGACCGGCCGCCTCCACTCGTGCGACTAAACCGGTTCACCTTCGGACCGCGACCCGTTATGATGCGCGCGCATGGACCCCGTCAGCGTCCCGTCGATCCCGGCGGCCTGCTTCCCCCTCCCCCCCCGGCTCGAAGGCCTTCGGCGCCTCGCCTACAACCTCCACTGGACCTGGGACCCGCGGACCCGGAACCTGTGGAGCCTCCT
>JAWVEV010000188.1:0-17244 GCA_033856535.1 Miltoncostaeaceae bacterium | reverse complement strand
ACCTGGGCGAGGCCGGCCCGGACACGATGCGCGACGGCCCGCTGGCCCGGACGATCGTCGCCCACCAGGCGGCGACCGGCGGGCTGGTGACCGCCGAGGACCTCCTGGCCTACCGGGTGGAGGAGCGCGCGCCGCTCGAGGTGACCTACCGCGACGTCACCCTGATCACCAACCCGCCGCCGTCCTCGGGCGGCGTGCTGATCGGCGCCGCGCTGCGGCGGCTGGAGGAGGGCCACGCGCCGGGCGACGACGTGGCCCACTACCGCGCGGTCGCCTCCGCCGGCGCGGCGGCCAATCGCCTGCGCGACGAGGCGTTCGTCCGCGACCTCCGCGAGGAGGACTGGATGGAGCTGATTTGGGCGCGCCGGGTCGAGGGCGCCGGGCCGTCGGCGCCCGAGACGCGCAAGCCGGCCGGCGGCACCACCCACGTCAGCGCGGTGGACGCCGACGGCGGCATGGCCAGCCTCTCGAGCTCCAACGGCGCCGGAAGCGGCGTGGTCGTTCCCGGCACCGGCTTCCTCATGAACAACATGCTCGGGGAGGAGGACCTCAACCCGGGCGGCTTCGGCCTGATCCCGCCGGGGGTGCGGATGACCTCGATGATGGCCCCGAGCCTGGTGCTGCGCGGCGGCGAGCCGGTGGTCGCGCTCGGCTCGGCGGGCTCGAACCGCCTCCGATCCGCCATCCTCCAGACCGTGGTGAGCCTGATCGACGGAGGCCTCGGCATCGCCGAGGCGGTGCGGCGCCCGCGGGTGCATCCCGAGGGCGACGGCGTGGACGTGGAGGGCGGCGTGCCCGAGGCCGCCGTGGCCGCGCTGGAGGCCGACGGGCATCGCCTGCGCCGCTGGGGCGAGCTCAACCTGTTCTTCGGCGGCGTCGGCGTGGCCGGGCGGGAGGCCGGCGGCCTGAGCGGCGCCGGCGACCCGCGACGGGGCGGCGCCGCGGCCGGCGTGACGGCTTCCGGGGAGGTGTTCGACCTATGACTCACCGTCGAGTTGAGACCGAAGGTACGGTCTACGAGCTGGATCCGCAGCCGATTCGGACCTCGCTCACCGACGGCCCGCCGATGCTGTGGGGCCTCCAGGTGCACGTGCTCAAGGACGGCGAACTGGTCAGCGTCAAGACCTGCTTCGTGGGACGGGTGAGCGTCCAGTTCCGGAACGCCGCGGCGCTGGAGGGGACCGTCGACGAGCTGGTGCCCGTGCTGCACGAGCTGGCCTTCGAGAAGATCGAGGCCCAGCTGCGCGCCGGCGAGGACGGGGACGAGATCATCTTCGCCTGAGCCGTCCCGCGCGGTCGCTAGGAGGCGAGCACCTTCCCGACGCCCGCCGGCCCCGCGCGGAGCAGCGCCGCGGCTCGCCGCGCGTCCGCGGCCCGGTCGCGGGCGGCCCGGGCGGCGATGACGTCGCCCGCCCGGCGGCTGGCGACGGCGTCCCGCTCGGCCGCGTCGGCGATCCGGTCGAGGCGCTCGGCCATGCGCGCGTTGCGGCCGAGCCGCGGCGGGAACCGGCGTGCCGGGGTGCCCGCGGCGGCGGCGGCGCGCTGCGCCCGCTCCTCGCCGTCGGGGAAGAGGATGAGTTGACCGTGCGAATGAACAGAACGCATGTTCGTAGTGTGCCACGACGCCCGGACGGCATCGAGTGCCCGGCGCCGCGCTCCTCTGGTGGGGTTGCCTCTCGCCCGAGCATCGGCCGGATGCGCCATGCGCCGTAGTCCCGGGGGCTCGTCCTCGTCGCTCCGAGCGGAGGGATCGAGGGCCGGCCGCTCAGCGGAAGGGCAGCTCCACCACCTGGGCCGGCGCGTCCAGGCCCTCCACCTCGACGGCATCGCCGGGCTCGGCCTCGCGCCGCAGGATCGCCAGCCCGATCGGGCCGTGGTCCGGGCTCTCGACGGCGCTCGTGACCTGCCCGATCGCCTTCCCGTCGCGGGTCACCGCCGCGCCGGCGGCCGGCAGCGCCGGCAGGCGCAGGCCGCGCAGGTGCCGGTTGACCCGGCCGCGGTACCGCGCCCGCGCGACGGTCTCCTGCCCCAGGTAGCAGCCCTTGGCGAACGAGACGGCGGTGTCCTCCAGCCCGGCCTCCTGCACCAGCGTGGTCGGCCCCGTGTCGATCCCCACCCGGGGCACGCCGGCCTCCACGCGCAGCGTCTCCAGCGCCTCGGCGGGCGCCTCGGCGAGGCCCAGCGCCGCCAGCGCCGCCCCGGCGTCGCCCACCACCAGGTCCACGGTCTCGGGCACCCGCCCGGGCAGCGAGAGGTCCACCGGCTCCCCGGCCGGCGCCGCCCCGGCCACGGTCAGCACCTCGGTGGGCTCGGGCCCCAGCAGGTCCAGGTCCTCGCTGAAGTGGTAGCGCTCGAGCAGCGCCGCGACCGCCTCGGCCTGCGCCGGGTCGATCACCAGCGTGTAGGCGTCGGCGGCGTCGCGATGCGCGCGCAGGTCGGCCAGCACGTGGCCCTTGGCGTCGAGCAGCAGCGCGTGGCACGCCGCCCCCGGCGCCAAGCCGGCCACGTCGTTCGACAGCAGGCCCTGCAGGAAGCCGGCCGCGTCCGGTCCCTCGACCCAGATCAGCGCGGCCTCGGCCCGCACCGCCGCGGGCGGGCCGCCCCCCGCCGCCTCGCGCAGCAGGGCGCGGCCGGCGGCGACGTCGGCCGGCGCGGATCCCCTCACGGCGCGGTCACCTTGCCGTTGGTCTGCGCGCGCTGGCCGGCCATCCGGGCGTGGCGCGCCTCGCCCTCGGCCGCCACCAGGATCCGGGCCAGCAGCCCCAGTCGCTCCGCCTCGCTCCGCGACTCCAGCAGCACCTGCTTCGCCCCCGGCCCCAGCTCGAGCGTCCCGGCCAGCCCGTAGGACAGCGGGACCCCGTCCGGCACCTTCGGGCGCGCGTCCGGCTCGAGGCCGGCCAGGGCGCGGTAGCGCGTCAGCACCTCCTCCACCAGCGCCGGCTCGGACGTCGACGGCTCGTCCGCCAGCGTCCGCACCTGCGCGGAGAAGTAGAGGTGGCCCTCGGTCTCCTCGAGCACCTCGACCGGCGCCTCCCCGACGACCGTCACGTTCAGGCGGCCGTCGTCGAAGCGCCGGATCAGGTCCTCGAAACGGGCCGAGCAGCCGATGTCGGCGGTGCCGGTCGGCCCGGCCCGCACGATCACGAAGGGCCGGTCCTCGAGGACGCAGTCGGCGTAGAGCTGGCGGTACCGCGGCTCGAACAGGTGAAGGGGGATCACCTCGCCCGGGAGCACCACGAGGTCGAGCGGGAAGAGCCCCAGATCGTCGGTTCCGTCCACCGCCTGAGTGTCGCACAGGCCCCCGCGGCGCTGCCGCGACGGGCTCCGCTCACGCCGCCCGCCCCTCGGCGATCGCCTCCTCGATCACGTTCTCGTAGAGGGCCAGCAGCGCGCCGATCGCCGACTCCACCGTGATCGTCGGCCGGGCGGCGGCGACCCCCCGGCGGGCCGCCGGCAGGTCGAGCGCCTCCAGCCGCGCGCGCAGGCCGCGCGCCCCGGGCACCACGACGCCGAGCCCGCGCTCCTCCACCAGGTCGGCCAGGGCCCGGTGCGGACCGCTCACGATCGGCAGGCCGGCCCCCAGGTACTCGTAGGCCTTGTTGGGGAGCGCGGTGTCGAGGTGGGGGCCGTTCAGGGCCGGGTTGAAGATCGCCCAGCCCAGGTCGTAGGCCGGCAGCGCCGCCATCAGCTCGGCCGGCGGCAGCCGCTCGTGCAGGGTGATCCCGGGGATCCGGTCGGCCAGCTCGCGGTAGGCCGGCGCGTCCCGGTTGGGGTAGACGTCGATCGTCAGCCCCTCCTCGGCCGCCGCGCGGAAGCCGTCGCGCAGGTCGTAGTGGCTGCCGTTGGCGGACAGGCTGCCCTGGTAGACCAGCCGCGGCGGCCCGGCGAGCGGGCGGTCGACCGGCGCCGGCTCGGGCAGGTCGGCCTCGGCGGCCAGGTTCGGGATCGCCAGGCGGCGGGCCGGCGCCGAATGGCGCGCCTCGATCGCCTCCAGCATCTCCTCCGAGACGACCACGAGCGCCGCGCAGCCCTCGATCGCCCGCTTCTCCAGCTCGAGCGGGTCGGCCGGGTCGTCGAACCCGTCCTCGTAAGGCGTCTGGCGCAGGCTCTGCAGGTCGTGCGAGTCGTGGATCACCGGCGGCCCGCCCGGCAGCTCGAGCGCGAGGACCGTCAGCGCGTCGGGCAGGTTGTGGCTGTGGATCAGGTCGGGCCGGAAGTCGGCGACCGCCCGCCGCAGGTCGCCGGCCGGGTGGGGGCCGAGCGGGAACCAGCGGTCGAACAGCTCGTCGCCGGTCCCGTACCAGCCCGAGAGGGTCTTGCCCTGGTGGGCGAAGCCGAGCGTCAGCTCCGGGCGCGTGCCGCGCAGGGCGGCGGCGTACTTCAGGGCCCGGATGCAGGGCTGGCGCTGGAGGAAGAGGACCCTCACGCCGCGGCTCGGCGGTTGCGGATCGCCTTCGCCGGGTTGCCGACGGCGATCGACCACGGCTCCAGGCTCTTGGCGACCACCGCTCCGGCGCCGACCACGCAGCCCTCGCCGATCGTCACGCCCGGGAGGATCGAGACCCCCATCCCGATCCAGCAGTCCGGGCCGATCTCCACCGGGTTCGCGATCCACCCCTGGTCCGGGATGGGCGAGCCCAGGTCCATCTCGTGGTTGGCGGTGTGGATCATCGTGTAGGGGCCGATGATGGAGCGGTCGCCGATGGTGAGCCCGCCGTAGCCGTTCACGTAGCAGCCGAAGTTGAAGCCGACGCGATCCCCGAGCTCGATCCTGTCGGCGTTGAGCCAGATGATCTGATCCAGGTAGAAGCAGCCCTCTCCGACCCGCTTCGCGTCGTGCGGGCGGAAGGGGATCACGCTCTTGCTGCGCTCGGTGATCATCAACGCGGTGCTCTCCTCATGGGCGCGTCCGGACGGCGGGGGCCGACGGGTTGGTACCCATTCGCGGGCCGGTAGGATCGGCGGCGTGAGCGGCCCCGCCGACACGGACGGCCGCGGGCCCGCGGCGACGCCTCTCCCGCCCGGGCTGGTGCGCCCGGGGCTCGCCGCCGTCGATCCCTACGTGCCGGGCCGGCCGACGGATGACGTCCGGCGGGAGCTCGGGATCGAGTCGGTGGTCAAGCTCGCCTCCAACGAGGGGCCGTTCCCGCCGATGCCCGGCGCGCAGGAGGCTATCCGAGTCTGCGCCGACGGCGTTCGCGTCTACCCCGACCCGGGCACCTGGGCGCTGCGCGACGCGCTCGCGGCCCGGTACCGGATGGCCTCCGACATGGTCCTGCCGGGCAACGGCGTCGACAGCCTGATCAAGCTGCTCTGCCTGGCCACGCTCGACCCCGGCGACGAGCTCGCGATGGCCTGGCCCTCGTTCCTCTCGTGGCGCCAGGGGGCGCTCATCCAGGGCGCGGAGTGGAGGGCGGCGGCGCTCGGGCCCGACGGGGCGTACGACCTCGACGCCCTGCTGGCCCTGGTGGGGCCGCGGACCAAGCTGGTCGTGGTCGTGAGCCCGAACAACCCCACCGGCGCCGCCGTCGGCCGCGACGACCTGGTCGGCTTCCTCGACCGCCTGCCGGGCCATGTCCTGCCGGTCCTCGACGAGGCGTACTTCGAGTACCTGCCGCCCGGGAGCCACGACGGCGCCGAGCTGGTCGCCGAGGGCCGCCCGATGGCCGTGATGCGGACCTTCAGCAAGGCCTACGGCCTGGCCGGCCTGCGCGTCGGCTACATGCTCGCGCCGGCGGAGCTGGTCACGGCGCTCGGCCGGGTGCGCAACGCCTTCGACGTGAGCGCGCCGGCCCAGGCCGCCGCCCTGGCGAGCCTGGCCGAGGGGGCCGAGCACCTGCCGGAGCGCATCGCGCTGAACGACGCCGAGCGGGCGCGGGTGGCCGACGGGCTGCGCGAGCTCGGCCTCGCGCCGCTGCCCTCGACCGCGAACTTCGTCTTCTTCGACGTGGGCGACCCGGCCCGGGCCCGGGCGCTCGCCGGCGCCCTGCTGGCGCGCGGGGTGATCGTGCGCCCCGCCGGGCCGTTCGGCGCCCCGTCCGGCATCCGCATCACCATCGGCTGGCCCGAGGAGAACGGCCGCATGCTCGCGGCGCTGGCCGAGGCGCTCGCCGAGTCGCCGGCCGCGATCGCGTGACCCTCGAGGAGGTCATCGCCGGCGTCCGCGCCGGCGAGGCCCGGCCCGTCGGCCGGGCGATCTCCATCGTCGAGCGCCTGGGCGACGAGGCCCGGAAGCTCGTCGCCGCGCTCCACCCGCACACCGGTCACGCGGTGACGGTGGGGCTCACCGGCCCGCCCGGGGTGGGGAAGAGCACGCTCGCCGGCGCGCTGGTGCGCCATCTTCGGGCCGACGACAAGCGCGTCGCGATCGTCAGCGTCGACCCGACCAGCCCGTTCACCAAGGGCGCCGTCCTCGGCGACCGCATCCGGCTGGCCGACCACTTCCTCGACCCCGGCGTCTTCATCCGCTCGATGGCCAGCCGGGGCCACCTGGGCGGGCTCGCCGAGGCCACCGCCGACGCCGTCCTGGTGCTCGACGCCGCCGGCTTCGACGTCGTGGTGGTCGAGACCGTCGGCGCCGGCCAGAACGAGGTCGAGGTGCGCGCGCTGGCCGACACGGTCGTGCTCGCGCTTCAGCCCGGCAGCGGCGATGCCATCCAGGCGATCAAGGCGGGCCTGATGGAGATCCCCGACCTGATCGCGGTCACCAAGGCCGACCGCCCCGGGGTCGACCTGCTGGTCTCGGACCTGCGCTCGGCGCTCTCGCTGGTCCCCGGCGGGCCGTGGCGGCCGCCCATCGTCCCGGTGACGGCGCGCGAGGGCGCCGGCGCCGACGACCTCTGGCGCGAGGTGGAGCGCCATCGGGCCTTCCTGGCCGAAGGCGGCCGCATGGAGGAGCGCCGGCGCGACGGCCTGGCGCGCCAGCTGCGCTCGCTTGCCCTCGACCGGCTGGGGCGCCGCCTGGACGCCGGCCTGGACGAGGCGATGCTCGCGGAGCTGATCGACGAGGTGCTCGCCAGGCGCCTGGACCCGCCCGGCGCCGTGGACCGCGTGCTCGACCGGGCGGGCCTCGGCGCGGGCTGACGCTCAGCGGCCCGCGAGGCCCTCGGCGATCGCCAGGATCATCCCCACGCCGAAGCCCGTCCCGCGCCCGCCGACCATGCCGGTGCCGGCGATGTCGACGTGGCACCAGGGCAGCCCGGCGGTGAACTCGCGCAGGAACTGGGCGGCGTAGACCGCGCCGGCCTGACGCTTGGCGGCGGCGTTCGAGAGGTCGGCCACCTTGCTCTCGATCAGCTCGGCGTAGCCCTTGTGGAGCGGCATCGGCCAGGCCAGGTCGCCCGAGGTCTCGCCGGCCTCGCGCACGGCCGCGGTCCAGTCGTCGTCCGAGCCGAACAGGCCGGCGTAGACCTCGCCGAGGGCGACCACGATCGCGCCGGTCAGCGTGGCGAAGTCGACGAGGCGGGTCGCGCCCTGACGGGCCGCGTAGGCCAGGCCGTCGGCCAGGATCAGACGGCCCTCGGCGTCGGTGTTGATCACCTCGACGGTCTTGCCGCTCATGGTGGTGATCACGTCGCCCGGCTTGATCGCCCGGCCGCTCGGCATGTTCTCGGTGGTCGGCACGACCGCCAGCACCTCCACCGGGAGCTTCAGGTCGGCGATCAGGGCGGCGCCCTCGATCACGGCCGCGCCGCCGGCCATGTCCAGCTTCATCTCCTCCATGCCGCCCGAGGGCTTGATCGAGATGCCGCCGGTGTCGAAGGTGACCGCCTTGCCGACCAGGCCCAGCACCTCGCCCTTGGCCGCGCGCCGCCTGGGCGTGTAGCGCAGCACGATCATCGCGGGCGGCTCCTCCGAGCCCTGGGCGACGGCCAGGAGGGCGCCGGCGCCGAGCTTGGCCAGCTGCTTCGGCTGGAGCACCTCGCACTCGAGCCCCGGGGTCGCCTCGGCCAGCGCCCGCGCGTGATCGGCCAGCCGCGTCGGCGTCAGGTGGTTCGAGGGCGTGTTGCCGAGGTCCCGGGCGCCGTCCTGCGCCCTGACGAGCCGGGCGGCCCGGGTCAGGTCGGCGACCTTCGCGGTCGAGCCGTGCACGGTCAGCGTCGCCACCGGCGCGCCCCCGTCCTCGTCCGTCTTGAAGCGGTCGAAGCGGTACTGGCCGGCGCCGAAGCCCTCGACGAAGGCCCCGACGGCCGCGCCGTCCGCGCCGGCGGGCGCGGCGAGCGCCACGTCGGCGGCCTTCAACGCCCGAGCCCGCTTGCCCGCCGCGGCGCCGGCCTCGCGCCAGTCCTCCGCGCTCCCGCCGCCCACGCCCACC
Source organism: Miltoncostaeaceae bacterium (assembly GCA_033856535.1). Classification (GTDB taxonomy): domain Bacteria; phylum Actinomycetota; class Thermoleophilia; order Miltoncostaeales; family Miltoncostaeaceae; genus JAWVEV01. The sequence continues at coordinate 8,930 of JAWVEV010000188.1, read as the reverse complement.
ACCGCGGCCCTGGGGGCTCCGGCGCCGGCGGCGGCATGGAACACCGCCAGCGTCCCGGGCGCCCCCTTCACCTCGCCGTCGGCGACCGACCGGGCGAGGGCCCCACCGAGGGCCGCGTCGAGCGCGTCGGCCGGCGGGACGAGCGGCGCGGCGGGGTCGGCCACCGCCACGACCAGGAGGTCGCAGCGCGCGGCGAGCGGGTCCGTGGAGCGGAGCTTGGTCTTCATCGGGCACCTTCCGGGCGTGGGCCGGCAGAGGATACGCGGGCGGGCCGGGCCCCCCGGCGGGCCGCCGTTATACTCGGCGCGCCCGTCGTCGAGGAGGTGATCCGGGTGGCTCGTCCCATCCGCGTGGTCATCGCGAAGCCCGGCCTGGACGGACACGACCGTGGCGCGAAGATCATCGCCCGCAGCCTGCGCGACGCGGGGATGGAGGTGATCTACACCGGCCTGCACCAGACGCCGGAGCAGATCGTCGCGACGGCGATCCAGGAGGACGCCGACGCGGTCGGGCTCTCGATCCTGTCGGGCGCCCACATGACGCTTGTCCCGCGGGTGCTGGACCTGCTGCGCGCCCAGGGCGCCGGCGACGTCGTGGTGATGGTGGGCGGCACCATCCCGCGCGACGACATCCAGGAGCTGATCGACCTCGGGGTGGCCGCCGTCTTCACCCCCGGGGCGCCCGTCGACGAGATGGTCGACTTCATCCGCGCCGCGGTTCCCGCCGCGTCCGCGGACGCCGCCTGACCCAGTAATCGAAAGGAGCGCCCGTGCCGGTCGATCTCGAGCGGCGTGGCCCGGTGGCCGTGCTCACGCTCAACCGCCCCGAGGCCCTGAACGCCCTGTCCGTGGACATGTTGGACGACCTGGACGACCTGCTCGACGCCATCGAGGGGGAGGCGTCCCTGCGCGCCGTGGTCCTGACCGGCGCCGGGGAGAAGGCCTTCACGGCCGGCGCCGACATCGCGCACATGAAGACCGCCTCGGCCCTCGAGGCGCGCGACTACGCCAAGCGCGGCCACGCGATCACCGGCCGCCTGGAGTCGTTCCCCAAGCCGGTCATCGCCGCGGTCAACGGGTACGCACTCGGTGGCGGCTGCGAGCTCGCCCTCGCCTGCGACCTGCGCCTGGCCGGCGAGCGCGCCCGCTTCGGCCTGCCCGAGGTGAACCTCGGCATCCTGCCCGGCTGGGGCGGCACCCAGCGCCTCGCCCGCACCACCTCTCCCGGCTTCGCCAAGGAGATCATCTTCACGGCGCGCATGGTGAAGCCCGACGAGGCGCTCCAGCGCGGCCTAGTCAACGCCGTGCACCCGAACGACGAGCTGCTGGACAAGGCGGTCGAGCTGGGGGAGACGATCGCGACCAAGCCGCCCTGGGCGATCGCGGCCGCCAAGGAGGTCGTGAACCTGGCGCTCGAGGGGAACCAGCGCACGCACCTGGCCCGCGAGCTGGACGCGTTCGCGCTCGCCTTCACCACCGAGGACCAGCGCGAGGGCATGGCCGCCTTCTTCGAGAAGCGCACCCCCAACTTCGTGGGGCGGTGAGGGCCCCTGTGCCTCCGCGCTATTCTTGAGGACCGGGCCCGCGACCGCGTGGCCCTATGACTGCGACCGACGAGGCACGGCGATGAAGACCGAGATCCACCCCGAGTACGTCACCGCGCACGTCAGGTGCACCTGCGGAAACGAGTTCATGACCCGATCGACCAAGGCGCAGATCAAGGTCGAGATCTGCAACCGGTGCCATCCCTTCTACACCGGCCGCCAGAAGCTGGTCGATTCGGGTGGCCGCGTGGAGCGCTTCCAGCGCAAGCTGGCGCAGCGCAAGACTTGATCGGCGGGCGGGGCCGGGTCACGGTGACCCGGTGACCGACCCCACCGTCGCCCGGCTCGCCGCCCAGGTCCTCAAGACCAGGTCCGAGCTCGACGAGGAGCTCGCGAATCCGGATCTGGTGGCCGACCGTGAGCGCTTCGCGTCGGTCACCAGGCGCTACAGCGGGCTCGGCGAGGCCTTCCGCCTCGCCGAGCTCTACATGGACGCCGTCGGCCGTGCCGAGGAGGCCCGCGCGCTGCTCGCGGAGGACGAGGACGTGGACCTCCGCGGGTTTCTTCGCGAGGCCGAGGGCGAGCTCGAGGAGCTCGGCCCGCGGATGCGCGAGGCGATGCTGCTGCCGGACCCCGACGACGACCGCGACACGATCGTCGAGATCCGCGCGGCCGCCGGCGGGCAGGAGGCGGCGCTCTTCGCGCGCGACCTGCTCGAGGTCTACCGGCGCTACGCCGAGGAGCGCGGCCTGCGGATGGAGCTGCTCTCCACCAGCGAGGCCGACGCCGGCGGGCTCAAGGAGGTCACCTTCGCCGCGAAGGGCGACGGGGCGTTCGGCGTCTTCCGCTTCGAGGCCGGCGTCCACCGGGTGCAGCGCGTCCCCGCCACCGAGAGCCAGGGCCGCATCCACACCTCGACCGCGACGGTGGCGGTGCTGCCCGAGGTGGAGGAGGTCGACGTGCGCATCGACCAGAAGGACCTGAACATCGACGTGTACCGCTCGAGCGGCCCCGGCGGCCAGAGCGTGAACACCACCGACTCCGCCGTCCGCATCACCCACCTGCCCACCGGCATCGTGGTCTCGATGCAGGACGAGAAGAGCCAGCTGCAGAACCGGGAGCGCGCCATGCGCGTGCTGCGGGCCCGGCTGTACGAGCGGGCGCAGGCCGAGAGGGCCGCCGAGGAGAGCGCCGCCCGGCGGGCGCAGCTCGGCGGCGGCGAGCGCTCCGAGAAGATCCGCACCTACAACTATCCTCAGAACCGGGTCACGGACCACCGCATCGGGATGGACGTGCCGCTGCGCGAGCAGATCCTGCAGGGAGCGCTCAGCGGGCTCACCGAGGCGCTCGCCGCGGAGGAGCGCCGGCGCCGGCTCGAGGACGAGGCGCCGCCGCAAGCGGCCTAAGGGTCGAGATGAGCCTGAATCCAGATCAGCTGCGGGCCGAGTTCCTCGGTCTGACGGTCCGCCACGACGACGTCCCGCTGCCGCGCGAGGACCTGGCGCTCTTCTTCGCCTCGGTCAGCGAGCGCTACGGCCTGAACCGCCTCGAGTACGGCGCGGACGGCGGCGCGACCTTCTCCGGCCCCGACGGCGCCGAGTTCGGGCTGCGGGCCGCCTCCTCGGCCTCGTGCAGCGTGACCGGCCTCGGCTACCGCGAGGGCGTGGAGCGGGTCGTGGGCCTCATGCGCGAGGCCGCGGAGCGGTACTCGATGGGGCCGATGTGGATCGACGACGTCACCCTCGTCGCGGTCTGGGACTGCGAGCTCGAGGAGACCGCGCGCGAGGTGCTGGCCGACGGCGTCCTGCGCGTCGAGGACGAGCGCCTGGAGCTGCTCGGCGGCGACGACGTCGCCTTCGGGCTGCGCCTCTGGCGGCGCTCGGGCGACGTGAGCATCGAGTGCGCCATCGAGCCGATGCACGCCGAGCCGACGAAGCTCTACCTGCGCCTGGTGCACTCGCAGACCGACCCGATCCCAGACGTGGGCGGCCTGGTCGAGGCGGCCGACGGGCTCTACGAGTTCCTGCACGGCCCGCTGCGCGCCTTCCTCCTGGCCCGCGCGCGCCGCTGACCCGGCCGGCGACCCTCCTCACCGTCGCCGAGGTCCTGCGCCGGAGCGCCGGCTATCTCGGCGATCGCGGCTCGCCCTCGCCCCGGCTCGACGCCGACCTTCTGCTGGCCCACGCCCTGGGCGTGGACCGGCTGACGCTCTACACGGATCACGAGCGGCCGCTCACGCCACCCGAGCTCGGCGCAATGCGCGAGCTCATCGCCCGCCGCGGCCGGCGCGAGCCGCTGGCCCACCTGGTGGGCCGGCGCGCCTTCCGCCGCCTGTCGCTCGCCGTCGGCCCGGACGTGCTGGTGCCGCGGCCCGAGACCGAGCTGCTGGTGGAGTGGGCGCTGGAGCTGCTGCGGCCCGGTGCGCGGGTCGCGGACTGGGGCACCGGCAGCGGCGCGATCGCGCTGGCGCTGGCCGACGAGGGGCCCGAGGGGATCGCCGTGACCGCGCTCGAGCGCTCCGATGCGGCCCTCGCGGTCGCGCGGTCGAACGCGGCGTCGGTCGACGTCGAGGTCGAATGGCTCGCGTCCGACGGTTTCGCGGCGGTCGCCGGCCGGCGGTTCGACCTGGTGGTGGCCAACCCGCCCTACCTCGCGCAGGCCGAGCTCGACGCGGCGCCGCCGGAGCTGGCCTTCGAGCCGCGCGACGCGCTGGTCTCGGGCCCGCTCGGCACCGAGGCGCTCGCCCGCCTGGCCGCCGAGGCGCCGGCCCATCTGGAGCCGGGCGGCTGGCTGCTGTCCGAGATCGGCGCGGGCCAGGGCGAGGCCGCCGCCGCGCTGTGGCGCGAGGCCGGGCTGGCCGACGTGGAGGTGCGGCCCGACCTCGCCGGGCTGCCGCGGGCGGTCGGCGGGCGGGTGCTGCCGTGAGCTGGCCGCCCGCTCCCGAGGCCGTGACCGAGCTCGTCCGGCGTCTCGCCGCCGGCGGCCTCGCGCTGCTCCCGACCGACACGGTCTACGGGCTGGCCGCGGCGCTCGACGCGCCGGCCGGGGTGGACGCGCTCTACGCGCTGAAGGGCCGGCCGCGCGAGCAGCCATGCCAGGTGCTGCTGTTCGCGCCCGGGGCCCTGACCGAGGCGCTGGCGGCGCTGCCCGAGCCGGCCCGGACCGTGGCGGCGGACCTCCTTCCCGGCCCGGCCACCTGCCTCGTCCCCGACCCCGAGCTGCGCTACCGGGCGGCCTCGGGGGCGACCCCCGGCACCGTCGGCCTCCGCGCCCCGGACATGGGCGGCGCGCTCGATGCCCTCGACATCCCGCTGGTCGCCACCAGCGCCAACGACCCGGGCGGCCCGGACCCGGCGGTGCTCGACGCCGTGCCGGCCGAGCTGCGCGCGGCCACCGCCGCGGTCGACGCCGGCCGGCTGCCCGGAACGGCCTCGGCGGTGGTCGACCTGCGCCCGCTCGCGGAGGGAGGCGCGGCGGTGCTGATCCGCCCCGGCCCGGACCCGGACGCGCTGCGGGCGCGGCTGGCGCGGCATGGGGTCGCCCTGCAGGCGTCCGTCGGGGGCGGCGTGTAGCCTCGTTCGCGACGCGCCCCGCTCCGGCCCGATGCTCGCCGCACGGCCCGTGACCCGACGCCCGGAGGACACGTGAGCTTCACCGACGGCGACAGCTACCTGTCGCACGACATCGCCGATGCCGACCCCGCGGTCGCCGCCCTGCTGCGCGCCGAGCTCGACCGCCAGGGGGAGACGCTCGAGATGATCGCGAGCGAGAACTTCACCAGCACCGCGGTGCTCCAGGCGGCCGGCTCGGTGCTCACGAACAAGTACGCCGAGGGCTATCCGGGACGGCGCTACTACGGCGGCTGCGAGGTGGTCGACGAGGTCGAGCAGCTCGCGATCGAGCGGGCGCTCCAGCTCTTCGGCGCCGAGCACGCCAACGTGCAGCCTCACTCGGGCGCGACGGCCAACGAGGCGGCCTATGCGGCCATGCTCGATCTCGGCGACCGCGTGCTGGCGATGGCGCTCGACCACGGCGGCCACCTGTCGCACGGCCTGAAGGTGAACTTCTCGGGTCGGCTCTACGAGTTCCACCACTACGGCGTCCAGCGCGAGACCGGCCGCATCGACATGGCGAACGTCCGCGAGCGGGCGCTCGAGGTGAAGCCGAAGCTGATCGTGGCCGGCGCCTCCGCCTACCCGCGCACGCTCGACTTCCCGGCCTTCCGCGCGATCGCCGACGAGGTCGGCGCCCTCCTGATGGTCGACATGGCGCACATCGCCGGCCTCGTCGCCGCCGGGGTGCACCCCAGCCCGGTGGGCATCGCCGACGTCGTGACCACCACGACCCACAAGACGCTGGGCGGGCCGCGCGCCGGGATCATCCTCTGCACCGAGGAGCTCGGCCGGGCGGTCGACCGGGCCATCTTCCCGGGGCTGCAGGGCGGGCCGCTGATGCACATCATCGCGGCGAAGGCCGTGGCCCTCGGCCACGCGCTCACCCCCGAGTTCCGCGCCCGCCAGGAGCAGGTGGTGCGGAACTGCGCCGCGCTCGCGGAGGAGCTGGTCGCCAACGGCGTCGACCTGGTCAGCGGCGGCACGGACAACCACCTGGTGCTGGTCGACCTCTCGGCCACCGAGATGACCGGCAAGGACGGCGAGGAGCGCCTCGGCCGCGCCGGCATCACGGTCAACAAGAACGGCGTGCCGTTCGACTCGCGCCCCCCGACGGTCACCTCGGGCCTGCGGATCGGCACCGCGGCGCTCACCACCCGCGGTCTGCGCGAGGACGAGATGCGCGAGATCGCCCGGATCATCGCCGAGGCGCTCGACCCCGAGACCGGCGAGCGCGGCCTGGACGCGTTGCGCAGCCGGGCGCACGAGATCGGCTCGCGCCACCCGCTCTACCCGCGCTTCATCGAGGGGACCCCCGTCCGCCTCTGAGCGTGGAGGCCCTCCCGGGAGGGCCTCCACCACCCGCGGTCGCTCAGGCGGGCAGACCCTGGGCGATCCCCTCGTCGATCGCGTGGTACTCGTTGACGCTGATCGCCCCCGCCGCGCCGTCGACCAGGTCCCTGACCGTGGCCACGGAGTCGGAGCGGAAGATGCAGACGCCGCGGGTGCCGTCGGCGCTCGGCGCGACGAACGGCAGCTCGGTGCCCTCCGGCAGGTCGAGCGGCGCGCTCCAGAAGACGCCCGGCTCGGACACGGTGTGGATCGCCAGCACGTACATGGCCAACCTCCTCGCTCGATGCGGTGATGACCGTGTCTTCGCGCCCGCCGGGCCGCCGATCAACTGCAAGATCTGCAGTGGCCCTTGCGTCACGGGGCGCCCGGGACGAGCATCGACCCATGAGGGGCTATGGCCAGTTCTGCCCGATCGCGCAGGCGTCCGAGGTGCTCACCGAGCGCTGGACCCCCCTCGTCATCCGCGAGCTGGCGCTGGCCGGGAGCCACCGCTTCAACGAGATCCAGCGCGGCGTGCCGCTGATGTCCTCGTCGCTCCTCACCAAGCGCCTGCGCCAGCTCGAGGACGCGGGGATCGTGGAGCGCCGCCGGCGCCCGGAGGGCCACGGCACGGAGTACCACCTGACACAGGCGGGCGAGGAGCTCGGCCCGGTCGTCGCGCAGATCGGCATCTGGAGCGAGCGCTGGCTGCGGCGGCCGATCCTCGAGCAGACGCCCGACACCGGGCTGCTCATGTGGTGGATGCGCGGGACCGTCCGAGCCGACGCGCTCCCCGCCGGCCGCACGGTGATTCACTTCCGCTTTCGCGGGGCCCCCGAGAAGCTGCGCTACTTCTGGCTCGTCCTGCCCGAGGCGGATCTCTGCCTCAGCGATCCCGGGTTCGGGGTGGACGTCACCGTCCGCAGCGACGCCAGGACGCTGACGGCGGTGTGGATGGGCGACGCCGGCTTGGCCGCTGCTCTCAGCCGGCGCGCGATCGAGCTGGAGGGGCCCGCGCACCTCGTCCGCTCCTTCCCGAAGTGGTTCGGGCTCCACCCGTTCGCCGGCGTCGAACGGCCGGCCATCCGGGCGCGACCGGCCGATTGGTGGGCGGGCGCCGAGGGCGGCCCGCGACCCCCGGACGCGGAGCCCGACGCGTCGCCGGGCTGACCGCGGGCCAAGCGTCAGATTCTCCGTCGGCGGATCCCGGCGCGGCACTCCGAGGTAGGCTCGGAGTCGTGCCCGACCCTCCGGCCGCCCGGCCGCCCGTCACGCTCGGCGGCAGCCTCGTCGCCGCCCAGCTCGCAGTGCTGCGCGACGCGGCGACCCCGCCCTCGCGCTTCCGCCGGGCGGCGGCGGCGCTCGGCGCGCTGGTGATCGCCGAGGCCCTGCGCGGCCTCGAGACCGTGCCGGGGCGGGTGGACACCCCGGTCGGGCCGGCCGCGGTGGCGAGCCCCGCCCGGCGCCTCACGATCGTGCCGGTGCTGCGGGCCGGCCTGGCCCTGCTGGAGCCGGCGCTGGCGCTCGCGCCGGCCGAGCCGCGGGTCGGGTTCATCGGCTTGGCCCGCGACGAGACGACCCTGCTCCCGACGCGCTACCTCGAGAGCCTGCCCGCCGGTCTCGAGGACGACGACGTGCTGCTGCTGGAGCCGATGGTGGCGACCGGCGGCTCCAGCGTGGCGGCGATCGACACCCTGGTCGCGCGCGGAGCGCGAAGCATCGGGGTGGCCGCGCTCATCGCGGCGCCCGAGGGCCTCGAGGCGGTCGGGCGAAGCCACCCCGGCGTCCAGATCACCTGCGCCGCGGTCGACCCGGGCCTGGACGACCGCGGCTTCATCGTGCCGGGGCTCGGGGACGCCGGCGACCGCCTCTACGCGCAGCCCGAGCGGGCCTGATGGGCACCGGCAACGGCCCCGGAGGCGGCGGCCTGGCGGTGGTGACCGGGGCCTCCTCGGGTCTCGGGCGGGCCTACGCCGAGAGCCTGGCCGCGCGCGGGCACCGGCTCCTGATCGCCGCCCGCCGCGAGGGGCGGCTGCTCGAGCTCGCCGACCGGATGGCCCGCCGGCACGGCACGCACACCGACGTGGTGGTCTGCGACCTGGCCACCGAGGAGGGCCTGGCGGCCTGCCGCGAGGCGATCACCGCGGCGGGAGCCCCCGAGGTGGTGGTGCTGAACGCCGGCGTCGGCTCCTCGGGCCCGGTCTGGCGGCTCGAGCGCGAGCGCGAGGTGGACATCGTCAGGCTCAACTGCCTCGCCGTGGTCGACCTGGCCGCCCACGTGCTGCCGTCGATGGTCGCGCGCGGCCACGGGACGCTGGTGGTGGTGAGCTCGGCGGCGGCTCTCCAGCCGGTGCCGTTCATGGCGACCTACGCGGCCTCGAAGGCCTTCGAGCTCAGCTTCACCGAGGCGGTGGGGGAGGAGCTCCGCGGGACCGGCGTGCGGG
>JAWVEV010000187.1:0-13930 GCA_033856535.1 Miltoncostaeaceae bacterium | reverse complement strand
GCAAGGTCGAGGCGGGCATCCCCGAGGACGACCCGCGCAACCCGGCCGTGATCGCCGACAACGTGGGCGACAACGTCGGCGACTGCGCCGGCATGGCCGCCGACCTGTTCGAGACCTACGCCGTCACCACGGTGGCGGTCATGTTCCTGGGTTCGCTCTTCTTCACGACGGTCCCGGGCTTCGACCAGATCAACGCGCTCCTCTTCCCGCTGGCGCTCGGCGGCGTCTCGATCATCGCCTCGATCATCGGGACCTGGTTCGTCCGCGTCGGCCGCAACAACTCGGTCACGGCCGCGCTCTACACCGGTCTCGGCGTCGCCGCGCTGCTCGCGGCGCTCGGCTTCCTGCCCATCACCAAGTGGCTGATGGACGGCGCCGAGAACGCCGGGATCGAAGGAAACCCCGGCGCCGAGTGGTCCCACTACTACTGGGCCGCCCTGATCGGCATCGGCGTCACGATCGCGCTCGTCGCGATCACCGAGTACTTCACCGGCACCCCGTGGCCGCCGGTCAAGAAGATCGCGAAGGCCAGCGAGACCGGTCACGGGACGAACATCATCGCCGGCCTGGCGGTGAGCCTGAAGGCGACCGCGCTGCCGGTCGTCGTCATCGCCGGCGCCATCGTCGGCTCGTACGAGCTGGCCGGCTACTACGGCATCGGCACGGCCGTCATGGCCATGCTCTCCCTGACCGGCGTGGTCGTGGCGCTCGACGCCTACGGCCCCATCACGGACAACGCCGGCGGCATCGCCGAGATGGCGGAGCTGCCCGAGTCGGTCCGCGCGGTGACCGACCCGCTGGACGCGGTCGGCAACACCACGAAGGCCGTCACGAAGGGCTACGCGATCGGCTCGGCCGGCCTGGCCGCCGTGGTGCTGTTCGTCTCCTACGTGGAGGAGCTCCAAGGGGCACTGAGGGAGGCCGGCAACACCGCCACGGTCAACTTCGGGCTGGAGAACCCCTATACCGTCGTCGGCCTCTTCATCGGCGGCCTGATGCCGTTCCTGTTCGCCGCCTTCTCGATGGAGGCGGTCGGCCGGGCCGGCGGCCAGGTGGTGGAGGAGGTGCGCCGCCAGTTCCGCGAGAAGCCGGGGATCATGGAGGGCACGGAGCGGCCGGACTACGCCCGCTGCGTGCGCATCGTGACCGCGTCGGCGCAGCGCGAGATGCTGCTGCCGGCCGCCATCCCGATCGTCTTCCCGATCGTGACGGCCTTCATCTTCGGCGTCGGGCACGGCCGCGAGATGCTCGGCGGCCTGCTGCTCGGCGTGATCGTGACGGGCATCTTCGTCGCGATCTCGATGACCTCGGGCGGCGGCGCGTGGGACAACGCCAAGAAGCTGATCGAGGACGGGCACCACGGCGGGAAGGGATCCGAGGCCCACAAGGCCGCGGTGACCGGCGACACGGTCGGCGACCCCTACAAGGACACCGCCGGCCCCGCCATCAACCCGATGATCAAGATCGCCAACATCATGGCCCTCCTGCTCATCCCGTTCCTGGACTGACCCTCCCGGGGGCGTCAGCTCCCTGAGATGCGCGAGGTTCCCGAGGGCCGGTCATCACGACCGGCCCTCGGCGTTTCGGAGGCCGGCATGCGGATCGTGATCTGGCACGGGTACCTGCTCGGGGGGACCGGCTCGAACGTCTACACGCGGTCGCTCGCCCGCGCCTGGCGCCGGCTGGGGCACGAGGTGACCGTGATCTGCCAGGACCCGCGCCCCGAGGAGCACGACCTGCTCGGCGCCCGGGTGGTGCGCCCGGACATCGGGCCGCTGCTGCCGGTGTTCGTGCTCGACCGCTACGAGGACGTCGAGGCGCGGCTGGTGCAGGACATGACGCCGGCGGAGCGGGCCCGCGTGGTCGAGGCGAACGCCGAGGCCCTGCGCGCCGAGCTGCCGGCCGACCTCGTGCTGACCAACCACCTCATCCTGGGCGGCCCGGTCGGCGCCGCCGCCGGCGCGCCCTTCGTGGTGAAGGCGCACGGGTCGGAGCTCGAGTTCTCCCTGCGGGGGCGGCCGGAGCTCTGCGCCTGGGCGCGGGACGCGCTGGCCGAGGCGCGCGCCGTCGTCGCCGGCTCGGAGCACATCCGGCGGGTGATCGGGGAGGTGCTGGGGCCCGGCCCGCACCTCGACCGGGTGGAGGTGATCCCCCCGGGGGTGGACGTGGAGCATCTGCGGCCCGAGCCGCGCGAGCACGCGCTGGCGGCGCTGATCGAGGAGGCCCGCCGCGATCCCCCCGACCCGGACGCCCCGCACGACGAGCGCCGGCCGGATCCCGAGATCGCCGCTCGCCTGGCCGAGTTCCTCGCCGGTGACGAGCCGACCGTCGTCTACGTCGGGAAGCTGAGCCGGGAGAAGGGGGTCCACCTCCTGCTGGAGGCGCTCGACGCGGTGGACGCCCGGGGGGTGATGGTGGGCTTCGGGCCCGAGCGGGCCCGCCTCCAGGCGCGTGCCGGCCGGCGCGTCCTGTTCACGGGGCCGCTCGAGCACCGGCACCTGGCCCACCTGTGGGCCCTCGCCGACGTCAGCGTGACCCCCTCGGTGTTCCCCGAGGCGTTCGGGATGGTGGCCGCCGAGGCCGCCGCCTGCGGCTCCCCGCCGCTCGTCGCGCGCCATTCGGGCCTGGCCGAGATCGCGGCCGGCCTCGAGGAGACCTACCCGCCCGAGCTCCGCCACCTCGCGGCGTTCGCCCCCGGCGACGTCGGCGACCTCACCGCCAAGCTGCGCGCCATCCTGGACCTGGCGCCGACGGACCGCGCCCGCCTGAGCGCCGCCGCCCGCCGCGCGGCGGTCGAGCGATGGGGCTGGGAGGGGATCGCGAAGGGCCTTCTGGCGCTGGGCGCGGCCGGCGGCTGAGCGCGCCGAGGGCGGCCGGCTCGGCCGGCCGGCCTGCTACCAGTCGGCCCCGGTGATCGCGTCCTCGTCGGCCGCGATGGCGGCCACGGGAACGTTCAGGCGGGCGCGGCGCATGAGCCGCTCGCACTCGTCGATGCGCCGGCCGTGCTCGCGCGCCGGCGCCACCAGCACCAGGCGGGTGTCGAAGGCCAGGCGCTCGCTGAGCATGCGGAGCCGGTTCACCGTCTGGCGCCGGACCAGGGTCTCGGGCAGCTCCACCTCGAGGCAGAGCGGCGAGCGGCCCTCGCGGATGCAGAGCACGTCCGGCGGCGCGCCGAGCAGCGGCGGCGGGGCCGGGAAGTCGGGCGTCCCGACGGCCTGGATCACCCACCGGGTCCGGAGCGCGAGGTCGCGGGCGAGGCCGGCGACCGAGGCGTCGTGCTGCGCCAGCCGGCGGCTGAAGTCCGCCAGCCAGACGTCATAGGCGTCGCTGGTCTCGACGAGGGCGAGCGGCGGGGGAGCCGTCGTGAAGGCATCCTCGTCGTATGTGCGAACCGCCGCCCCAGCGCGCATCAAGACCCCGGATCATCCGCGCCCGAAGATCGGCCTGGTGGGCACCGCCGGGCGCGCAAGGACTGAATTGCTTTGGCACCATAACCCCGGGGTCGGACGTCCTCTGCGGTGCTAGCGTCCTCCCCGAGCCAAAAGGTTCGCGTTACGCGGAGAAGGGCCCTTGCCGGACCGGCGCGGCGACGACGACTACGATCCTGATCGCTGGGACGCGCAGCTCATCGTGTGGCGGGACGGGCCGCGGGACCTCGAGGAGGGGTGCCACCGGCGCACCGCGGCCTCGCTCAACAACGGGTGGCTGGCGCGCGGCGGCCGGCTCAGCCTGCACGACGACCACCTGGCGTTCCGGCCCACCCCGATCGAGCGCCTGCTGTTCGCGCGGGCCCTCCGGCTAGACTTCTCCGAGATCATCCGCGTCGAGCGCCAGCCGGCGCGGCGGGAGGAGGTCCTGCCCGGGGGCCGTTCGCCCCGCATGCGGCTGATCTGCACGTCGAAGAGCTTCGACTTCGTCTTCATGTCCGGGCTTGACGCCTGGATCTCTGCCCTGGAGGACCGTTTGCGCATCTGGGAGACCCGCCGGAGGTTCGACTGATGGCGACCCGCACCAGGAAGCTGCCACGAGGACCGCACGCCCCGAAGGAGCGACCGGACGAGGTGGTCCGCAAGAAGGGCGGGGCCGACCTGCAGAACGGATGGCTCTCGCGGCACGGCGACCTCAAGCTGACCGACGACCGGCTGCTGTTCGACCCCACGATCCTCGACAAGGTCATGGGCGCGAAGCGCCGGGAGATCCCGCTCGACGCGATCGAGGAGATCGAGCGCTGGCCGCGCAACCCCGACGACTTCCCGCCCGGGGGCCGCCGCGCCCGGCTGCTCGTCCAGACCAACCCGGTCACCTACGAGTTCATGGTGGGCGACCTCGACGCCTGGATCGACGCGATGGTCCGCGTCTACGAGCTGCGCAACCAGGCGGGCCGCGCCTACGCTCCGGCGGTCCTGCGCGAGGGGTACGTGAACATGCTCTACTCGCCCGAGGAGTAGGGCTCCAAGGGGAGCGGTCCGCCGGTCGGCTAAACTCCGGGAAGAGACCACGGTTTCCGGAGTTTGAGTTGATCACGATCACCCAGAAGAGCCGCTGCGCGCTGCTGGCGCTGGTCGAGCTGGCGGGGCATCGAGGGGGACCTCCCGTCCCGATCCTCGAGGTCGCCGAGGCCCGCGGCATCCCGCTGCACGTCCTCGAGCAGCTGTTCTCGTCGATGCGGCGCGCGGGGATCCTCCAGAGCCAGCGCGGCGTGAAGGGCGGCTACTCCTTCGGCCGGGCGCCGGAGGAGATCACCGTGCTCGAGGTGGTCGAGACCGTCGACGGCCGTCTGGCGACCGGCCCGCCGGTCGATCCCGCCCGCGCCGGCGCGGAGTCGGTCTGGATCGAGGCCCGCGCGCGCTTGGCCGAGTTGCTCGGCGGGGTGACCGTCGCCGACGTGGTGGACCGTGAGGCGCGTCTGCAGGGCGCGCCGATGTTTCATATCTAGCGACCTTCGGCGCCCGCGGCGCGGCCCCCGGCGACCCCGCCGGCAGGGGCTGCCGGGTGCCCCGGCGTCCCGTGCGGCCGCCCGACCGAAAGCGACTTCGTGACGTCATCCGCCCCCGTCCATGACGTGCTCGGCATCGGCAACGCCATCGTGGACGTGCTGTCACAGGCCGACGAGGCGTTCGTGGCGGAGCACGGGATCGCGCGCGGCACGATGACCCTGATCGACGCCGCCGGGGCCGACGCGCTGTACGGCGCCATGGGGCCCGGGGTGGAGGTCTCGGGCGGGTCCTGCGCCAACACGATGGCCGGGGCGGCCTCGTTCGGCTCGCGCGCCGCCTACATCGGCAAGGTCCGCGACGACCAGCTCGGGTCGATCTTCGCCCACGACCTGCGCGCGGCGGGCGTCGCCTTCTCCACCGCGCCCGCCGCCGAGGGCCCGGGCACGGCCCGCTGCCTGATCCTGGTCACCCCCGACGGCGAGCGCACCATGTGCACCTACCTCGGGGCCTGCGTCGAGCTGGGCCCGGAGGACGTCGACGAGGCCCTGGTGGCCTCGGCCGCGGTGACCTACCTCGAGGGCTACCTCTGGGACCCGCCCCGCGCCAAGGAGGCCTTCCGCAAGGCCATGGCGGCGGCGCGCGGCGCCGGGCGCCGGGTGGCCCTGACGCTGTCGGACCCCTTCTGCGTCGACCGCCACCGCGAGGAGTTCCGCGCGCTGGTCGACGGCGAGGTCGACGTGCTCTTCGCCAACGAGGCCGAGATCGTCTCGCTAATGGAGGCCGGGTCGCTCGAGGAGGCCGTGGAGGGCGTCGCCGGCCGCTGCGAGATCGTCGCCATCACCCGCTCCGAGCACGGCTCCCTGGTGGTGGCGGGCGACGAGCGCCACGAGGTCCCGGCGGCCCCGGTGGACCGTGTGGTCGACACCACGGGCGCCGGCGACTCCTATGCCGCCGGCTTCCTCCACGGCCTGACGCGCGGGCTGGATCTCCCGACCTGCGCCCGGCTCGGCTCGTTGGCGGCGGCGGAGGTCATCTCGCATTTCGGCGCCCGGCCCGAGGTGAGCCTGGCCGCGCTCGCCGCGCCGCTCCTGGCCGGCGCCGCGCCCTCGACCCGCGTGTAGGGTGCGACGGTGGCCGTCGCCTCCTCCATCACGGAGCTGATCGGGAGGACGCCGCTCGTGCGGTTGGACCGGGTCGCGCGCGGCCTCGGGGCCACCGTCCTCGGGAAGCTGGAGTCGATGAACCCGGCCGGGAGCGTCAAGGACCGGATCGGGCTGGCCATGATCGAGGCGGCCGAGCGCGAGGGCCGCATCGCGCCCGGTGCGAGCGTGATCGTGGAGCCCACCTCGGGCAACACCGGCATCGCTCTGGCGTTCGTCTGCGCGGCCAAGGGCTACCGCCTCATCCTGACCATGCCCGAGACCATGAGCGTCGAGCGGCGGTCGCTGCTGCGCGCCTACGGCGCCGAGCTCGTGCTCACGCCGGGGACCGAGGGGATGCGCGGCGCGATCGAGACCGCCAACCGCATCGCCGCCGAGACCGAGGGCGCGTACGTGCCCCAGCAGTTCGACAACCCGGCCAACCCGGAGGTCCACCGGCGGACCACCGCCGAGGAGATCTGGGAGGACACCGGGGGCGAGGTCGACGTGCTCGTCGCGGCGGTCGGGACCGGCGGCACCATCACCGGCGTGGGGGAGGTGCTGCGCGAGCGGCGCCCGGGCCTGCGCACCGTGGCCGTCGAGCCGGAGGAGTCGCCCGTGCTCTCGGGCGGCCAGCCCGGACCGCACAAGATCCAGGGCATCGGCGCCGGCTTCATCCCGGGCGTGCTCAACGCGTCGGTCTACGACGAGGTCATCCGCTGCAGCGCCGACGACGCCTTCGAGACCTCGCGCCGTCTGGCGCGGGAGGAGGGCATCCTCGTCGGCATCTCCGCCGGGGCGAACGTCTGGGCCGCCCTCGAGGTCGCGCGCCGGCCCGAGAGCGCCGGCCGCACGATCGTGACCTTCCTCTGCGACACGGGCGAGCGCTACCTCACCACCCCGCTCTTCTCCGAGAGCTGACGCGCGTCGGCCCTCCGCCGGCCGGCGGGGGCGCCCGAGCGCCCGGGGGTCCGTGCGGGTCAAACCGGGGCAGGAACTGACCCGCATGGGTGTCGGCCGAGGGGTCCGCAACGCTTTTTGCAGGTGAAAAGCTGGAGAAACCGACTGTTGGCGGTCTTGCGCGCGCGGTTCGCGGGTGGGTTGAATGGGCCGGAGGCCGGTCCTTCGGCCTTTCGTCAGCGTTCGCGGAGCCGTCCACCACGCCCGACATCGCCCTGAGCCGTCGCCCGTCGCGCGGCCGTTCCCCGCTTCGCGGGGGACTCGCCGCACTCGTCGTGCTGGCCTGGCTCGTCCTCTCGGCCACCGCCTTCGGGGCGGTCCCGGCCGCGGACCTGCTGCCCACGACCGAGGCACCCGCGACCGCCGCGCCCACCGGCGCGGCGCCGCTCGAGGCGGACCTGCCGGCCCTCGCGCCGGCCGTCGCCGACGAGCCCGAGCCGGAGGAGTCCGCCGTCCTGGCGACGCCGGCCGTGCCCCCGGCGCCCGAGGATCCGGCGGCTTCGACCGATCCCGCGCCGTCCGACGACGCGACCCCGACCCCCAGCACGGGCCCCAGCGGGCCCTCCGCGCTCGCCGCGGAGGACGCGCCCACGCCCCCCGGCGCGATCGCGCCGGTGCTGGAGGACGCGGTGGCGTCGCTGGCCGACGGGGTCGTGGCGAGCGTCTTCGGCGCCCCGCCGGCCGCGACCGAGCCCCCGCCGTCCGACCTTCTGGGTCAGGTGGGGGGCTCCGTCCGCGGCCTGATCACCCCGATCGCCTCGGCCCCGGCCCCCGAGGGCCCCGGCATCGCGCCCCCCGGCGCGGCGCCGACCTCGCCGGCCGGCGTGCCCCCGGTCGTGGGCCCCGTGCGCGCCCCCGCGACCGCCCTCCCGGGGCCGGTCGCCTCCGTGCACGCCATGAGCGGCTTCTTCTGGGGCTCGCCCCCGCCGGTCACCGCGCTGCCCGCCCCCCAGGCGACCCCCGTCGTCGGCGCTCCCGCCGGCGCCGGATCGCTGACCCGCGGGGGGCAGGTCGCGGCGGCCGACGGGGCCGCGGTCCTCCCCGGTGCCGGCGCGGGCGCGCCGGCCACCTCCGCGCCGCTCGTGCCGCTGTCGCAATCCCCCTCGGATCAGGTGGCTCCGCCGGCCGCGATCACCGCGGCCGCCGGGCCGGCCGGGGCCGTCGCGGCGAACTCCCGGCCATCCGGACCCCCGCGCGGCGACCCCGCCGGCGCGTCGCCCGGTGGCCCGCCGCCGGCCCCGCCGGCCCCGGGGCCCCGCCCGAACGACCCGACGGGCCTCTCCGGCCTGCCGGGGAGCTCGGGCACCAGCCTGTTCCTCGGGGTCGCGGCGCTCTGCGCGCTGATCGCGTTCGCACGCCCGCCCCGCGGGATGCGGCGCTTCGTCGCGCTGCCGGCGCCCTACGTCCCGGCCGCCTCCACGGTCGGGCTCGAACGCCCCGGTTAGCCGGGTCTCCCGCCCACGTGCGCCCTCGGCCGTCCCCGTCCTGACCCGGCGGGGCTGAAACGGCCCTCGGCGCGAGCGTTCGGAATTGACCCAAGGAGACCCACCCATGAAGGTGAAACGACATCTGTTGGCGCTCGCCGCGACCGCGGCGCTCGTCGGCGCGGGGTCCTCGCAGGCGGTTGCCTGCGGTGACAGCTGCGCGCCGAACGTGGCCAGCCAGTCCTCGAGCAGCTCGCAGATCCTCCCGATCTCGCTGGGCCTTGGCGCCGCCGTCCCGGTGAACGCCAACGTGCCGATCGGCGTCCTCTCGGGCGGCCCCGTTCAGGGCGCCGTGAGCCAGGAGGGCAAGGCCAACTCCACCGGCTCCGCCAAGAACCTCGAGAGCACCCAGTCCGTGCGCCAGCAGGGCGCCGGCGGGAACACCGCGAGCCAGGCCACCAGCAGCTCGCAGATCCTCCCGATCTCCCTCGGCCTCGGCGCCGCGGTCCCGGTGAACGCCAACGTGCCCGTCGGCGTCCTCTCCGGCGGCCCGGTCCAGGGCGTCGTCACCCAGAACGGCGACGCGAAGGGCAACGGGGAGTCGATCAACAACGACACCAACCAGGGCATCGAGCAGAAGGGCGGCGAGCACGGCGGGAACTCCGCCAGCCAGTCGGCCAGCAACTCGCAGATCCTCCCGATCGCCCTCGGTGCCGGCGTCGCGCTGCCCGTGAACGCCAACGTCCCCGTCTCCGTGCTCAGCATGGGCCCCGTCCAGGGCGCCGTGAGCCAGGAGGGCCGGGCCCGCGGCAACAGCGAGTCGCTCAACAACGAGACCGAGCAGACGATCAAGCAGGACGGTGACGGCAAGGGCGCGGGGAACTCGGCCAGCCAGTCGGCCAGCAACTCGCAGATCCTCCCGATCGCCCTCGGCGCGTCGCTCGCGATCCCGGTGAACGCCAACGTCCCGGTGTCCGTACTCTCGATGGGCCCGGCGCAGGGTGACCTGACCCAGCGCGGCGACGCCGGCGCGAAGTCGCACAGCGTCAACGTCGAGCACGACCAGGACATCCGCCAGCGCGGCGCGGAGGGCGGGAACACGGCCAGTCAGTCGGCCAGCAACTCGCAGATCCTCCCGATCTCGCTCGGCGCGGCGCTGGCCGTGCCGGTGAACGCCAACGTGCCGATCTCGATCCTGTCGAGCGGCCCGGTGCAGGGCGCGGTGGCCCAGAAGGGCAAGGCCAACGCGGCCAACGAGTCCATCGGCAACCAGACCTCGCAGAACGTCCGTCAGGACGGGAGCAAGGGCGGCAACACGGTCAGCCAGGACGCGGCCAACTCGCAGATCCTGCCGATCGCCCTCGGCGCGGCCCTCGCGATCCCGATCAACCTGAACATCCCGATCTCGATCCTGTCGAGCGGGCCGGTCCAGGGCGCGGTGTCGCAGATCGGGGACGCGAACGCGACCTCGACGAACCTCGGCCACCAGCTGAGCCAGCTGGTGGACCAGGACGCCCAGAAGGCGGAGCAGATGAAGAGCTCCGGGGTGCAGCTGGCGGACACGACCGGGGCGGACCAGCAGATCGCCGACCCGACCGGCGCCCTGCCGCTCCCGGAGAACCTCCCGGTGGCGACCGACCTTCCGGTCGACCCCAACCTCCCGGTCCAGGTGCTCGACGGGAAGCTCCCGCTCGGCCTGGGCATCATCGGGAAGCTGGTCGAGACGGTCAGGGCGACCCTGGCCGACCCGTTCGGCACCATCGCCGCGGTCATCAAGGACCCGATCGGCTCCATCACGGGCCTGCTCAGCAGCCTCTAGCAGCCCCACGGTCCCCGGTCGTCCCCTCTGGGGGGCGGCCGGGGCTCCGGCTCCGCCTCAGTCCGAGGCGCCCCGGCGGATCATCAGGAGCCGCGGCGACTTGGCGTGGAAGCCGAGCTTGGCGAGGAACGCCTGGCCGGGCGTGCCCTGCTCGATCAGCGCCGCGAGGTGCGTGCCGCGCGCGGCGGTCACGGCCTTGGCGAGCTCGCGCACGAGGACGCTGCCGAGCCCCTGGCGGCGGGCCTCCGGGACCACGCCGAGCCAGTTGATCCACCCCTCCGGCAGCATCGCCTGGGCGAAGCCCATGATGCGGTCGCCGTCCTTCGCCACGACGAAGGCGTCGAAGCCCTCGGCGGTCTCGTAGCCGGTCGGCGTGCCCATCTCCCGCGCGATGGCGAGGTCCGCCATCGCGGCGTCCTGGGCGACGGTGAACGCCTCGGCCCACTCGTTCCGGTACGGGACGATGTCGAAGGCCGTCCCCGCGATGCGGGGGAGCCCCTGGACCGGGCGGGCCATCGGCACCACGTGCGCGTAGGTCTCGAAGCCGCTGGCCAGGAGCATCCCCGCGAGCGGGTCGTCCGCCACGACCTCCGCGTCCCAGGGGGGCTGGGGCAGCTTGTCGAGGAGCTCGCCGAGCGCGCCGGGGTCGGCCGCGCGGAGCCCCTCGAGGCGGAGCGCCCGCGAGGTGGGCGACGGGCCGGGCTGGCAGGACGCTCCGGTGACGGCGACAGGTGCCGAGGCCGCTCCTCTCTTCAGAAGGCCCCCGAAAACGTCGCAGCCACCCGCGAGGTGGTTCGATCAGCGGCGACGGAGGGACGCTCCGGACGGCTTCGGATCACCCGATCCTCCTCGCGGAGACCCCAAGCGCCTTTCGAAGGGACGTTTTCGGGGGTGTTCTCAGTGGGCGCCCCCCGACGAGGGCGACCTATACTAGCCGCCATGCCCGCCCGCTCGGCGCTCGGCGCCTTTCGGCAGCGGCTGGCGCCGCTGCGTCGCGACGTCGAGGTCGCGCGTGAGCGGGATCCCGCCGCGCGCTCCCTGGCGGAGATCCTGCTGTGCTACCCGGGCCTCCATGCGATCTGGATGCACCGGGTCTCGCACGCGCTCTACCTGCGACGGATGCGACTGCCGGCCCGGCTGCTCAGCCAGGCCTCCCGCTTCCTCACCGGCATCGAGATCCACCCCGGCGCGATCATCGGCCAGGGGCTCTTCATCGACCACGGCATGGGCGTGGTCATCGGGGAGACGACCGAGATCGGCGAGGACGTGACGATCTACCAGGGCGTCACCCTGGGCGGCACCGGGAAGCAGACCGGCAAGCGGCACCCGACCGTGGGCGACGGGGTCATCGTGGGGACGGGCGCCCGGGTGCTGGGCCCGGTGGCGATCGGCGAGGGCGCGAAGGTCGGCGCCGGGGCGATCGTGATCAAGGACGTGCCGCCGAACTCGACCGTGGTCGGCAACCCCGGCCGCACCGTGGTGCAGGACGGCCAGCGCGTCGAGGCGCCGCGGCGCGCGCCGGACATCGAGCACACCCGCCTGCCCGACCCTGTCGCCGAGGCCATGGCCTGCCTGGTGCGCCGGCTCACCGAGCTCGAGCGCGAGGTGGCCGACCTGCGGGCCGGCCGGGTCCCGCCCGAGCGGCCGACGACGACCCCCGACGGCGACTGCCTGCCCACGGTGCAGGAGGAGATCGCCCACATCCTGGGCCTCAACGGCGGGGCCGGGATCTGAGCTCCGGCTCGGACCCCGATGCCATGCGGGCCTTCGCGCGCGAGCGCGTCGAGGCCCTGTTCAACCGCGGCGAGCTGGACCGGGTCGAGGAGTTCGTCACCGAGGACTTCGTGAACCACGAGGCCTGGGCGGGGGAGGACCCCGGCTACGAGGGGTTCCGCCTGCGGCTGCGCCGGCTGCGCGAGGCGATCCCGGATCTGCGCATGGAGGTCCACGAGGCGCTCGCCGAGGGCGACCTGGTGGCCTACCGGGCGACCCTCAGCGGCACCCAGACCGGTCCGCTGCAGGGCATCCCGCCGACCGGGCGACGGTTCTCCGCGCAGCAGATGCACTTCCTCCGGATGCGCGACGGGAAGGCGTCCGAGCACTGGGCCTGCCGGGACGATCTGGGCATGCTGATGCAGCTCGGGATCATCCCGCCGATGGGGCCGGGGGGCTGATCGGGCGACCCCCTCGGGGGCCCCTGAGCGTCCGCCGGGCTCCGGTACGATCGCCCGGTGAATGAGCTCGTCGCCGCTTTGAGAACCCCCTCCAAAATGACCCTCCGATTCGCATCGGGTCGGCTCCATGCCGACCGCTCCGCGACCATCGAATCGAGTCGTCGACCCTGACCAGCCCAGAGCGGAGCCGCAGCGTCATTTTGGAGGGGGTTCTGAACCCGGCCCAGCGCGCGGCGGTGCTCCATGGGGACGGGCCCCTGCTGATCCTGGCCGGCGCCGGCAGCGGCAAGACCCGGGTGCTGACCCACCGCATCGCCCATCTGATCGGCGAGCGCGGGGTGTCGCCCGACGCGATCCTCGCGATCACCTTCACCAACAAGGCCGCCGGCGAGATGCGCGAGCGCATCCACCGCCTGGTGGGCCCGCGGGCGCGGGCGATCTGGGCCAGCACCTTCCACTCGGCCTGCGTGCGGATCCTCCGCCGCGACTCGGAGGCGGTCGGCTACGCCCGCGACTTCACGATCTACGACGCCGACGACCAGCTCCGGCTGATCCGCAAGGGCTTCGCCGACGAGCAGCTCGACCCCAAGCGGATCGCCCCCCGCGCCGTGCAGGCGCGGATCGCGGACGCCAAGAGCCGGCTGCTCGACCCCGAGGAGCTGGCCGAGGAGGCCGGCTCGTTCCTGGACGAGCAGATCGCCCGGCTCTACCGGCGCTACGCCGACGCGCTCCGGGCCAACGGCGCGATGGACTTCGACGACCTGCTGATGCTCGCGGTCCGGCTGCTGGAGGGCGATGCCGCGGTTCGCGAGCGCTATCAGCAGCGGTTCCAGCACGTGCTGGTCGACGAGTACCAGGACACCAACCACGCCCAGTACCGGCTGGTGCGGGTGCTCGGCGAGCCGCAGCGGAACGTGGTGGTCGTGGGCGACGACGACCAGGGGATCTACTCCTGGCGCGGGGCCGACGTGCGCAACATCCGCGACTTCGGCCGCGACTACCCCGACGCCGAGATCGTGGCGCTCGAGCAGAACTACCGCTCCACCAACACCATCCTGCGCGCGGCCAACGCGGTCGTCAGCAACAACCCGGACCGCCACGCGAAGAACCTCTGGACCGACCGGGGCGAGGGCGAGCCGATCCAGCTCGTCGCCTGCCGCGACGAGCACGAGGAGGCGCGCGTCGTGGTGTCCGAGGTGGAGCGCTCGCTGGGCATGGGCGACTCGCTCTCGGAGCTGGCGGTCTTCTACCGGACCAACGCCCAGAGCCGGGCGGTGGAGGACCAGCTGGTGCGGCGCGGGATCGCCTACCAGGTGATCGGCGGGCCCAAGTTCTACGAGCGGGCCGAGGTGCGCGACCTGCTGGCCTACCGGCGCGCGGCGGCAAACCCCAACGACTCGGTGAGCCTGGGGCGGATGCTCGGCGCCCCCAAGCGCGGCATCGGCCCCGGAACGATGGCCAAGCTGAGCGGGTTCGC
>JAWVEV010000186.1:0-5914 GCA_033856535.1 Miltoncostaeaceae bacterium | reverse complement strand
TTCGGGCGTCCGCTCCCCGAGCAGCCCTTCGGGACGGAAGACGAGGATCAGGATCAGGATCGCGAAAACGATCGACTGGGTCCAGTCGCTGCCCGGCGTGAGCCAGGTGAACCCGTCGTTGCAGGCCTGGACGAGCCCGATCACCAGCGACCCCACCACCGCGCCGGTCAGGTTCCCGATGCCGCCCAGCACCGCCGCCGTGAAGGCGATCAGGCCGAGCTGGAAGCCGGTGTCGAAGCGGATGTTCGTGACGTAGAGCGCGAAGAGCACCCCGGCCACGCCCGCCAGGGCCCCGGCGAGCGCGAACGTGAAGCTGATCGTGCGGTCGACGTTCACGCCGAGCATCGCGGCCGCGTCCATGTCCTGCGCGGTCGCCCGCATGGCCTTCCCCTGCCGGGTGCCCTGCACCAGCGCCAGCAGCCCGAGCAGCACCGGCACGGTCAGCGCCAGCACGATCAGCTTGTCCCAGGTGTAGGCCACCCGGCCCACCTCGAAGATCGCGCCCTGGGGCAGGATGTCCGGCAGGCTCACCGAGACCGGGCCCTTCCAGATCAGGCCGACGTTCTGGAGGATGAACGAGACCCCGACCGCGGTGATCAACGGGGCCAGGCGCGGGCCGCCGCGCAGCCGCCGGTAGGCGATCAGCTCCACGCCGGCGTTGATCGCCGCGCAGAACGCCGCGGCCGCCACCAGGCAGAGCAGCACGGCCGGCAGCAGCACGAGCAGCGACTCGCCGGCCACCAGCCCGAGCGTGCCCACGGCCAGCGTGGACGTGAGCATCCCGCCCAGCATGAAGACGTCGCCGTGGGCGAAGTTGATCAGCTCGAGGACGCCGTAGACCAGGGTGTAGCCCAGCGCGATCAGCCCGTAGATGGCGCCGTTGGTGATGCCGATCAGCACCACCGTCGCGAAGTTGCCCGGGTCGTCGGCCGCGTTGACCACCAGCCAGATCCCGGCCAGGGCCAGCAGGACGACGCCCGCCACCCCCGCGACCCCTGAGGGGACGCGGGGGAGCAGCTGCAGCAGCGGCCGGCGGCCGGCGGTCACGGGCCCGCGGTCCCGGCCGCCGCCGCCCCCTCCCTACCCGGAGACCATCTCGGCGGGCGGGGTGATGACCGTGAAGGTGGTCTGCTCACCGTTCACGATCCGGTAGGCCGTCACCGGGTTCTGGTCCGTGTCGCCGCTGTCGCTGATGCTGAAGTCGCCGAGGATCCCGTCCTTGACGTCGAGCGAGAACACGTTGTCGACCACGGACTGCCGGCTGCCGTCCGACGCCCCGATGGCGTCGAGCAGCAGGTCGGCCGCCTGGGCGGCGTAGGCCGCGTACGGGCCGGGCCGGTTGCCGGTCGCCGCGCCGAAGCCGTCGATGAACTCCTTGCCGCGGCCCTTCAGCTCCTCGGTCGGCACACCGGCGACGGTCACGTAGACGCCCTCGCTGGCCGCGCCGGCCTCGTCGACGACCGCCGGGATCGGCGTGAAGCCGTCCGGGACGATGATCGGGAAGTCCGCGCCGAGCACGGCGCGCATGTCCTTGATCAGCTTGCCGCCGTTGTTGTCGATGATGCCGGCCAGGAAGACGCCGTCGGCGCCGGTCTGGGCGACCCGGTTGGCGAGCGCCTCGTAGCTGGTCTGGCGCCCGTCCCAGGCCTGGACGCCGGCCACGCCGATTCCGAGCTTCTGGAGCGCGGCCTCCGTGAGGTCCGCGATGCCCTGCCCGTAGAGCTCCTTGTCGGTCAGGATGAAGACGTTCTTCAGCCCGAGCTGCTGGGCCAGCAGCGCGTCCGCGGCGCCCTGGTAGTCGTCGGCCGCCACGACGCGCGCGAAGTTGCGCCCGCCGCCGGGGTAGTAGCTGTCGGGTTCTCCCGGCTTGGTGCCCGGTCCCGATTTCGTGAGCCCGAGGTAGGTGTTGGCCGGGCTCACGATCGCCAGCGGACCGCCCGGCGCGCGGTTGGCGACCGGGATGATCAGGGCGACGCAGTTCGAGTTGAAGGTGCCGACCACGCCCAGCAGCTTCTTGTTCTCCGCGTATGCCTGGGCGTTCGAGGAGCACTTGGCGGCGTCCCACTTGCCCGCCTGGGCGGTGCTGTCGTCGCATGACTGGAAGGCGACGTGAAGGTCGCCGGCCATGAATTTCCGCTCCTTGAGCAGGTACTTGATGCCCTCGGCCATCTCGACGTTCTGCCGCCGCGACGCCCCCTGCAGCGGCAGGTCGGACGCGATCAGCGCGTCCGGCTCGCCCTCGCCCTCGTAATACAAGGGGCTGCAGGCCGAGGCCGGCAGCGCCTCGACGCCGGCGCTGTCGTCGTCACCGCCACACCCGGCGGCGACGCCGAGCGCCGCGGCCAGGAGCACCGCAAACACGAACCCCAAGAACCGCGTTCTTCCCACGCCGCCTCCCCCTCGTAAGCCGACCGGGTGTGTCCACGGCGAGGGGCCCTCGCCGAGCGCGGCGAGCCTACCCGGGACCTCGGACGGAGGCCAGGACGGGTACCCCGGGCGGGGTGCCGGGGATGGGTCTAGTCTCGGTGTGCCAGCGGCGAGGGAGCAGCCGGGACGCATGTCCCCGGATCGATCCGGGGACGAGACGACGGGAGCCCCCATGCTGGCGACGACCGGGGGCCGGACCGAACGCCCAGGAGGCGCGCCCGAGGGGGATTGCGCCCGAGCGCGCCGGCGCCTCCGGACGCGGGTGGTCTCCCTCGTCGTGCTCCTCGCATCCATGATGCTCGCCGCCGTGCCGGCCTTGGCCCTGTCCGCGGTCTGGACCGGGAGCGGGCCGGGGACCGCGGAGGTGGTCTCCGACGGCTCCGCCGCGGCGCCCGAGTTCCGGTACGCGCTCTACGGCCCCGAGGTCTGGAGCACCAGCACCTGGCGCTTCTCGGCCACGACCACGGCCTCCGGGCCGATCGAGATCGGGTACGTCTACAGCGGCTTCCACGCCTTCTACGACGTCGATGCGTTCCTGCGCGCGTTCGTGACGCACGACGGGGGCACCACCAGCACCACGCTGGTGGAGGCGCATGCGGGCGGCTGCTGCTCCCCGCCGTCGCAGGGGTTCGGCTACACGGGAACGGCCACGCTGGACGTCGCGCCGGGCGACACCGTCGGATTCGAGCTCGGCGGTCGCAACTACGACAGCGACGCGAGGCTGCTGGGCACCCTGACCCTCGACGACACCGCCGTGACGCCGCCGGACACCGCCCCGCCGACGCTCGACCTTCCGGACGACCTGACGGCCCCGGCCACGGGCCCGCAGGGCGCGACGGTGACCTTCACCGCGAGCGCGACCGATCAGGTCGACGTCGACGTCCCGGTCTCCTGCACACCGGCCTCCGGCGCGACCTTCCCGGTCGGCGCCACCGAGGTCGCCTGCCGGGCCGAGGACGCGGCCGGAAACGTCGCGACCGGCGGCTTCACGGTGACCGTGACCCCGGTGCCGGCGACGCCGACGGAGCCGGAGGACCAGACGCCGACACCCCCGACGCCCCCGACACCCCCGACGCCGCCCGCTCCCGCGCCTCCCGCTCCCGCGCCGTCCGAGTGCCCGGTCGGATCCGCTCCGTTCCTCCCCACGTTCGGCCCCTGGGACGCTCCGCCGGACCTCTCGAGCCCGTGCTACCGCATGGTCAAGACGGGCGAGGGGAACCTGGTCGGACACGGGGGCTGGCTGCTGGTGGACGTGCGCTTCCACCTCGCGTAGCCGGCCCGCCCGCTACGCGCGCTCCCCGAGGTCCGCGCGCAGCGCCATGAGGCGGCCCACGGCGGCCTCGGCCGGGTCGCGCGCGAGGGCGCCTTGGCGGATCGCCCGGGTCAGGCCCTCCGCCGCGCGCTCGCCGGCGGCGTAGGAGCCGGCGAGGATCAGCAGGTCGGCGCCGGCCCGCGCCGAGCGGATCGCCACCTGTCCGTGACCCCCCACCGGCGCCAGGGCCGGCGTGTCGAGGGCGTCGGTGACCACGACCCCCTCGAAGCCGAGCTCGCCGCGCAGCTCGCCGGTCACCACCCGGCGCGAGAGCGCCGCCGGGCGCCGGTCGAGCGCCGGGTAGATGGCCGTGCTCACCATGACCAGCGGCACGCGGTGGGCGATCATCGCCCGGAAGGGCCGCATGTCGACCGCGCGCAGCGCCGCCAGCGGCGTCGCGATGGTCACCGGGGCGTCGTCGGTGTTCACCACGCCGGCGCCGAACCCCGGGAAGTGCTTGGCCGTCGCCGCCACGCCCGCGTCGCGCAGGCCGTCGGCGAAGGCCACCGCGGAGCGGGCGACGGCCGCCGGCCCGCCGGGGAAGGTCCGTCCCTCGTCGACGAGCGCCGAGCCCGGCCGGCCGACGTCGGACACCGGGGCGAGGTCGACGTTCACGCCCAGGCCGGCCAGCAGGTTCCCGGCCGCGCGGCCGGCGGCCCGCGTCGCCCTCGGCCCGGCCGCGCCGAGCTCCGGGGCGGAGCGCGCCGGCGGGCCCGGGATGCGGCGCACCGGGCCGCCCTCCTGGTCGACCATCACCAGCAGCGGCGCGTCGACCGCCGCGGGCCGGGGGATCGCCTGCAGGCGCGCCGTCAGGCCGCGCAGCGCCGCCCGGCTCGGCACGTTCCGGGAGAAGAGCACCACCGCGCCGGCCTCGCCGCGGCGGATGCGGCGCACCAGCGCCGGCGGCGGGGTCGTGCCGTCGAAGGCGAAGGCCACGCGCTGGCCGGCCAGCTGGGCCGCGGTGAGCCCTGCGACCGGCGCCGGCTCGGCCGGCGCGGCCGCCGTCGTGCGCGCGCCCGCGGCGCCGCCACATGCCGCGAGGGCGGCGACGGCCAGGGCGGCGATCGCCGCCCCGGCCCGACCCTCAATCCTCGTGCCGCTCCCCGAAGTCGAGCGAGGCGGAGTTGATGCAGTAGCGCGCGCCGGTCGGGCCGGGGCCGTCCGGGAAGACGTGCCCGAGGTGCGCATCGCAGTTCGCGCAGACGACCTCCACCCGGCGCATGCCGTGGCTGACGTCCTCCTTCTCCTTCACCCGGCCCTGGGCCAGCGGCTCGGTGAAGCTCGGCCAGCCGCTGCCCGAGTCGAACTTGGTGCCCGAGTCGAAGAGGGGGGCCTCGCACACCACGCAGCGGTAGACGCCGTCGCCGTGGTGGTCCCAGTAGACCCCGGTGAAGGGCCGCTCGGTGGCGGCCTCCTGGGTCACGAGGTACTGGAGCTCGCTGAGCTCCTTCTCGCCGTCGCCCGTCCGCACGGTCCGCGTCTCGCCCATCCCGTCACCTCCGTCCGCCCAGCCGATGCCGCCAACTGTGGCAGACAGCGCCGCGCGCAGCCGCGCGATCACGCGCCGAGCGACGGCTCCCCCAGGTTCGCCAGGCGCACGTTCTGGCGGTAGTCGATCGGGACCGTGATGAGCGTCGGCACCTCGCCGTCGAGCGCGCCGGCCAGCGCGTCGCGCAGCGCGCCGCCGTCCGTCGTCTCCCGGTGGGCCCAGCCGAAGGAGGCGGCGAGGCCGGCGAAGTCCGGGTTCCCGAACTCGATCGCGTACGTGCGGCCGAAGCGGCGCTCCTGCTTCCAGCCGATCACGCCGTACTTGCCGTCGACCCAGAGCACCACCACGACCGGCACGCCGAGGCGCGTCGCGGTCTCCATCTCCTGCACGTTCATGAGGAAGCCGCCGTCGCCCGAGACCGTCACGATCCGCCGCTCGGGCAGCGCCAGCTTCGCGGCGATCGCGCCCGGCAGGCCGATGCCCATCGTGGCGAAGCCGTTGGAGATGATCACCGTGTTCGGCTCGTAGGCCGGGAAGAGGCGGCCGAGCCAGAGCTTGTGGGCCCCGACGTCCGAGATGAGGATGTCCTCGGGCGCCATCGCCGAGCGGATCGCGCTGATCGCGGCCTGCGGCGTGACCATGCCGGGGCGCTCGATGGTGGCGCGCAGCTCGGTGGCGACCGCGAC
>JAWVEV010000185.1:0-15556 GCA_033856535.1 Miltoncostaeaceae bacterium | reverse complement strand
GAACCTGACCCTGCGCGCGACGCCGGTCGAGCTGATGGCGCGGGCGGCGGCCGCCGCCGGCGACCCCGCGGCCGCGGCCCCGCACCTGGCCGAGCTCCGCGCGATCGCCGAGTCGGTGGGCACGCGGCCGCTCCACGCCTCGGCGCGGCTCGCCGAGGGCATCGTCGCCCTGGCGGCCGGCGATGCGGCGATTGCCCGCGAGCGGCTCCATGAGGCGGTCGACCTCTTCGCCGCCGGCGGGGGCGCCTTCGACCTCGGGCGGGCGCGGGTCGAGCTGGCCCGGGCCCTGGCCGCGCAGGGCCGCCGCGAGGCCGGCGCGCGCGAGGCGGCGCTGGCGCTGGCCGGGCTCGAGGCGATCGGGGCGGACGTCGAGGCGGCGCGGGCGCGCGAGCTCGCCGATGCGCTCGGGCGGCCGGCTCCCCGGCCGCCGGCGCCGGCCGGGCGCGACGACCTCCTCACCGCCCGGCAGATCGAGATCCTCCGGCTCATCGCGCAGGGCCTCACCGACGGGGAGATCGCGGCCCGGCTCGTGCTGAGCCGGCACACGGTCCATCGCCACGTGCAGAACGCCTACGACCGGCTGGGCTGCTCCTCGCGGGCCGCCGCCGTGAGCGCGGCGAGCCGGCTGAACCTCCTCTGAGCCGCCGCCATGGCCCGAACCGGCCATGCGCGAGGTTGGCCCGATCGGGCGAAGCGCGGCCCTCGGCCCGGCCGGATACTCGGCCCATGACGACCGCCGAGGTTCACGAGGACGCCGCGGTGCCGCGAGCCCGGGCCCGCCGATCGCCCGCCGACGAGGAGGTGGTGATCGTCGGCGCCGGCCAGGCCGGGCTGGCGGTGAGCCATGAGCTGACGCGCGCCGGCGTCGCGCACGTCGTCCTCGACCGCGGGCGCGTGGGGGAGAGCTGGCGCGGCCGCTGGGAGAGCTTCTGCGCGGTCACCCCGAACTGGTACCTGTCGCTGCCCGGCCGGCCCTACGCCGGGCCCGATCCGGACGGCTTCATGCCGCGCGACGCGATCGTCGCGCACCTCGAGCGCTACGCCGAGGCGTTCGCGGCGCCGGTGCGGAGCGGGGTCGAGGTGACGGGCCTCGTCCGCGCGCCGGGCACGGGGTTCCGGCTGGAGACCTCGGATGGCCCGATCGCGGCGCGGGCCGTGGTGCTGGGGACCGGGGCGTTCCCGCGCCAGCACCGGCCGCCGGCCGCGGCGACGCTGCCCGCCGGCGTCCTGCGGCTCGACCTCGCCGCCTACCGCGACCCGGGCGATCTCCCCGCCGGCGCGGTGCTGGTGGTCGGCAGCGGCCAGTCGGGATGTCAGGTCGCCGACGAGCTCCTGCGCGCCGGCCGGGACGTCCTGCTGTCCTGCGGCCGGGCGCCGTGGGCCGCGCGCCGGGTGGGCGGGCGGGACATCGTGTGGTGGCTGCACGAGACCGGCTTTCTCGACGCGCCGCTCAGCTCGCTTCCGACCCCCGCGGCGCGGCTGGCCGCCAACGTGCAGCTCACCGGCGCCGGCGTGGACCGGGACCTCCACTACCGGACGCTGCGGGCGGAGGGCGTGACCCTGCTGGGCCGGTTCCTGGGAGTGGAGGGTCGCCGGGCGCGGTTCGCGACGGACCTCGCCGCCAGCGTCGCCTGGGGCGACGAGCGGCGCGGGCAGCTCATGGACCTGATCCGCGGGCTCGCGGCCGAGCGCGGATTGCCCGCCCCCGAGATCCCGCCGCCGCCGCCCTTCGCCGGCGACGCCCCGACCGAGGTCGACCTGCGGGGCGTGGGGACGGTCGTGTTCACGTCCGGCTTCCGGCCGGACTACTCCTGGGTTCGCATCCCCGGCGCCCTCGACGAGCTCGGCTTCCCGGTCCAGCGCGACGGCGCCAGCACGGCCGCGCCGGGGCTCTTCTTCATCGGCGTCCACTTCCTGCGCACGCGCCGCTCGTCGAGCTTCGCCGGCGCCGGCGAGGACGCGCCGGTCGTCGCCCGACAGATCGTCGCGCGGCACGCCGCCAGGGCGTGAGCGGAGGGCGCAGCGCCGCCGGCGACCGGTGGTCCGCTTGACGGGGGCGGTGGAGGGGAGGTAGACGGATCCATTGGCCCGACCACGGGCCCGTCATCCGGGGGACGGACATGCGGCGAGCGCTCTGGGCACCGTCGGGTCGGGCGTGGATGGTCGGGGCGCTGCTTGCGGCGGTCGGCATCCTGGCCGTGGTGGTCCTGCTCCTGGGACCGGCCCGCGCCGATGCGCAGACGGCCGGCCGCGAGTCCCTCGTCGTCCTCACCACCGGCCCCGACGACGTCTCGGTCAGCCCCGACGCGACCCTGCCGGCCGGCGCCACCGACGTCACCCTGCGCAACACGGGCCGCGCGCCCGCGTTCATGCTGCTCGTCCGCCTGAACCCCGGCGCGACCCTCGAGCAGTTCCGCGCGTTCGCCGGCCGGTCGCAGGCGATCCCGGAGGATCTGATCACCATCGTGACGTCCCAGTTCGTGGATCCGGGCGGCAAGTTCCAGACGAGCCTCGCGCTGGCGGCCGGCAACTACCTGGCGATGGGGAACGCCCCCGACGGCAAGGGCCTCGGCCCGGTCGCCGAGGTGACCGTCGGCCCGGAGACGAGCACCGCGCCGGCGGCCCGCGCCAACGCCCGCCTGACGCTCTTCGATTTCGGCATCAAGGCGCCGGCGCGGATCTCCGGCAGGAGCACGCTCCAGATCAAGAACGACGGGCGGAACTTCCACTTCCTCCTCGGCATCCGCCTGAAGCCGGGCTTCAATGCGGACGAGGTCGTGCGTTCCCTCACCGGGCGCGGCCCGGCCCTGAAGGGGGAGCCCGGGCAGTTCATATCGGTGATGGGCATCGTCTCGCCGAACACGACAAACGCCGTGAAGGTGCGCCTGCCGGCCGGCCGGTACGTGATCGCGTGCTTCTTCTCGGACCGTCACAGCAACGGCCATGAGCACGCCTCGTTCGGCATGGCCCGGAAGCTCACCGTGACGCGTTAGGCACCGCGGCCGGCGGCCGGAGGACGATCGGCGTCCTCGGGCCGCCAGGGGGGCAGCAGCCGCAGCGCCTGGTCGACCGTCCGCGGCGGCTCTTCCCCGGCGAGGCCGGCGTCGGCCGCAACGAAGCGCCCCTCGGGGTCCCACGCCCGCTTTCCGTCCCACGCGAGCCCTCGCTCGCGCATCGCGTCGGCCAGCTCGCACCACGCCATCGGCACGGGAGGGATATTCCCCGCGGGGGCGGGGAGCCACTCCGGAGGTGGCCCCCCGGCCGGCAGGGTCAGCAGCAGCCGGTGCCGCCGCAGTCGCACGGGTCCATCGCTCACCTCCTCTCGGGTCGCGGGGGACGCCCGAGGCGGTCCGTCAGGCGGACAGCCAGTCGCCGAGCCCCTCGAGGGCCTCGGGCAGGACGTAGTAGTAGGCCCAGAGGCCGGCGCGCTCCGAGTCCACGATCCCGGCCTCGCGCAGCACCTTGAGGTGGTGGGAGACGGTGGGCTGGCCGACGTCGAAGAGCGGCGTCAGCTCGCAGACGCAGACCTTGCCGGCGTGCTTGCGCAGCACGTCGACCAGCTGCAGGCGGATCGGGTCGCCGAGCGCCTTGGCGACGGTCGCGAGGCGGACCGCCCGATCGCGGTCGACGTCGGGGTAGACGACCGGCTGGCAGCAGGGCTGGCCGGCCGGGGACTTCTGCTTGGGGGCCAGCTCGAGATCGATCGGCATCGATGTATATCTATCGATTGAAACGATATCTGTCAATTGAATAGGCTCGGCCTCGCGTGACGCCGCTCCCGCTCAACCGCCGCCTCGCCGCCGAGGCCCTGGGCACCTTCTGCCTGGTGTTCGCCGGGACCGGCGCGATCGTGGTCGACCGCGTGGCCGGCGGACCGATCGGCCACGGCGGCATCGCCGCCGCCTTCGGGCTGGTGGTCGCCGCGATGGTCTTCGCCCTGGGCCACATCTCGGGGGCGCACCTCAACCCCGCGGTCACGGCGGCGTTCGTCGCCGGGCGCCACTTCCCGGCCCGCGAGGCGGCGCCCTACGTCGCCGCCCAGGTCGCCGGGGCCGTCGGCGCCTCGCTCGCGCTCCGCGGGCTCTTCGGCCCGGGGGGCGGGGTGGGGGCGACCCACCCGGCGCACGGCGGGCCGGCCGGCGCCCTGGTCCTCGAGGCCGGCCTCACGCTCGTGCTCGTCGTGGTCATCCTGGCGGTGGCCACCGACGCGCGGGCCCAGGGCGCGCTCGCGGCGATCGCGATCGGGGCGACGGTTGCCCTGGAGGCGCTGGTGATCGGGCCGATCACGGGCGCCTCGATGAACCCGGCGCGCTCGCTCGCGCCGGCGCTCGCCGCATGGGACGGGGCCGACCTCTGGCTCTACCTCGCGGGCCCGCTCGCCGGCGGCCTCGCCGGCGCCCTCCTGTACGGCTGGCTGCGCCGGGGCGCCGGCGCGCCGCTTCTCGACCCCGCGACCGGGAGGACCCCGTGATCGACGGCAAGCCGATGGTGCTCTTCGTGTGCCTCCACAACGCCGGCCGCTCTCAGATGGCCGCGGCCTTCTTCACCCGCGCCGCCGCCGGGCGCGCGGTGGGGGAGTCGGCCGGGACGACGCCCGGGGAGCGCGTGCACCCGGCGGTCGTGGAGGTGATGCGCGAGGTCGGAATCGACCTCGCCGGTGCCCGGCCGAAGCGCCTGAGCGAGGACCTGCAGCGCGCCGCCGACCGCGCCGTGACGATGGGCTGCGGCGACGCGTGCCCGCTGGTGCGGGCGCCGGTGCTCGACTGGGACCTGCCGGACCCGAAAGACATGCCGATCGAGCGCGTGCGCGAGGTCCGGGACGAGATCGAGCGACGCGTCGCGGCGCTCGTGGCGGAGGTCGTCCCCGCGGCCTGAGCCGCGGGACGCACCGAAAGCGATGCGTGCCTCCCGGCGAGGGGGCGCCGGGAGGCTGCGCTGCCCACCCATCGGCGCCGGCGCGGGGGGTCATGAATGTCGTGGCCGGTGCCCCGACAAACCCGAGGCGCGCCGGGTATCAGGGCCCCATGGCCCTCGATCCGCGCGCCGGCACCGCTCGCCCCTGCGTGCGCCCGATCTGCGGCGGCACGATGGCCTTCGAGGCGGCCGCGGGCCGCTGGCGGTGCAAGCGCTGCGGGCGGGTGGCGCTGGCGCGCGCGGCCGACCTGCTGCCCGGCCCGATGCGCGACCGGATCGAGCGGATGAAGACGGCGGGCCTGCAGGTGGTGATCGAGGGCCCGGCCACCGCGGCCGAGCGCTTCCCCTCCGACCCCTCCGGCCCGGCGAGGTGCATCGTCCGCGGGCCGGGAGCCATCGAGGTGTCGGCCGCCGCCGCGACCCGCGAGGCGGCCGTGGGCGAGGCGCTCCGCCGCTGGGAGGCCTCACGCGCCGCCTCGGATCAGGCCGGAGGCGAGCCGCGCTGAGGCAGCTCGAACGCCGTGCCGATGTGCCCGAGCTTCTCCGGGTTCACCACCGACCGGACGGCCTGCACCTCGCCGTCCGCGATGTCGAGGGCCATCACGCCGATCAGGGCCCCGGTCCCGTCGAGCAGCAGCGCCCCCGGCTGCCCGTTGACCTCGACGCGGCGCATCGAGATGCCGCCGAAGCGCGGCGCGAGGCGGCTCCAGTTGGCGAGGGTGCGCGCCACCCGCGAGCGGCCGCGCAGGACGCGCCCGAGCGCCGGCACCTTGCCGCCGCCGTCGCCGTGCAGCTCCACGTCGTGCGCCAGCAGCTGCTCGAGCGCCGCCAGGTCGCCTCGCTCGGCCGCGGCGAAGAAGCCGTCGGCCAGCCGCTCGCGCCGCTCGCGCGAGGCCTCGAAGCGCGGCCGGCGCTCGGACACGTGCCGGCGCGCCCGCGTCACGAGCTGCCGGGCGTTGGCCTCGCTGGTCCCCACGATCCCCGCGATGCGCTCGTAGGGCTCGTCGAAGACCTCGCGCAGCAGGAACGCCGCGCGCTGCTCGGGGGACAGGCGCTCGAGCAGCGCGAGGAAGGCCAGCGACAACGAGTGGGCCATCTCGGCGTGGACGGCCGGATCGGCGCCCTCGTCGGCCTGGACCAGCGGCTCGGGCAGCCACTCGCCCACGTACACCTCGCGCCGGGCCTGGGCGGATCGGAGGCGGTCGATGCAGAGCCGGGTGACGACGGTGGACAGGTAGGCCCGCGGCGCGGCGATCTCCTCGCCGTCCGCCAGGGCGCGGTGCAGGCGCAGGAGGCCGTCCTGCACCGCGTCCTCCGCCTCGGCCACGCTGCCGAGCATGCGGTAGGCCACCGCGAAGGCGACCGGCCGCAGCTCGGCGTAGAGCGACTCGTCGACGGTCACGCGAGCCCCTCGGTGAAGCCGGCGCGCCAGCTCCCGTAGCGCGGCTGCCAGCCGAGCTCCCGCTTCGCCTTGGCGTTCGAGGCGCCCCTCACCTCGGTCATCATGACCGTCGCGGCCTCGCCCGCGGCGAGGCGCCCCAGCCAGCGCGGCACGCGTCGCGGCGGCTTGGCGCGGAGGGCCCGGGCCAGTTCGGGCAGCCAGACCCGCACGGGGGCCGGCTCGTCGTCGACCACCTGGTAGAGGCCGGGGGCGCCGCGCTCGACCGCCGCCACCGTCGCCGCCGCCGCGTCCTCGATGTGGATGAACGACCAGATGCCGCCGGCGTTCCCGACCAGGGGCATCTTCCGCGCGCGAACGGCCGCGGACATCTCGGCGGCGGGGTCGGCGCTCACGCTGGTGCCGGGGCCGTAGAAGCCGCCGTAGCGCAGCACCAGCCCCTCGCCCCAGGCGATGCCGGTCACCGCGCGCTCCAGGTGCTTGATGGCGCCGATCGTCGCCCGCAGGGCTTCGGGCGGCTCGCCGTCGAGCGGGTCGGCCTCGGTCTTGATCGGCCCCCCGACGCGGGCGAACGGCCAGCCGGCGTAGCTCTGG
This sequence comes from Miltoncostaeaceae bacterium, assembly GCA_033856535.1. Lineage (GTDB taxonomy): Bacteria > Actinomycetota > Thermoleophilia > Miltoncostaeales > Miltoncostaeaceae > JAWVEV01. The sequence continues at coordinate 8,649 of JAWVEV010000185.1, read as the reverse complement.
GCGATCACGCGACGGGTCCCGACCGCCTGGCCGGCGGCCAGCAGGTTGTCCGTGCCCTCGGTGCGCAGCCGGTTGGTCGCGGCCAGCATCCGGTCGATGTGGCGCATGTCGAGCGGCCCCGAGAGCGCGGTGAGCTGGTGGACGATCACCTCGGGCTCGGCCTCGGCGACCGCGCGGGCCACCGCGTCGGGGTCGAGCGCGTCGGCGACGACCGGCCGTGCGCCCAGCGCGCGAAGCATGTCCTGCTTGGACCGCGTGCGGGTCATGCCGGTCACCTCGTGGCCGGCGGCCGCCAGCCGGCGGACCAGCGGGACGCCCAGCGCACCGGTGGCACCTGCGACGAAGATCCTCATGACGCTCCTCCTCCCGTGATCGGACACCCTTCTGACGAGGTGGCCGGCCGCCCTGTGACAGCGGTGTCGGGGGAGGGTCAGTCGGAGGGGAGCGCCGCCCCCTGGCGAAGGCCGAGCGCGTCGGCCATCCGCAGCACCGACTCGGAGCGGTTGAGCGTGTAGAGGTGGAGGCCCGGGGCGCCGGCCGCGGTCAGGTCCTCGCAGAGCGCGACGGCCACCTCGACGCCGAGCGCGGTCACCGCGGCGGCGTCCTCTCCGACCCGGTCCAGACGCGCCGCGAGCTCCGGCGGGATCGCGGTGCGGTTCATCGCCGACATGCGGCGCAGGCCCTCGGCGCTCACGATCGGCATCACGCCGGGCACCACCGGCCGGGTGCAGCCCAGGGCGCCGAGCTCGTCGAGCATCCGGGCGTAGTCCTCCATCCGGAAGAAGAACTGGGTGATCGCGAAGTCGGCCAGCTCGAGCTTGGCGGCCAGGTTGCGCCGGTCGCTGCGCCGGTCGGTCGAGCGCGGGTGCAGCTCCGGGTGCGCGGCGACGCCCACCGAGAAGGGCGCCGGGTGCTCGCGCACCATCTCCACCAGCTCGATCGCGTGGCTGAAGTCCCCGCCCGGGTCCGAGCCGTCGGCAGGCGGGTCGCCGCCCAGGGCGAGGATGTTCTCGACGCCGCCGGCGGCGTACTGGTCCAGCAGGCTCCGGATCTGCGCCCGCGTGTGCCCGACGCAGGTCAGGTGCGCCATGGTGGGGAACGGGTGGTCCGCGTTCATCTCGACCACCAGCTCGCGCGTCTTCTCCTGGGTCGAGCCCAGCGCGCCGTAGGTGACCGAGGCGAAGGTGGGGCCCAGCGGCGCCAGCTCGACGCGGGTCCGCCGGAAGCGCTCCTCGGCCTCGTCGGTGCGGGGCGGGAAGAACTCCAGGGACCAGGTCGGTCCGGTCGCGAGGAGATCCGGGATGCGCGCCACGAGCAGGACCATACGTGTCCGCGCGGCGGGCGTGCCGCGCCGCGCGGCCTACGGGGCGGCGGCCGGCCGGCTCGCCGCCAGGCCCGCGAGCAGCGTCGCCACCAGGCGCTCCTCCCAGCGCTCCGGGAACGGCTCGCCCGAGAGGTAGCGCGACTGGTAGGCGCCCATCAGCAGGGTGACGGCGGCCTCGACGTCGGCCTCCGGCGCCAGCTCGCCCCGGTCGCTCGCGCCGGCGAGCAGGGCGGCGAGCGCCGCGCGCCGCGGCCCGAGCGTGCGCTCGCGGAAGAGGCGCAGGAGCTCGGGGGTGTGCCCCTCCTCGGCCAGGCAGGTGCCGATGATGCCCATGACCGACACGCGCTCGGCGTTGGCGCGCATCTGGGACAGGAGGTCGACCAGGTCACGGCGCAGATCGCCCGTCGGCTCGCGCCGGCCGGCGTCGCGCAGATGCGCCAGCGCGGCCGTCGCCAGGTCGGCCTTTCCCTTGTAGCGCAGGTAGATCGAGGCCTTGCCGACGCCCGCCTCGGCGGCGACGCCGTCCATGGTCATGCGGGCGTAGCCGTCGGCCGCCAGCAGGCGAAGCGCCGCGTCGATGATGGCCCGGTCGGCCGCGCCCGAGCGCGGGCGCCCCGGGGATCGGGCGGACTTCATGAACTGAACGGTACGGTATTCCGGTGACCTCCGGCTCCTGGAAGGCCCTGATCGGCCTGCTCGTGCTCACGATGGGCACCAGCACGCTCACGCCGCTCCTGCCGCTGTATCAGCAGGACTTCGGGCTCTCGACCGGGACGGCCACGCTGCTCTTCGTCACCTACACGGTGACGGTCTGCCCGACGATGCTCATCGCCGGCAACCTGAGCGACCGCCTGGGCCGTAAGCGCCTGCTCCTGCCCGCGATGGCGCTCATGACGATGGCGTCGCTGGTCTTCGCGCTGGCCGAGTCGGTCCCGCTGCTCTTCGTGGGCCGCGTGCTGCAGGGCCTGGCGATCGGCGGGTTCCTCGGCGTCGGCGCCGCCTTCGTGGTCGACCACGCCCGCCGGGAGAGCAAGGCGCTGGCGGCCGCGCTCGCGGGGGTGTTCTTCCGGCTCGGCTTCGGCCTGGGCCCGGGGCTCGCGGGGATCGCGGCCCAGTACGGGCCCGCGCCGCGCCACACCCCGTTCTGGGGCCACATCGGGTTCATGGTGATCGGGATGGTCGCGATCGCCCTTGCGACCGAGACGCTGCTGCGCCGCACCGCCCCCGGGCCCTTCCGGGTGCGGGTGGGCGTGCCGGCGGGCCAGGCGCGCGGGTTCTTCACCTTCGTCGCGCCGGGCACCTTCATGATGAGCTTCATCGAGGGCACGCTGCTCTCGGTGGTGCCGATCTTCGTCTTCCAGACGCTCGAGGTGCACAACCTCGCGATCGTGGGCGCGATCGGGTTCCTCACGCTCGGCCTGGGCGGCCTGGCGCCATTCGTCGCCCGGCGGCTCGACCCCCGCAGCTCCCTGTCGCTCGGGGTGGGGGTGTCGTCGCTGCTCTCGTTCCTGATCGTCGCCTCGGCGGGCCTGGACGCGGTGGCCCTGGTGGTGGTCGCCGCCGCCGCGATCGGCTTCGTCAACGGCTTCATCCTCTACGGGGGCACGGTGATCTGCGGCACGATCGTGCCGATCGAGGAGCGCGGGAAGCTGATGTCGGTGCTCTACATGTGCGCCTATGCGGGGACGATCCCGACCGTCGCGCTGGGCTACATGGCCGACTGGATCGGGCTCACCAAGACGCTGGCGATCTTCTCGTGCGCCGCGCTGGCCATGGCGATCTTCGTGCTCACGGTCGGCCGCCGCCTCTTCCGCGAGGTGATCCCCTACGAGGAGCCGGTGGTGGCGCCACCGCTCGCGGAGGTCGCTCCCACCTCGTAGGACGTCGGAAACGTCCACGCCCGAACGGGCCCTCGCGCGGGAGCATGTCCCCACGACGGCACCGAGGAGGGGAGTGGGCATGGTCCCGGCACGGCTCAACGTGGTCACCCTGGTCAGCGAGGACGTCCCGGCGATGCGCGCCTTCTACGAGGCGCTCGGCTGGACGCCGGCGATGCCCCCGCGGGAGGACTTCCAGCGCTTCGCGCTGGCCGGCGCGCAGCTGACGCTGTGGAACGCGGGCGAGGCCGACGCGGTGGTGGGCGCGCCGCTGCGGGCCCGCGGCAAGGCCTTCAAGGGGTTCACCCTCGCGGTGGCGGTGGACCGGCCCGAGCGGGTCGACGAGGCGCTCGAGGCGGCCCGGTCCGGCGGCGCGGACGTGCTGACCGAGCCGGCGAACGAGGAGTGGGGCGGGCGCTCGGCGAACTTCGCCGACCCCGACGGCAACGTCTGGGAGATCGTCCACATCCCGGGCACGGCGCTGCACGAGGACGGCGCCCTGAGCTGGCCGGTGGCCGCGACGTAGTCCCGCCGACGGGCGCGGGCGGCGGCCGGTAGCGTGCGCCCGTGCGCCCGGGCCGGATCCTGCTGGCGGTGTTCGGGTCGATCGCGGCCCTGCTCGGCCTGGTGCTGGCGCTGGTCGGCGCGGTCGGCCTCTGGACGCTGACCCAGCGCGACGACGGCTACTTCACCACCACGCTCGACCGGGTCCAGAGCTCCGGCTACGCGGTGGCCTCGGAGGACATCGACCTCGGGACCGATCGGGGGATCGAGGGCGACCTGGGCGACCTCGCCCGGGTGCGGGTGATCGCCGACGGGCCCCGGCCGGTCTTCATCGGCATCGGGCCGGAGCGCGCGGTGGACGCCTACCTGCGCGGGGTGCCGCACCACGAGGTCGAGGACGTCGAGTACGACCCGCTGCGCCCGGTCTATGCGGCGCGGTCGGGCACGCGGGCGCCGGCCCGCCCCGGGGCCCAGGACTTCTGGGCGGCGCGCGCGGAGGGCGCCGGAGAGCGGCGGATCGACTGGGACCTGCGCGAGGGCTCCTGGGTGCTGGTCGTGATGAACGCCGACGGGAGCCCGGGCGTCGTTGCCGACCTGACGCTCGGCCTGCGCATCGAGCACCTGCTCGTCTTCGCGCTGGCCCTCCTCCTCGCCGGGCTGGCCCTCCTCGGGGGCGGCGTGGCCATGGTCGTGTTCGGCATCCGTCGGCGGGGCCCGCCGCGGGCCGCGCCGGCCGCGGCGACCGCCCCGGCGCCGGCACCCGCGACACCGACGGCGCCGGCGGCGCCGGCGGCGCCGGCGCGCCGCGCCGTGCCCCGGCACCCCCTGCGCATCGAGGGCGAGCTGGATCCCGATCTCAGCCGGGGGCTCTGGCTGGTCAAGTGGCTCCTGGTCCTCCCGCACCTCCTGGTCCTGCTGGCGCTGTTCCTCGCCTGCATCGTGGTCGGCGTCATCGCGTTCTTCGCGATCCTGTTCACGGCGCGATATCCGCGCGCCCTCTGGGACTTCACCCTCGGCGTGCTGCGGTGGTCCTGGCGGGTGAACTACTACGCCTACGGAGCGCTCGGAACCGACCGCTACCCGCCCTTCACCCTCGGGCCGGCGCCGGACTACCCGGCGACGCTCGCGCTCGAGTACCCCGAGCGCCTCTCGCGCGGGTTGGTGCTGGTCAAGTCGTGGCTGCTGGCCATCCCGCACCTGCTCGTGCTCTTCGTTCTGGGCGGCCCTCCGGGCGGCTTCCTCTTCTGGGCCAGCGACGTCAGCGTCCGCTTCAGCGCGGGCTGGGGCGGGGGCGGCCTGCTCGCGATCCTGGTCCTGATCGCGGGCGTGATGCTCCTGTTCCGCAAGCGCTACCCGCGCGAGATCTTCGACCTCGTGATGGGCTTCCAGCGCTGGACCTACCGGGTGATCGTCTACGTGGCGCTGATGCGCGACGACTACCCGCCCTTCCGCCTCGACGTGGGAGGCAAGGAGCCTCCGTCGGGGGACGCGGAACGCTCGGACGCGGAGCGGAACAGCGCCGTGTAGGCCGGCGCGAAGCGGCGGCCATTGACATACACCGTGCCAGTATGCCAGCCTGCGTTTGTTGGGTACTCCCCCTGAGTAATGGAGGCACGATGCCGGAGCGGGTCGAGCGGGTCTACGCCGTCGAGGGCATGAGCTGCGCGCACTGCGTCGCCGCGGTGAGCGACGAGGTGGGGGCGGTCCCGGGCGTCGGCGCCGTCGAGGTCGACCTGGCAGCCGGGCGGGTGACCGTCCGGGGTGACGGCTTCGCCGACGGCGCCGTGCTCGCGGCGGTCGAGGAGGCCGGCTACGAGGGCCGCCCGCTGTGAGGACCCCCTCGAAGCTCGCGGCCTTCGCCGCCGCGGCGGGGGTGACCTTCGGGGCGGCGGCGCTCGCCGGCGGGGCGATCGCGCCGCTGCGCGACGCCGACGAGCCGATGGGCCACGGGAGGGCGGCGGGGCACGGCGACGCGCACGGGGCGGCGACGGGGCACGAGGCCGGCCATGGGCCGGCCGGGCTCGCCGTTGCCGAGGACGGCTACGCGCTGGTGCCCGAGCGGACGTCGCTGAGGGCCGGCGAGCGGGCCGAGATCGCCTTCCGCATCGTGGGTCCGGATGGGCGCGCCGTGCGCCGGTTCGCGGTCGGGCACCAGAAGCGCATGCACCTGATCGTGGTCCGCCGGGATCTGACCGGCTACCAGCACCTGCACCCGCGCATGGACGCCACCGGCCGCTGGAGCGTGACGACGACGCTGCCCGAGGGCGGCGTCTACCGGGCGTACGCCGACTTCCGCGCGCGCGGCGCGGCGCGCACGCTCGCGACCGACCTGCACGCGGCGGGGGCGTACGCGCCGCAGCCGCTCCCGCCGCCGGCGCACGAGGACGCGACGGCCGGGTACACGGTGATGCTCGACGCGCACGGCGTCCGCGCCGGCGCCGCGTCGGCCCTCACCTACGAGGTGAGCCGCGACGGCGCCCCGGTGACGGACCTGCAGCGGTACCTCGGCGCCGACGGCCACCTGGTGGCGCTGCGCGAGGGCGATCTGGCCTTCCTGCACGTGCACCCCGAGGAGGGCTCCGACCCCGGGACGATCCGGTTCGCCGCCGAGTTCCCCTCGGCCGGGCGCTACCGCCTCTTCCTGCAGTTCCGCCACCATGGGACGGTGCGGACCGTCGCCCACACGCTCGAGGTGCCGCGGTGAGCACCGCCCCGGAGCGCCTCGAGCTTCCGATCACCGGCATGACCTGCGCCTCGTGCGCCAGCCGGATCGAGAAGCGGCTGAACAAGCTCGAGGGCGTCGAGGCGACGGTCAACTACGCGACCGAGCGCGCGTCGGTCAGCTTCGACCCGGGCGCGGTCGCGCCCGAGCAGCTGCTGGAGACCGTGCGGGCGATCGGCTACGGCGCGACCCTTCCGTCGGCCGAGCCGGCGGCCGCGGCGGGGGAGACCCCGCCCGACGAGACCGCATCGCTGCTGCGCCGGCTCGTGGGCTCGGCCGTCCTGGCGCTGCCGGTGCTCCTGCTCTCGATGATCCCGGCGCTGCAGTTCGACCATTGGCAGTGGCTCGCGCTGCAGCTGGCGGTGCCCGTCGTCGCCTGGGGCGCGTGGCCGTTCCACCGCGCGGCGTGGCTCAACCTGCGCCACGGCGCGGCGACGATGGACACCCTGATCTCGCTCGGCACGCTGGCGGCGCTGGGCTGGTCGGTCGTGGCGCTGTTCTTCCTGGGCGCCGGCGACCCCGGCATGCGGATGCCGTTCGAGTGGGTGCTCGACCCGAACGCGGCGAGCGACCACATCTACCTGGAGGTGGCCGCGGTGGTCACCACCTTCCTGCTCGCCGGCCGGTACTTCGAGGCGCGCGCCAAGCGACGGTCGGGCGCGGCCCTGCGGGCGCTGCTGGAGCTGGGCGCCAAGGAGGCGTCGGTCCTGGGCGCGGACGGCGTCGAGCGGCGCGTGCCGATCGACGGGCTGGTCGTGGGCGACCGCTTCGTGGTGCGGCCCGGCGAGCGGATCGCGACGGACGGCCTGGTCGAGGAGGGCTCCTCGGCGGTCGACCGGTCGCTCCTGACCGGCGAGAGCGTGCCGGTCGAGGTGGGGCCGGGCGACGAGGTGGCCGGCGCGACGGTGAACGCCGGCGGGCGGCTGGTGGTGCGCGCGACGCGGGTCGGTGCCGAGACCGCGCTGGCGCAGATCGGGCGCCTGGTGACCGAGGCGCAGTCCGGCAAGGCGCCGGTCCAGCGGCTGGCCGACCGGGTGGCAGGCATCTTCGTGCCGGTCGTGATCCTGCTGGCCGCGGCGACGCTCGGCTTCTGGCTGGCCAACGGCGCCGGCGCGACCTTCGCGTTCGCGGCCGCGGTGGCGGTGCTGATCATCGCCTGCCCCTGCGCGCTCGGGCTCGCGACGCCGACGGCGCTGCTGGTCGGCACCGGGCGCGGGGCGCAGCTCGGCCTGCTCATCAAGGGGCCGGAGGTGCTGGAGTCGACCCGCCGCGTCGACACGATCGTGCTCGACAAGACCGGCACGGTGACGAGCGGCGAGATGGCGCTGACCGACGTGAGGGTGGCCGAGGGGCAGGACCCGGATGAGGCGCTGCGACTGGCGGGCGCGGTCGAGGCGGCGTCGGAGCACCCGGTCGCGCGGGCGGTGGCGCGGGGCGCCGCCGGCCGGCTCCCTGCGGTCGAGGGCTTCGCGAACCGCGAGGGCCTGGGCGTGGAGGGGATCGTCGAGGGCCACGCGGTGGTCGTCGGCCGGCCGGCGCTGCTGGCCGAGTGGGGGCTGGCGCTCCCGGGCGAGCTGGAGGCCGCGCGGGCCGAGATCGAGGCGGGCGGGCGCACCGCGATCGCGGTGGCCTGGGACGGGCGGGCGCGGGCGGTGCTGGGGGTGGCCGACCGGGTGAAGCCGACCAGCCGCGAGGCGGTGGCGGCGCTGCGCGGGCTCGGCCTGCGGCCGGTGCTCCTGACCGGCGACAACGCGACCACGGCCGCCGCCGTCGCCGCCGAGGTCGGGATCGACGAGGTGATCGCGGAGGTGCTGCCGGCGGAGAAGGCGGCGGTCGTGCGGCGGCTGCAGGGCGAGGGCCGGGTCGTGGCGATGGTCGGCGACGGGGTGAACGACGCGCCGGCGCTGGCGCAGGCCGACCTCGGCCTGGCGATCGGCACCGGCACCGACGTGGCGATCGAGGCGTCCGACCTGACCCTGGTCTCGGGCGACCTGCGCGCCGCCGGCGACGCGATCCGGCTCTCCCGGCGGACGCTCGCGACCATCCGGGGCAACCTGTTCTGGGCCTTCGCCTACAACATCGCCGCGCTGCCGTTGGCCGCGCTGGGCTTGCTCAACCCGATGATCGCCGGGGCGGCGATGGCCGCGTCGAGCCTCTTCGTCGTCGCGAACTCCCTGCGCCTGCGCGGCTTCCGCGCCGAACGCAATGGCGCGCCGGCACCG
>JAWVEV010000184.1:0-3963 GCA_033856535.1 Miltoncostaeaceae bacterium | reverse complement strand
CGATCGCCGAGATGCCCGACGGCCGCCACGAGGCGGCCGAGGCGCTGGAGGGCGACGGCGCGACCGACGCCGACCTCTGGATCCGCGTCGCCGTGACGATCGACGGCGAGCGGATGCGGGTCGACTTCACCGGGACCGACCCCGCCGGCCCGGGCAACTGCAACTGCCCGCTGGCCGTCACCCGCTCGGCCGTCTACTTCGTCGTGCGCGCGGTGACCGACCCGGACATCCCCGCCTCGGCCGGCGCCTTCGCCCCGGTCGAGGTCGTCGCGCCGGCCGGCTCGCTGGTCAACGCGCGGCCGCCGTCCGCGGTCGCCGGCGGCAACGTGGAGACCAGCAGCCGGATCGTCGACGCCGTCTTCGCCGCGCTCGGCGCGGCGGTCGCCGTGCCCGCCCAGGGCCAGGGGACCATGAACAACCTGACCCTCGGCGCGCCCGGGCGGACCTACTACGAGACCATCGGCGGCGGCCAGGGCGCCTCGCCGAACGCCGACGGCCCGTCCGGGGTGCACGTGGCGATGAGCAACACGCTCAACACGCCGATCGAGGCCCTCGAGGCCGCCTTCCCGGTGCGCGTCGAGGCCTACCGGCTGCGGCGGGGCTCGGGCGGCGCCGGCCGCCACCGCGGCGGGGACGGCGTCGAGCGGCGCCTGCGCGCGCTGGTCGACCTGGAGGCCTCGGTGATCGCCGAGCGGCGGCGGCGCGCGCCGGCCGGCCGCGACGGCGGCGCCGACGGGGCGCCCGGGCGGACGACCCTCAACGGCGAGGAGCTGCCCTCCAAGTGGCGCGGCCGGCTCGCGGCGGGCGACGTCCTCGGGATCGAGACTCCCGGCGGCGGAGGCTTCGGCGCGCCGGGCTGACGCCGCGGGGCGGCCGAGGCCCGCCCCGAGCAGCGGTTCACAGGAGCTTCACCGACGATTCACCGGCCGGCCACACGGGCGGCCGCCGGGCTGACGAGACTGGCCCCGGTCGCTGTTCGGACGCGGCGGCCAAGGCGGCAGGGCCCTCGCCCCGGCCCGCCGCCCTCGCTGGCCCGCCCGCCGCCTGGTGAACGGCGGGCGGGGCCGGCATCTTCCCCGACCGCCTCGCGCGTTCCGGCGCGCGAAGCGGAGGCCCGAGACGTGGGTCCCGGGCCCCGATTCGCTCACCGGCCCGACGGCCGGTGGATCCTTCCGCTCAGCCGCGAGGGGCCCGCGTCATGCTCACGAGGGTCCAGACGCTGGACCCGCAGGCATGACAGTGGGCTCGACCCCGCACGCCGGGACGGCGTACGGCGTCGCAATGCAGCCAGTCCGCGCACCGACCGTCGTCCTCCCAGGTGGAGGTGCCGCACGAACCGCAGGCGTCCGGCAGGTAGTGCGCGCTCGTGACCTTGATCGCCTCACGGCAGTAGCGGCAGGCGTAAACCTGAAACCGCGTGAGCCGGAGTCGGTGCGCCTGCACGCGAGCTTCCGCGACGGCAGACGCCGGATAGAGAGCCATGATCTGGTCTCCCTTCTCTCGTGCCGATCGGCACGAAGTCGAGCGGGTCTGGAGGATACCCCACCCGCTCGGCCCCGCCTAGGGGAGCGCGACAGGCCTTTCAGGGCAAACCCTGACGGCCGTCTGGCGGTCTATGGCTCGGTGTCGTCCGCAGCCGTGCCGGCGAGGTCCTGCCCCACCAGCACCACGGCGTCGGCGCCGCCGATCTGATCCTCCGAGAGCCCGTCGAGCGGGGTCGCGTCGGCGATCCCGAGGTCGTCGGCCAGGTTCTGGCCCAGCCGCTTCTGGCCCTTCGCGTACATCACGACCGACGTGGCGATGCCCTTGTCGGGGGCGTCGCCGATGTACGGCACCGTGTAGCCCTCGTTCTCGACGCGGGGCTTGATCACGTTGCCCGCCAGGCCCGACACGTCGGTCGCGTTCAGCACGGCGACGTCGTAGAGGCTCTTGTTCTCGAGCGGGGGCAGATCGTCGGGCACCGTGCTCTGGTCCGGCGGGACCTGCGGCGGGCCCGAGGGCGTGGAGATCGTCTTGTCGTTTCCGTTGCCGGCCAGGGCGTCGTCGCCGCTCCCGCCGCGCAGGAAGAAGGCCCAGGTGAGGCCGCCGATCACGAGGACCGCGACGACCGCCGCGACGATCACGCCGGCGCGCCGCAGCAGGGCGCTCGGCGGCATCGCCTCGCCGCTCGAGATGTTCGCCCGGGCCTGCAGCTGCTGGATGCGCTCGAGGGATGCCTCGACCGCCACCCCGCCCGCTTGCGCCAGCCCCTGCTCGAGCCGGCGGATCGCGCGACCGTGCCGAATCGACTGCACGATGAGGCCGATCGCGATGAAGAGGGCGAGGACGGCCGCCGACGGCGTCAGAAGGTCCAGCCAGTCCATTCGGGGGGCGAGGCTATCACGCACCCCCGGACGCCCCGGACGGGCGCGGCGCGCCCCCCCGGCCTACGTTCCCGGCGTCACCCGGTAGGCGTCGAAAACCGAGTCGACGTTGCGCAGCGCGCCGATCACGGTCTTCAGCGTCTCGATGTCCCCCACGTCGACCACGAAGCGGTCGTGGACCATCTGGTCCTCGGCGTGGCAGTTCGCCGAGACGATGTTCACCCCGCTCTCGGAGAATGTCCTGCAAAGGTCCTCGAGCAACCTCGAGCGGTCCCACGCGTCGATCGCTACCTCGACCCGAAAGGAGCGCTTGGCGTCCCCGATCCAGGACACCTCGGTGAAGCGCTCGGGGCTCTTCTTGAGCGCCTTCACGTTCGGGCAGTCCCCGCGGTGGATCGTGATGCCGCGCCCCAGGCTGATGTAGCCCAGGATCGTGTCGCCCGGCACCGGCTTGCAGCACTTCGCCATGCGCACGAGCACGTCGGCAAGGCCGTCGATCTCGATCCCCATGTCGCTCGAGGGGGTCGCGGCCTGGGTCCGGCGCCCGCGCGACGTGGTGCTGGTCGCGGAGTCGTCGGCGACCGACTGCCCGGCCTTCAGCCGGTGCATGACCTTGTTCACCACGGTCTGGACCGAGGTCTTGCCGAGGCCCAGCGAGATGTAGGCGTCGTCGGCCTTCCGGAAGCCCATCTCCTGGATGACCTCGAGCAGCAGCGGTGAGCCGGCCACGCGCTGGCTGGGCAGGCCGGCCTTGCGCAGGTGCTCCTGCAGCAGCTCGCGGCCGCGGTGCTCGGCGTCCTCCCGGCGCTCCTTCCGGAAGAACTGGGTGATCTTCGACCGCGCCTTGGAGGTCTTGACCAGGTTGAGCCAGTCGCGGCTCGGGCCGCGCGGGGCCTTCGAGGTCAGGATCTCGACGAAGTCGCCGGAGACCAGCGTGTAGGTGAGCGGCACGATCCGCCCGTTGACCTTGGCGCCCACGCAGCGGTGGCCGACGTCGGTGTGCACGTCGTACGCGAAGTCGAGCGGCGTGGAGCCGGCCGGCAGGTCGCGCACCTCGCCCTTGGGCGTGAAGACGTAGACCTCGTCGAAGTAGAGGTCGTTGCGCAGCGTGTCCAGGAACTCGGCCGGGTCGGGCGTGTCGCGCTGCCAGTCCATCATCCGCGAGACCCACGCCGGCTGGGGGCCGTTGCCGGTGCCGCCGCGGCTGCCCTCCTTGTAGAGCCAGTGCGCCGCCACGCCGTACTCGGCGGTGGCGTGCATCTCGTAGGTCCGGATCTGGATCTCGAGCGGCTTGCCCTGGGGTCCGAGCACCGTGGTGTGCAGGCTCTGGTACATGTTGAGCCGCGGCATCGCCACGAAGTCCTTGAAGCGGCCGGGCATGGGCTTCCACAGCGAGTGGACGATGCCCACCGTGCCGTAGCAGTCCTTCACCGAGGGGACCAGCACCCGCATCGCGGTGAGGTCGTAGATCTCGTTGAACTCCTTGTCCTTGCGGGTCATCTTGTCGTAGATCGAATAGAAGTGCTTGGCCCGCCCGGTGATCTCGACGCCGGTGATGCCCACGGCCAGGAGCTGCTCGCCCAGGATCTGGCCGGCCTCC
>JAWVEV010000183.1:0-2941 GCA_033856535.1 Miltoncostaeaceae bacterium | reverse complement strand
CCGGGCTCTGCGCGCTGGCCGCGGCGGCCGTGGGCGTCGCCGGCGCGGGCGTGATGGTGGAGGGGGCCGATCAGCGCGCGCCGCTGTGCTCCTCCGGGTCGCTTGCCGCGCGCATCCTGGATCTGTGCCTCACCCTCGGCGAGGGGCCGGGCCGCGACGCGCACCAGGGCGGCGCGCCGGTCGCCGAGCCCGACCTGGCCGCCCCGCGCCGCGCGCGCTGGCCGAGCTTCGCCCCACCGGCGCTCGGCGCCGGGGCGGCGGCGCTGTTTTCCTTCCCGCTGCGTGTGGGGGCCGTGCGCCTGGGCGCCCTGACCCTGCACGGCGAGCGCCCCGGCCCGCTCAGCGACGACCAGCACGCCGACGCGCTGGTGATGGCATGGGTGGTGGTGAGCGGGATCCTGGCCCAGCAGGCCGAGGCGCCGCCGGGCGCGCTGGCGCGCGAGCTCGCGGCGCTCAGCGACTCCCGGGCCGAGGTCCACCAGGCCTGCGGGATGATCTCGGCCCAGCTTGAGATCGGCATCGCCGCGGCCGCCGTGCGCCTGCGCGCCCACGCCTACGCCGAGGATCGCCCGCTGGCCGAGGTCGCCCGCGAGGTCGTGGCGCGCCGGCTTCGGCTCGGCCCCTGAGGGGACGACTGTGCCCCGACACCGCTCGCTTCATAGGATGCGCGTGATGAGCGGTCAGCCGCACGGGAGTCGCCGATGATTATCGCCGAGGGGCGCCTGGCGCAGACCTTCGTCGAGCTGGCCGACACGCTGGTCGAGGACTTCGACGTGGTCGACCTGCTGGCGCGCCTGGGCGAGCGCTGCGTGGAGCTCTTTGACGCCGCCGCGGCCGGGCTGCTGCTGGCCGACGGCCGGGGGGCGCTGCGGCTCATGGCCGCGACCAACGAGGCGATGGAGATCGTCGAGCTCTTCCAGGTCCAAAACGCCGAGGGGCCGTGCCTGGAGTGCTACCTCAGCGGCGAGCCGGTGCAGGTGGAGGACATGGCCGGCGCCGCCGAGCGCTGGCCGCTGTTCGTGCCGGTCGCGACCGCGGCGGGCTTTCGCTCGGCCCATGCGCTGCCGCTGCGCCTGCGCGGGCGGGTGCTGGGCGCGCTGAACCTCTTTCGCACCGCGCCCGGGCACCTCGCCCCGCCGGAGATCGCCGCCGCCCAGGCCCTGGCCGACGTGGCCACGATCGCGATCGTGCAGCACCGGGCCGCGCGCGATGCCCAGGCGCTCGCCGAGCAGCTGCACCTGGCGCTTGACAGCCGGATCGTGATCGAGCAGGCCAAGGGCGTCATCGCCGAGCAGGTGGGCCTCGGGATGGACGAGGCCTTCGCCCGCCTGCGCGGGTATGCCCGGCGGCATCGCCGCCTGCTCTCCGAGGTCGCGCACGACGTGGTCGAGCGCAGGCTCCGGGCCGCGCAGCTCCTCGGCTGAGCCGGGCGCCGGGCGCCCCGCGGTGTCACGCGGCCCCGTGAACCGCCCGTGCCCGGGCCCCGCCGCGGGAAGGCCATAGAATCGCCCGGTCGTGACCCCTCCCAAGTTCACGCGGCGGCGGCTGCTGGGCGGCGCCGCCGGCGCGGCCTCGTTCGCCGTCCTCGGTTCCCCGACGCGCCTGGTGGGCGCCGAGCCCGTCCCGCGGCCCGACACGACGCCCTCGGGCCGCACCCGCGAGTACTGGATCGCCGCGGTCAACACGACCTGGGACATCGCGGCCAACGGCCGCGACGCGGTGATGGACCAGCCGGTGCCGCCGGAGAGCCACCGCTTCCCGGCGATCGTCTACCGGCGCTTCACCCCCGGCTTCCGCCGGCCCTGGCCCAACTCGCGCAGCGGCGACAACGAGGGCATCCCGGGCCCGACCATCCGGGCCGAGGTCGGCGACGAGGTGCGGGTCCACTTCCGCAACCTGGACCGCGCGAACCGCTGGCCGCACTCGATGCACTTCCACGCATTCCAGTACGGGCCGGGGAGCGACGGCGCGTTCATCCCCTTCCGCAGCGGCCGGGGCGCCGAGGTGCCGGCCGGCGGCACGTTCACCTACCGCCTCTTCGCCGGCCGCGACTCCCACGGCGTCTGGCCGTACCACGACCACTCGCACCACATGCACGAGTCGATCGCCGCCGGCATGTACGGCTCGATCGTGATCGCCGAGCCCGGCGAGCCGGCGGCCGACCGCGAGTTCGTCGTGTTCTTCTCGAACCACGGCGGGCTGGACACGATCAACGGGCGCGCGTTCATCGGCAACACGCCCACGCACCGGGCCCGCGTCGGCGAGCTGGTGCAGTGGAACGTGCTGACGCTCGGCGACGACTTCCATGTCTTCCACGTCCACGGGCACCGCTGGCTGCGCCACGGCAGCCCGGTCGACTCGGAGCTGCTCGGCCCCTCGAGCACGCTCAGGGTGCGCTGGCGCGAGGACGCGGCGGGCACCTGGTACTACCACTGCCACGTTGAGTCCCACATGCGCAACGGCATGATCGGGCTCTACCGCGTGGATCGGTAGCCCCCGGCCTCCCGCCCGGCGGGACCCCGGGGTGCCGGCCGGCAGGGGCCGCCGACCGACACCACGCGCCCGGGAGGGACCTAGGAGAGCGTCGCGGCCTTCGCCGCGGCCGCCGAGGCGACCGCCGCCGGCAGCGGGGCGTAGTTCAGGGCCCCGAGGGCGCCCTGGGCCGCCGCGCCGTAGGCGTAGGCGAGGAACGCCTTCACGCCGTCCAGTGCGCTCGCACGGCGTGACCCCGGTGGCCGACCCCGGCACCGGCATCGCGGTCGTCACCCGCGGCGGCCGGCGGGTCTTCACCGGGCGGGCGGAGGGCCCCATCGGCCACTACGTCGCCCGGGTGGAGCTGCCGGGCGCCGGCGCTTGGCGCTGGGAGGTCGTCCAGGGCGGCGACCCCGTCCAGGACCTGGGGACGCTGACCGTGCTGCCGGCGGACCCCGGCGCGGCCCCG
>JAWVEV010000182.1:0-14350 GCA_033856535.1 Miltoncostaeaceae bacterium | reverse complement strand
GGCGGGGAAGAGCGGCGGCGAGGTCACCATCACCACGTCGACCTTGCCGGCGCGCATCGCGCTCCAGAAGACCGCCGGCACGAAGCTGAGGTAGCTCCGCAGCTGCGCGCGCTTCGAGAGGTTGCGCGGGGTCACGTACGACAGGGTGCGCAGCACCTCGATGCCGTCCATGTCCTCCCGCATGAAGCGGCGCCCCCGGTACTCGGGGAACACCTCGCCCCTGGGGTAGTTCGGCATGCCCGTCGCGACGCAGACCCGGTGCCCGGCATCGTGCAGATGCCGGGCGATCGGGTGGATGCGGTTCGCGAGGGCCCCGAGCTCCGGGCGGTAGACCTGCGTCAGGATGACGACGCTGATCCGCCCGGCCGCGGCCGGGTCGCTCATGACTTGCGGCGTCCGCTCCTCACGGGCCGCTTCACGCTCGGCCGCGGGCGGGTCTCGCCGCTGGCGGCGCGCTGGCGGCGCGGGGTCCCCTGCTGGCCGCGACGGCGGTAGCGCGAGCGGGCGCGGTTGAGGACGACGCCGAGCACCTCGGCGCCGGACTCGCGGAAGTCCTGGACGGCGCCCTCGATCTCGGCGGGCGTCCGCTGGCGCGCGCTGATCACCAGGATGACGGCGCGGGTCATCGCGCCGACCATCAGCGGGTCGGCCGCCTCGCTGAGCGACGGCGTGTCCACCAGCACCATCTCGCCGACGCCCTCGAGCTCGGCGATGAGCGGGGCCAGGTTGTTGCTGATCACCTCGGACGGGTGCCGGTCGATCTCGCCGGCGACCACCAGGCCCAGGGAGGGCAGGCTGGTCGCGCGCGGGATCGCGCGCCCGTTGCCCGCGCCGGCGCCGGCCGAGAGGCCGCCCTCGTTGGTCTGGCCGAAGCGGTCGTGCAGGCCGGGGGTCCGCAGGTTCGCGTCCACCGCGGTCACCGCGTGCCCGATCGCGCCGATCGCCCAGGCCAGGTTGGCCGTGGTGGAGGTGCAGCCCTCGTCGGGCGCGAAGGAGGAGAACGCGATGGCCGATCCGCCACCGCGGGCGCGGTACACCTCGAGGTTGGTCCGCAGGCGCTCGTATTCGGCGGCCAGCGGCGCGTTCTCGGGCGCCGAGAAGACCTCGGACGGGCGCTTGGGGAAGGGCCGGTGGGCCGGGATCTCGCCGAGCACCGCCAGGCCGAGCCGGCGGACGTCCTCGGCGCGCACGATGCGCGGACGCAGCGCGTGGGCGCTCAGCATGGCCAGGATGCCGAGGATGATGCCGAGGGCCAGGCCGCCCACCACCAGCACGGTGCGGGCGCTGGCGGTCGACTTCACCCTGGTGGCCCGCTCGAGCAGGCTGAACACGACCAGCGGGTCGTCCGGGCCCTGGGTGACGATGCGGTTCGCGAAGCGATTGGCCACCGGGGCCACCACCTGCGGGTCGGTCGACGAGGCCGTGATGAGCATCAGCAGGGCCTCGGGGTCCGTCGCGATCTTGACGTCCCACGGGGAGTCCTCGAGGGCCGGCGGCAGCGCCGCCTGGACGGCCGCGAAGTTGTCCTCGGTCGTCGACTGGGCGGCCAGCGACGGGAGCACGAAGCGGACGCCCTGGATGTTGGCGCCGAGGTCCTCGCTCGGGCGCACGACGATCGACGCCGTCGACTCGTAGCGCTCCGCGGGCAGGTAGGCGGCCGCGAGGCTGCCGAGGAAGCAGACCAGGAACACGGCCAGCCCCACCACCCAGAACCGACGCACGGCCGTTCCGAAGGTGACCAGGTTCATGCCATGTGCTCCTTGGGCTCGCACGCGCGTCGGGCGCGCGCAGAGATCGCGGAAGTGCTCATCGTAGCTCCGTGGGTGCTAGGGACGCAGGGCGTCGGCGAGGTCGACGCGCGTGATGCTCTTCGCCTTGAAGTCGGCACCGGTGAGGCCGCTCTCAAGCAGATCCATCAACGCGTTCGCGCGACGGACCGCCGCCTGGGCGATTCGCTGGTTGATCCGGAACTGCGCCACCGTCAGCGAGACGTTGGCCGCGCCGCCCGGGTTCGCCTTCGCCGGCTCCAGCACCGTGCGGCTCGGCGGGATCACGCGCGGGCTCTTTCCGGCCTTCAGGACCTTCGCGCCCTCGGCCAGCTTCCCGGCCGTGATCGCCCCGTTGACGATGTCGCCGCCGGTCAGGCCGTCCTCCAGGCGCTTGGCGAGCGCGTTGGCGCGCCGCACCGCGGCCTGCGAGATCCGCTGGTTGATCAGCAGCTGCTGGGCGGTGAGCGCGACGCCGGCGAGGCCGTTCTTGCCCTCCGTCTGACGGGCGGGCTCGACCACCAGCTTGGCCGGGTTGGCCGGCTCCAGCGTGTGGACGCCGCCCTTGCCGATCACGATGCCGGTGTTGAAGTGCCGGGCCTCGAAGGCCCCGCCGCAGAGGTCGCGGGTGCCGACCTTGCCCACCAGGCGCTTCTGCACGGCGTTCAGCCGGCGCACGGCCGCCTGGGCCGTCCGCTGGGTGATGAGCAGCTGCCCGGCGCTGAGGGTGATCTTCCCGCGGCGGCCGGTGTTCGCCTTGCGCGGCGTGATGGCCTTGCAGACGGCGCCGTCGCGGATGACGGTCTCGCCCTCCTTGGGCGGCACGTCCAGGTCGTTGCCGGAGGCGCGCGGCACGGAGGTGCCGCCGCGCAGCGTGAACTCGTCGAAGACGAAGGAGACGTTCGGGTTGGTGCTGCCCGTCTTGGTCGTCAGGAGGCCGGCGGCCGTCGGGAACTTGAGCCAGCTCTCCGGGATGTTCAGCGTCCCGATCGTCTGGATCGGCGCGTTGGCGAGCTGATAGCGGGCGCGCACGGCGTTCGTGGCCGGGTCCGCGTCGAGGAAGAGCGTGACGCTGGTCTGCGGCAGCGGGAGGTCGGGCTTGGCGTGCACCTTGAAGGTGCCGCTCTGCTCGGTCGAGAGCTCGATGACCGGCTTGCCGCCGTTCGCCTGCACCACCAGCTTCACGTAGTTGTCCTCGTTCGGGCCGAGGAAGATGCCGCCCGACTCGCCGCCCTTCGGGGCACCCGAGCTGAGCGGGTTCGAGATCGTGGTGCTGACCGTGACCGGCGCGGAGGCGCGGAAGCCCTGCTGCAGCGCGTTGTTCTGGCTGTTCGTGGCGCCCTGGTTGGTGCCCTCGGTGGCGGTGATCGCCATGAAGCCGCCGGCGCCGCCGGCGCTGACCAGGCCGGCCAGCGGGCCGCCACCCTTGCTCGAGAGCTGGATGCCGCCGAAGCCGGTGCCGTACCAGCCGCCCGCGTCGCTCTGGTTGAAGTCGCGGATGAACGGGATCGGCGTGTTGCCGCCGTTCGCCGGGTCGAGCTGGAACGGGTCGGCCGCGTCGATCTTCCCGTCGTTGTCGTCGTCCGGGTCGAGACCGTCCGAGAAGCCGTCGCCGTCGAAGTCGCGCGGGGCGTCGGCCGGGTTGCAGAAGTCGGTCCCGTTGGCGATCTCGTCGAAGTCCGGGAAGCCGTCGCCGTCGGAGTCGACCAGCGGGCTGCCGGGCTGCGGGCACTGGATCGCGACCGGCTCGAGCACGCTCACCTGGGCGAAGCTGTCGCCGGCGGTCGAGTGCTCGTCCACGAGGATCGCGCCGTCGGGCCAGACCAGCAGGTTGACCGGGTCCTTGAACCCGGTGGCCAGGGTGGCCTTCTCGGTCACGTCGCTGCCGTCGGCGTTCAGCTTGAGGCGCGTGATGCTGTCGCCCTGGGCGTAGTTGGTCACCAGGACCTGGCCCTGGAGGAGCGCGCCGAAGGCGTTCGAGGTGTACTCCTCGACGCCGGTGCTCGAGGAGTTGTTCGCGAACACCTCGATCGGCTGCACGCCGGCGCCCTCGGTGCACTGGTTCCGCGAGGGGTTCGGGTGGCCGTGGAACTGGCCGGCCTGCACCTGGAAGAACTCGTCCGGCCCGGTGGCCTGCTCGACCGAGGGGCCGGGGCAGCCGTCGGCCGGGCCCGGGGTGGGGCCGAAGCCCTGGTTGGCCTCGTTCTCGGACGTGTAGAGCTTGCCGTTGCTGTGCCAGAGCACGTCGTACGGGTTGCGGAAGCCGGTGGCGTACAGCTCCACCTTGCCCGGGACGGTCCCGTTGTCGGCGGCGCTGCCGGCCAGCTGGTAGGCCGTGCTCGGCGGGCTGGTGAAGGTGAAGCGCGAGCCCTTGCTCACGTCGATCGTCGAGGTGATCGTGTGGACGTTGATCCGGATGATCGACGACGAGAGCGGGACCTCGGGGAAGAAGCTGAACGGCTCGCTCTGGGCGCCGTTGTTCGTGTTGCCGCCCTGGGCCAGGTACAGCCACCCGTCCGGGCCGATCATCGTCCCGTTGGAGCCGTGGTTCTCGCCGGAGCGGGGGAGGCCCTTCACCAGGTCGGTGTCGGACACCACGTTGCCGGCGGCGTCGACGACCAGCTTGGTGAGCGTGCCCGAGCTCGGGTCCACCGAGGACGTCCCGGGCAGGTTGGCCTCGAAGATCTCCGGGTCCGAGTTGGCGACGTACAGGACCGCGTTGCCGCCCTCGGGCGCCGGGTCGAAGCTGATGCCGGTGACCTGGCGGCCGACCTGCCCCGGCTGGGGCGCGCCGCTGAAGGTCGTGTTCGGCTTGTTGAAGATGTTGTTGATGGTGTTCACCAGCGTCGCGTTGTGGTCCGCGTCGAGGTTGAACACGAAGATCTTCCCGAACTGGGTGGCCACGTAGAGCTGGTTGGTGACCGGGTTCCGGGCCATGCCGGTGGGCAGCGTCCGCTGGGCGAACTCGCCGAAGCCCGGGACGACCAGGCCGCCGACGCCCTCGTTGCCGCGGATCACGGTCCGCTTGGGCTTGAAGGCGATCACGTTGCCGGAGGGCGGCGGGCCGCCGCCGGGGGTCTGGCCCTGGGCCATGACGGCGAAGTTGTCGAACTTGGTCGTGAAGGGGGCCGCGCCCGTGCCGATGTTGGTGCTCACGATGCCGGCCTCGTCGCTGCCCGAGCCGAGGCCCGGCAGGCTGGTGCTGCCGATCGGGGTGTTGACCCCGTCGACGATCGCGGTGGCCGTCACGGCGCCGTCCGGGCCGACGGTCAGGAGCACCTGGATCGCATTGGCCGTGTCGATCGCGGCCGGCACGTTCACCTGGCTCAGCACCGCGCCGGTCTCGGTCGCGAGCTGGAAGCGCGGCACGGGGGCCTCGGCGGTGCCGCCGACGCTCGCCACGAGCTTGATGTAGTTGTCCTGGTCCGGGCCGACGAAGATGCCCGCCGACTGGAAGGGCGTGGTCACCGGCAGCGGCCCGTCGATCAGGGCCGAGACCGTGTAGCCGGCGGCCCCGTTCACCGTCACCTGCAGCGCGTTGGCCTGCGTGTTCACCGTGCGCCCGGTGTCGCCGGCGGTGCTGGTCAGCGACAGGAAGCCGCCCGCCAGGTCCAGGTTGGCCGGGAGGTGCCCGGGGCCGTTCTTGTTGGGCTGGACGCTCTCGAAGCCGGTGCCCTCGCCGTCCTTGTCGCCCACGGTGCCCGCGACCGGCGCGTTGAAGTCGAGCACGGTGGGGATCGGCGCGGCGTTCGCGGACGAGCCGCCGGCGATCAGGGCGGCGGCGGCCGCCGCCGCGAGCGTGCCGATGGCGCGCCTGCGCGCCACGGGGCGCCGGAGCATCGTCGTCATGTCGGTGCGCCTTTCCAACGGGTGTGGACCTACGGTCAATTGAGGCAGGTGTGATGCGGCCGAGGAAGGCTCAGGCGACTAGTTCCGGCCACTGGCCATCCGTCCAGTCGCCCGTGGGCACGCCCTCCGCCCGCCGGACGGGCCTACGGTAGCGCCCCCTTCGACCTCACGGATGGCGAGTTCGGCGGTTTCCCGCCATGGCCTGCCGGAGCCCCCGGAGACCCGCCCTCTCGGGACGGGTCTCCGGGGGCTTTCCCGAAGCTACGAGCGGAGGCTCGGGTCCAGGCTGGCGACGCCGATGCTGCCGCGCTTGAAGTCGCCGCGCAGCAGGCCGGTCTCCAGGCGGGCGGCCAGCAGGTTGGTGCGGCGCAGGGCGGCCAGGGCGATCTTGTGGTTGATCTCCAGCTGCCTGCGGCTCACCCGGATGTTGGCGGCGCTGCCGGTGCTGCCGCGGGCGACTCGGGTCCGCGTGGCGGCCGCCGCCTTGCCGACCTGCCGGGCCGAGACGATTCGCAGCCCCTGGGCCAGCTGGCCCGGACCGATGACGCCCGGCTTCAGGTCGCCGCCGGTCAGGCCGGCGCGAAGGCGGGCCTCGATCGCGGCGGCGCGCAGGACGGCCGCCTGGGCGACGCGCTGGTTGATGAGTAGCTGCTTGGCGGTGAGCCGGACCTTGGTGCGGCCCTTGGCCGTCTTCACGGCCGGGACGACCGCCGGATTGGACGCGACCAGCTCGTTGGTGGCGCCCGTCGCCGTCTGGATGCCCTTGTTGAGCAGGTCGGCCGAGATGGCGCCGCCGCAGATGTCGCTCGCCTTGAGCTTGCCGTCCAGGCGGGCCTCGATCAGGGCCAGGCGGCGCAGGGCCGTCTGGGAGACGCGCTGGGTGGCCAGCATCTGTGCCGCGCTGAGCTTGATCTTCCCGACCCGGAGCTTGGCCGGGGCCGGGACGTCGCGGCAGACCTGGCCGTTGATGACCTTGATCCCGCGCGGCTGGGTCACGGGGGGCCCGCCGCCGTCGATCGGCTTCGGGATCGCGATGCCGTTCTCGATCCGGAACTCGTCGTAGATGAAGGAGAACTCGGCCTGAGGGCTGTTGGCGGTGGTGGCCATGACGCCCGCGGCGACCGTGTCGAGCCACGAGCTCGGGACCGAGAAGGCGGTGCCGAGGTCCTGGACCGCGCCCGTGCCGACCTGGAAGCGGGCCTTCACCGCGTCCGTGCCGGGGTCGAGATCGAGGAAGAGCCGGACGCTCGACTGGGGCAGCGCGAGCGGCGCGGCGGCGAGGCGCTGGAACGTCCCGCCCTGCTCCCTGGCCAGCTCCACCACGGGGCTGCCGTTGTTCGCGTGCACCGAGAGGCGGACGAAGTCGTCCTCGCCCGGGCCCAGGAAGATGCCGGCGAGCTCGCCGCCCTGCGGGTTCGGGGAGGCGCCGAAGGGCTGTCCGACGATGGCGCTCACCGTGGCGGGGCCGGCCGGCTTGAAGCCCTGCTGGAACGCGTTGTCCTGGTTGTTCGACGCGCCCTGGGCGGTCCCGGCGGTGGCCGTCAGGCCCAGGTAGCCGCCGGCCGCGCCGGCGCTCGCCTTGCCGGGCTTCGCGCCGCCGCCCTTGCTCGAGAGCATGGCGCCCTTCAGGCCGCTGCCGAAGTAGCCGCCGTTGGCGCTCCCGATGAAGTCCTGCACGAAGGGCAGCGTCGTGCCCGCGCCGTTGGTGGCGTCGAGCTGGAACTTGTCGCTGACGTCCGGGATCCCGTCGTTGTCGTCGTCGGGGTCGTTCGCGTCGGCGATCTTGTCGCCGTCGGCGTCGGGCGGGGTGCTCGACGGGCTGCAGTTGTTGGCGCCGGCGGCGATCTCGTCGGCGTCCTTGAAGCCGTCGCCGTCCGAGTCGACGTCGGCCGGGTTCCCCGGCGCCGGGCAGACGAAGTTGCCGAGGGCGTCGAGGACGCTGATCTTGCCGAAGTTCCCGTTCTTGAAGCCGTGCTCGGCCACGATCACGGTGCCGTCGTCGTCGACGATCACGTCCAGGGGGTCGTTGAACCCGGTCAGGAACTGGTTGTCGATCTCGACCACCGAGTTCCCGTCGGCCGACAGCTTCACGCGCGAGATCGTGTCGCCGTTGCCGCCGCCGGGGGTGACGCCGTAGTTCGTGGTCAGGAGCTGGCCCTGGAGGGCCGGCCCGAACACGAACGGCGTGTACTCGGCGATGCCGGTGCTGGCCGCGGCGAAGAAGTAGTTGCCGATCGGCTGCACGCCGCCCTCGTGGATGCACTCGCCGCGCGAGGGGTTCGGGTGGCCGTGGTACTGGCCCGGCATCACGTGGAAGAGCTGGTCGGCGTGGACGCCGACCTCGCCGAGGTCACCGGCCGGCAGCGGGCCGCAGGGGGCGGTCGGGTTGTTGGCCGACGAGCCGGGCTTCGGGCCGATGCCCGGGTTGCCCTCGTTCTCGTTCAGGTAGAGCTTGCCGTTGGAGTGCCACAGCATGTCGTACGGGTTGCGGAACCCGGTGGCGTAGATCTCGAGGAAGCCGGCCTTCGTCCCGTTGTTCTGCGGGCTGCCGGTGAGCGTGTACTCCGCGGTGCAGCCGTTGGGCACGGTGCCGCCGCCGCAGGGGTGGGTGAAGTTGAAGCGCGAGCCGACGCTGACGTCGATCGTGCTGCCCGGCAGGGTCATGACCTTGTCGACGTTGACCCGGATCACCGACGAGCCCAGCGGGACCTCGGGGAACCAGGCGAACGGCTTGCTCTGGCCGCCGCCGTTGGTGTTCCCGGCCTGGCCCACGTAGAGCCAGCCGTCGGGGCCGAAGGCCATGCCGTTGGTCGAGTGGTTCTCGCCGGAACGGGGCAGCCCGGTGACGATGTCGATGCGCTGCAGCACCACGCCGGTCGGGCTCACGATGAGGCGGCTGATCCTGCCGGAGCTCGGGTTGACCTTGGACTGGCCGGGCTCGGCCTCGTCGAAGATGTCCGGGTCCGAGTTCGTGACATAGAGGATCACGTTCCCGTCGGCCGGCTGCTTGTCGGCCGGCGCGAACACGATGCCGGTGGTCTGCCGGCCCAGCTTGGCCTTCGGCGTGACGCCGTTGAACGACTGGTTCGGCGTCTCGTAGATCGACGTGATCGTGTTGACCAGCGTCGCGTTGTGCTGCGCGTCGAGGCTGAAGACGAAGATCTTCCCGTACTGGGTCGCGACGTAGAGCTGCTTCTTCCCGGCGACCTTGACCGGGCTGATCGCGATCGAGGTCGGCACCGTCCCGGTGCTGGTGAGCGGGTCGAAGACGCCGAAGCCCGGCACGACGGTGCCCGGGGTGCCGGCCGGGATCGGGGTGCCGGCGGTGTTGATGTCGCCGCGGATGATGATGCGCGGCGCCTTGAAGGCGACGCCGGGGAGCGCCTGAGCGTGGAAGTCACCCTCCGCGCCGGCCGCGCCGGAGGGGGCCGTGGCGGCGTAGGCGCCGACGCCCGCCAGGGCGATCGCGGCGCTGGCGGCGAGCGCGCCGAAGGCACGCCGCCTGGCGCGAGGGCGTCGCTTCTCAGTCGTCATCCTTGAAGGACCTTTCCAACGGGAGCATGGACCGCCGCAGATTCAGGCAGGCGGGGGCGTGCGTCGGAACGCTCGGGCGGCCAGTTCGGGTCTGGCCATCGGGTTAGGCGCGGCGCTGACGAGTCCTCCGGTTGGGGGCGAACTCGACCTTCGTCCGATGTCCGGGCGCACGTGGGCGTTCTACCGTCCGGAGGCACCCTCCCGCCCCGTCGCGTCTTCCCGGAGGTTCCGGATCCCCCGCCGAAAGCCGAATCCGTTGGGCCGCATCGCCGCGGTCGGCCTCGTGCTGGCCGCCGTCGTGGTCGCGCGCGAGGCGAACGGCGCCGAGCCGGCGCCCTCGCCGACCGCGGCCGCCACGCTGGCGATCGCGCACCCCGGGCGGACCATCGGCACCGCGTCCTCGTACACGGCGGGCGGCTTCAGCCTGCGCAACGCGTCGACCGCCGGCGAGGACATCACCGGGTTCTCGATCGACCTCGCCGACGGGCCCGCGATGTGGCCGGACCTGGCCTTCGACCCGGCCGACGGCTCCCCCGCCGGCGACACCGTCAGCAAGTCGTTCACGGTCGACACCGGCACCTCGAGCGGCCTCTCGGCCCACGCGGGCTACCAGGTGCCGATCGGCGCCGGCTACTCCGTGCTCGACGTGGACACGAGCGGGTTCGACCCCGGCGACACGCTGCGCTTCTCGATCGACATCGACCCCACCTCGATCCGCGGCGTCTCGGGCAACCCGACGCCGGACGCCGGCGGGATCGGCGGCGCCGAGCTGAGTGGCGCCACCCTCACGGTGCGCTTCTCGAACGGCGGCGAGCGCACCACCGACATCTCGCTGAAGCCCGGCAGCAAGACCGACGGCCGCGCGACGGCGAGCGCGGGGACGCCCGGCGCGCCGGGGCTGTCGCGCCTCTCGGGCGCCTCGCCCGCGGCCGTGTCCTCGGCGTCCCAGACCGTGGTGGTCTCGGGCCCGGCCGGGGCGGCCGGCGTGGTCGTCGTGGCCGAGGGTCAGCTCAACGTGAAGAACGTCCCGGGGGGCGGCTATGACCTCGACCCCTGGGAGGCCAACACCGCGGTACGGCTCGACGAGGTGTCGTTCACGATCGGCGCCGGCGGCACGGTCAACGTGCCGATCACGCTCCACGCCACGCCGGACGCGGACGCGAAGGACGTGGGCCTGAACTACGTCACCGCGCACCTGGTGAGCGGCGGCGTGCCCGGCCCGGTGTCCGACCCGGTGATCCTGAAGCTCGGTGACGCGCCGGCGGTCGACACCACCCCGCCGACCCTGACCGGCCGCCAGCCGGCCGCGGGCGCCACCGGCGTCGCCGCCGCGACCAATGTGGTCGCGACCTTCTCCGAGGCGATGGCGCCGGGCTCGATCACGGGCTCGAGCTTCACCCTCGCCCCGAGCGCCGGCGGGGCCGCCGTGCCGGCGAGCATCGCGGCCTCGGCCGGCAACACCACCTTCACGCTGAACCCGAGCGCCGACCTGGCGCCGGGGACGGCGTACACCGCCACGGTCACGACGGCCGCCGAGGACGCGGCCGGGAACGACCTGGCGAGCACCCAGACCTGGTCGTTCATCACCGCCGACGCCTCGGCGCCCGCGAACGGCGCGGTGACCTTCGTCGGCGGGCAGGCCGTGGTCGAGGCCGAGGACGCCGACGGGGCGATCGGCCGCGCCGGCGACAACTGGCAGCCCGGCGGTCCGGCCGGCTCGGCCGGTGGCGCGCTGAGCGTCGTGCCCGACAACGGATCGGGCGCGACCGGCGACGTGGTCTCGACCAGCCCGGAGCTGAGCTACCGGGTCGACTTCCCGGCGGCCGGCACCTACTACCTGTGGCTCCGCGCGAGCGCCCCGGACGGCGCCGGGAACTCGGTCCACTCCGGGCTCGACGGCGCCCTGG
This sequence comes from Miltoncostaeaceae bacterium, assembly GCA_033856535.1. Classification (GTDB taxonomy): domain Bacteria; phylum Actinomycetota; class Thermoleophilia; order Miltoncostaeales; family Miltoncostaeaceae; genus JAWVEV01. The sequence goes on along the minus strand of JAWVEV010000182.1, from coordinate 3,294 downwards.
GGGCGAGCTACCTCAACCTCTACCAGTACGGCGCCTGGACCTGGGTGGGCACGCTCTTCACGGGCGCACGCGCGACGGTGACCGTCCCGAGCGCCGGCGTGCACACCGTGCACGTCTGGATGCGCGAGGACGGCTTCAGCCTGGATCGGCTGCTGCTCACGACCGGCTCGGGCTTCACGCCGAGCGGGACCGGCCCGGCCGCGACGCCGCGCGAGGGCGGGGGCGACCCCGACCCCGACACGACCGCCCCGACCGTGACCGGCCGGACGCCCGCGCCCGGCGCGACGGGCGTGGCCGCCGGCGCGAACGTGGTCGCGACCTTCTCCGAGCCGATGGACCCCGCGACCCTGACCGGCGCGACCGTGAGCCTGGCGCCGACCGCCGGCGGGCCGGCCGTGGCCGCGAGCGTCGCGGTCTCGGGCGGCGGCGCCGTCGCCACGCTGGACCCGAGCGCCGATCTCGCCGCGCAGACGCAGTACACCGCGACGGTGGCCGGGTCGGCCGCCGACGTCGCCGGCAACCCGCTGGGTGCGCCCCAGAGCTGGAGCTTCACGACGGCCGCGGCGCCCGCGCCCGGCGACGGCGCCGTGACCTTCGCCGGCGGCCAGGCCGTGGTCGAGGCCGAGGACCCCGACGCGAGGGTCGCGCGCGGCGGCAAGGACTGGCTCGCGGGTCAGAGCCCCTCCGGCTCGGCCGGCGACGCGATGAAGGCCCTTCCCGACACCGGCGCCCGGATCACCGGCTCGATCCCCACGACCAGCCCGGAGCTGGCCTACCGCGTGAGCTTCCCCGCGGCCGGCACCTACCAGCTGTGGCTGCGCATGTACGGCATCTCGAACGGCAACACGCTCCACGCCGGCATCGACGGCGCGGCGACCGCCCAGAACGTGACCGTGCCGACCGGGGCCTGGCGCTGGGTGAAGGTGGCCGTCTCGGTGCCCTCGGCCGGCGAGCACACCGTGCACGCCTGGATGCGCGAGGACGGCGTCGGCCTGGACCGGCTGCTGCTGACGACCAGCACCAGCTTCACGCCAAGCGGCTCCGGCCCGGCGGCGACGCCCCGCTCGTAGGACGGCCCTGCGGCTACGCTCCCCGCGTGGCGGCCGACCCGCAGCGCGCGATGCGCGTCTCCGTGGTGATGCCGGCGCGCGACGCCGAGGGCACCATCGGCGAGGCGCTGGAGTCGCTGCGGGCCCAGACGATCGACGACTGGGAGGTCGTGGTCGTCGACGACGGCTCGCGTGACCGCACGCGCGCGCTGGTCGAGGAGCTCGCCGCGCGCGATCCGCGCATCCGGGTCATCGACGGGCCGGCGACCGGGCCGGCCGCGGCGCGCAACGCCGGCATCGCCGCCGCGCGCTTCGACTGGCTCGCGTTCCTCGACGCCGACGACTGGCTGGAGCCGGAGTACCTCGAGGCGCTCACGGGCGTGCTGCGCGAGGACCCGGCGCTCGACGGCGCCCACTGCGGCTGGGCGCGCGTCGACGCCCACGGCGCGCTCGGCGCCGGTGAATGCTGCACGGCGACCGGCGATCTCTTCCCCCTGCTGGCGCGGGCCTGCGCGCTCTCGATCCACTCCTGCGTCGTGCGCCGAGAGCGGGTCCTCCAGGCCGGCGGCTTCGACCCGGCGTACCCCCACGCCGAGGACTGGGACCTCTGGCAGCGGGTGGCGCGCACCGGGGCGCTGTTCGGCAGGGTCCCGCGGACGCTCGCGTACTACCGCATGCGCCCCGGGTCGGTCTCGCTCCGCTCCGACCGCCTCCTGGAGTCGAGCCTGCGGGTGCTCGCCAACGGGGCGGGCCCCGACAGGCGGGTGGCCGACCCCGACCCCGCCGACGCGGCCGGCGTCGACGTGGAGCCCGCCCGGCGCTGGATCTTCGCGGTGTGGTGCGCCGGCGCGGAGATCGCCCTCGGCCGCGACGCCCGCCCGCTGCTCGACGTGCTGCGCGGCGGCGATCCCATCGACCTCGACCCGACCGAGGTCGCCGAGACCCTGCGGCAGTCGATCCCGTACGGCGCGGGCCGCCTCCCGGCGGACTGGGTCGCGGTCTGGCCGACGGTGGAGGCGGCCCTGCGCGACTTCCTCGACGCGCTCGAGGAGCGCAACGGCACGCCGATGCTCGCCCGCCGCGCGGCCGTGGCGCTGGAGCGCATGGCGCTGCGCGAGGCGCGGGGGCCGGCCACGGCCGGGCGCCGCCACGCGGTGGGCGCGGACGCCCTCCTGTCGATCGCGGACGTGTACCCGCCCCGCGGCGTCGAGCGTCTGCAGGTGGCGGTCGCGGCGGGCGGCGAGCCGCTCGGCCTGATCGAGCTGCCGGTCTGCGACGGCGCCGTGCCCGGGCGGGCGATCGCCGACGCCGTCGCGGCGGAGCACGCCTGGGAGCTGCTCGGCCGGTTCTTCGCCGGCGGGCGCGCGCTCGACGCGGAGGCGCGGGAGGCGCACGACCGGGACGGGTGGACCGCGATGCTGCGCGAGCTCTGGGACCGCCCGGACTGGGATGGCGGTCGCTTCTACGACCCGTCGCAGGGGGACGAGGCGCCCGGCGGGAGGCGGCGGGCCCCCGACGGCGTGATCGCCGTCGAGGTCGCGGCCGCGGTCCCGGACGTCGAGGTCGACGGCATCGCGCTGCGGGTGATCGCCACCGTGGGCGGCGCGGGCCTCGGCGTCGTCGAGATCCCGGCCGAGGGCGGGCTGGTGAGGGCCCAGGCGATCCGCGCCGCGGTCACCACCGCGAGCGCCTTCGAGCTCTGCCGCATCGCGGTCCGCGAGGGGATCGTGGGCCGTCCGCCCGAGGCTCCCGGCGGGTTGCGCGACCGCCTGGCCGCGGCCGCCGCGTCGGCCGGCCCGCGGGTCCCGGAGCCGGACCGGCTGGTGCTCGGGCGGCGCTGGCCCCTGGCCATCGGCGGCGCTCCGAACCGGCGCGCCGCGCTGCCCGCCGCGGCCGCCGCGGCGCTCGCCCGCGCGGCGGACGCGGCGGGGGAGCCGCGGACCGAGGCGGTGGCGCCGACCCGGGCGGAGTACGACCCGGACTGGATCCCGCGGATCTCCGCCCCCGCGGCGGAGGGGGCCCGGGAGGCGGGCGACCCGACCCGCGCCGCCCAGGCGGCGACGGCGGGCCGGAACCGTGACCACTTCGAGACCCTCTTCGCGACCGGGGCCGACCCCTGGCGGTACACGCACCCGTACGAGTCGCTCAAGTACCGGCAGACGCTCGACCTGCTGCCGCCCGGCCCGATCGGAACCGCGCTCGAGCTGGCCTGCGCCGAGGGGCATTTCACGGTCCAGCTTGCCGC
>JAWVEV010000181.1:0-2512 GCA_033856535.1 Miltoncostaeaceae bacterium | reverse complement strand
AGCCCGACGCGGTCGACGAGCAGCAGCTCCGCGCCCACCAGGACCGTGGTGGCGGTGGCGGTCTGGAGCCCGTCGGCCCGGGCCGGCCGGCGCTCGGGCGAGCCCGGAAGCGCGATCGCCGCCGCGGCGTAGATCGCCACGCCCGCCCCGCCGAGCGCGGCGGCCACGACGAAGATCAACCGCACCAGGACCGAGTCGATCCCGAGCGCGGCGCCGATCCCTCCGCAGACGCCGAGCAGCGCCCGGTCGGATCCCGACCGGGCGACCTGCTGGCGCGTGGGCGATGCGGGCTCCGCCACCGGATCGGCTACCGGTTGACCCAGAGGAGGTCGGCGACGCGCTCGAACAGCCAGGTGACCGTGGGCTGCGAGCCCACCTGGTCGTGCACCGACGCCAGCCCGACCGCGAGGACCCCCGTGACCAGCGCGAGCGCGAGCAGGCCGCCCGCGTGGCGCCGGCCGGCGCCGGCGATGGCCGTGACGACGCCGGCCAGGGCGAGCAGGCCCAGGATGCCGGCGCCCGAGGCGATCACGTTCGACGCGCCGCCCGTCGAGAGCCCGATGGGCGCGACCAGGATGCCGGCGAACCCGACCAGCACGAGCACGCCGACGCCGATCCAGAAGAGCGAGGGTCCGCGGGGCGGGGCGGCCGGGGCGGCGGTCGCCGCGGTGGGCCCGGGAGCGGGCTGGGCGGCGGCCCTCGGGCCGGTGGCCGTCGGCTCCTCGATCTCCGGGATCTCCATGGTCTCGGCGTGGCCGATCACGGTCTCGCCGTTCGATGCCTCGAGCATCAGGCGCTCCGGGCCCGGAGCCGGAGCCGGGGCGGGGGCGGGCGGCGGAGGAGGAGCGGGGGAGGGCGCCGGCGCGGCCTGGACACCCTCCTCACCGCGCTGAGATCGCCGCCGCGCGGTCTGGGCCACGACCGCCGCGGCCGCGGCGCACGCCAGCAGGAGGAGCGGGCTCGAGGTGGTCAGGAGGAAGCCCTCGCCGGCGCCGCTCGCCCCGATGAGGGCCAGCGCGACCAGGCCCCAGCCGACCACGGTCTCGCGCGAGTCGGGCGGGCTGCCGCCCAGGGCCAGGCGCCCGTCCTCGCGCCGGACGACCACTCCGAGCAGCGCGTACACCAGCACGCCGAGCGCCGGCAGGATCGCCACAAGTGCGAGCGCGCCCAGGCGCACCCAGATCGGCGCGACCCCCAGGGCGCGGCCGACGCCGGCGCAGACGCCGAGCAGCATGGAGTCCTGATCGGAGCGGCGGAACGCCTCGGCACGCAGGGCGTGCGAGGCCGAGGGTGGTGGCATCTGCAAGGGGGCTCCTCGGCTGCGGGACCGCCGGGACGGGCGGAGGCCGCACCACGCTCACACTACGACGGCCCCGCCACCATCGGTGAGAACCCCCGCCCGTCCCTGACGGGAGGCCCGGAACATGGGGGTCGGAGGCGGGCTGGATCAGGGTGGTGCCCGATGGTCCGCGCCCCCGCGCGGGCCGATCATCGACGTGACGATGTCACCGATCCCGGAGCCCCCGATGCACGCCGCCACCGCGCCCCGCCCGGTCCTCGCCCCACCCGCCCGGACCGACCGCCTGCCGAGCCGGCGCCTTCCCGCCGCCGGCTACCGCGAGCTGATCGCGGCCGAGGTGCCGGCCCTGCCGGCGCGGACCGTGCAGCTGCTGCTCGCGGCGCTCGGCATCCTCCCGGCGAGCGCGGCGACCGGCCGATTCGACCGCGCGACGGCCGCCGCTGTGCGGGCCTTCCAGGAGGCCGTCGGGATCGAGCCGAGCGGGATCCCGGGGCGCGCGACCGCCGACGCCCTGCTTGCCCGCGCCGGCTGAGTCAGCCGCTTTGTCGGGGCGCGGGTGGTCCGCCGGAGGGATCGGCCGACCCGGGTTCGGCTCGCGACGGAGGTGAGGGCGGCGTGGGCGTCGGAGACGGCGGCACCGGCCCAAGACGGCGTGCCGGCGGCCCGGCCCGCGCCCTGGACGTCCACCTGGCGCGCCTGCAGGTCCTGTGCGCCCCAGACCTCACCCGCGGCCCGGCTCCTGCGCCTGGCCCGGGCTGCGTCGCGAGGCCCAGGGGCGGTGGGAAAGGCGGAGCTCGGCGCGCCTGCCCTGGCCGGGACCGCCGCAGATCGTGCAGGGCGCCAGCTTCCCGAGGCCCTGCCCCTTGGAGAAGCTCTGAGCGTCATGACCGACCAGCCCGTCGCGGGCGGGTGTGCCAAGACCAGACGCGCTCTTGCCCAGGGAGCGCCGCGCCGGCGCCGGTGGTTGCGCGCGCCGCTCCTTCGGGGGCCGCCGGGCCCCTTTGCATCGGGGGTCCGGTCGGCCATCGTCTCGGTGGCCAATCGCAGCTCGAGCGGGCATCGCCCGCCCAGGCTGCGGGGCGTTCCTCGCCCTGTAGGGCCAGTCGGCCGTCGTCGCGATGGCCACTTGCTTCCCCACGGCACCGCCCGCCCCGGGACGCCGGCGCGGGCGCCGGCCTCACGACCGCTGCCGCGGGGGCCTCGACAGTCAGA